>CAYMFQ010000064.1:0-25203 GCA_964389335.1 uncultured Granulosicoccaceae bacterium
ACTTGTTATGAAATTTGCTGCGATCGGACTCGACCATCGCCATATCTATGAACAGGTTGGACGACTGCTTGAGCTAGGTTGTGAATGCGCCGGGTACTGGACCGACGGTGATCCTCAACCGCTTGAAGGTTTTATCAAACGTTATCCTCAGCTAACGCGCGTTGATGATGCCGATGCGTTGTTTGAAGACGATTCCATTGATTTGATCGTGACCGCTGCCATTCCGTCAGATCGGGCTGATATTGCTGTGCGCGCCATGAGTTGTGGCAAGGATGTGATGACGGATAAACCCGGTTGTACAACGCTTGAACAACTGGAGCGCATTAAACAGGCAGCTGCTGCGCACAAGCGGATCTGGTCGGTTAACTACTCAGAGCGCTTTGAAGTGCCCTGCGTGCAGACGGCGGCTGAACTGGTTGCAGACGGACGCATCGGCAGGGTGGTGCAAACGCTTGGCATCGGGCCGCATCGGCTGAACCGACCCACGCGTCCGGACTGGTTTTTTGACAGCGCAAGATACGGCGGCATACTGACCGATATCGCCAGTCATCAGATCGATCAGTTTTTGTTCTTCACCGGTTCTACCGATGCGGAAATTGCCTCGGCCTGTATAGCGAATCACGCCAATCCCGAAACCCCTGACTTGCAGGACTTTGGCGAAATTGTGTTGCGCAACGCGCATTCACACGGCTACATTCGGGTCGACTGGTACACGCCTGACGGACTGCCCACGTGGGGTGATGGCCGCCTGATGCTGCTAGGCACCGACGGGTATATCGAGCTGCGCAAGTATGTTGATATAGCCGGTAAGGAAGGAACTAATCACCTGTTCGTTACGGACAATAACGGGGTTGAGCGCATTGATTGTTCTGCGCAGCCGCTGCCTTATTACCAGCAGCTGGTTAACGACATCCGCGACCGCAGCGAAACGGCAATGAGCCAGCAGCACTGCTTCAAGGTGATGGAGCTTGCGATTCGGGCGCAGGAACTTGCTCTGGCATCGGCGACCTGAAGCCCGTAAACGGTTAGGGAGTTGAACCACTATTGAATGCATCTGAAAAATCCGGCTCAAGGGTACTTAAATTTGTATTGTTGGTTGCCATTACACTGCTGGTGCCGGTAATACCGTTTGCGCTGGTTGGTGAGCAAAGCGAGCGCTGGATTACCGATAATCTGCTGACCGGCTCGGCGCTGTCGCAGGGTAGCCTGTGGGCGCTGGTAACAGTGGTGCTGGTGCTCATCAGCGATATCCTGTTACCGGTGCCGTCCAGTGGTGTGATGACATTCGCCGGTGCATCGATCGGCTGGGCCGCTGGCACCGCCCTGTGCTTTGTCGGACTGACGCTGTCTTGTCTGGTGGGCTATCTGATCGGGCGCCTGCTTGGCGTGCCGGTGGTCAGGCGTTTTGTCGATGCGGATGAACTCACCGCCATGACACACAGGCTTGACCGTACCGGATTCTGGATACTGGCGGCATTTCGCGGTGTGCCTGTGCTGGCCGAGGCATCAGTGCTGGTGGCCGGAGTAGTGCGTATGTCGCCACCTCGATTCTGGCTGACCGTCAGTGTCGCCAATCTGTGTATCGCCGCCATCTACGCAGGCCTTGGACACTTCGCCCGCGGCGCGGACTGGCTCGCTGCGGCGCTGGTTATTTCGATAATGCTGCCGGTCGCGCTGTTGCTGGGCTGGTGGGTGTTGCGCAGGTTTTGAACCTTCGTCGCGTTGTCCTGGCGTGGTAAACTGCGGCGGTTATGCCGATAAAACAATTGCCAGATCACCTGATCAATCAAATCGCCGCGGGCGAGGTGATTGATCGACCTTCTTCGATCGTAAAAGAACTGCTGGAAAACGCCATTGATGCTGGTGCCACGCGTATCGACATTGAGCTCGATGCGGGCGGTGTGCGATTAATAAAGATTCGCGATAACGGTAAGGGTATTAGCGCCGAAGAATTACCCATCGCCATGCAGCGGCACGCCACCAGTAAAATTGCATCGATAGAGGACCTCGCGCAGGTGCGTTCTCTCGGTTTTCGTGGTGAGGCGCTGTCGAGTATTGCCGCGGTCTCGCGTACTACAATCACCTCCAGACCCGCGTCACAGGAGCACGCGCAGCAGATCAGTCTCGATTTTGGCACCGGCAATACCGGCAACACCGGGGGCAAGGCGGATTTTATTATCAAGCCCGCTTCGCATCAGGTTGGTACCACGGTGGAAGTGCGTGATCTGTTTTTTAATGTGCCAGCACGACGCAAGTTTCTGCGTACCGACAAAACGGAATATAACCACATAGAGTCAGCAGTGCGAAAGATAGCACTGGCTGCCTGGCATGTGAGTTTTACCCTGACACACAATGGCAAGCAACAGTTGAATCTGCCATCGCTCAACGCGTCACAGCCTGAAGCCGCAGGCGATACTCAGCAGCGTGGTGAAGCCCGGGTTAAAGGTGTGCTTGGTGCGGAGTTTTTGCGCCATGCATTATTTTTTGAGCGGCCGGGTGAAAGCTTGTCGCTCAGCGGCTGGGTGGCGCAACCCACGTTTTCGCGCAGCCAGGCTGATATGCAGTACTTCTACGTTAACGGTCGCATGGTGCGGGATAAAACCGTGACCCACGCTATCAAACAGGCTTATAGCGATCTGATGTATCACAGCCGCCAGCCCGCCTATGTGATGTATCTGGAAATGGACCCGCGTGAAGTTGACGTCAATGTGCACCCGGGCAAACTGGAGGTGCGCTTTCGCGACGGTCGTGCTGTGCATGGATTTTTAGGTGGCACCATCAAAGAAGTGTTGGCAACCACACATGCAGATAACGAAGCACTGGAAACTGTTCAAGGTGCAGCGCCAGTGGCAGCAGGTGGGGATAGTAACTTTTCGTCGCAGCAGAGCGGTGCACTGATGCAGGAGCAAACACCACTGTCGTTTGATCAGCTCTCTGACAGACGTGGCTCACCAGCATCACCACCAGCAGCAGGTGCGTTTTCACCGCAGGTGTTTGGCAGCAAACGCGGAATCAGTGAGCAGAGCGGTTTGTACCGCGATCTTGTATCGGATAACAAACAAGAAAGCAGTAACGGTGCGACAGCAGGCGACAACGAGGAGTTTCCACCACTCGGTTTTGCGGTAGCGCATCTGCACGGTGCATTTATACTGGCGCAAAGTCGCAACGGTCTGGTGATGGTTGATGCGCATGCTGCACATGAACGCATCACCTATGAAAGACTAAAGGCCCAATACGATGCCGGTGCTGTGCGCTCGCAACCTCTACTGTTGCCGGTCACGGTACACGTCAGCGATGCCGAGGCCGATCTGGCCGATCAGTATCGCGATCAGTTCGAGAGCATAGGCATGCGCGTCGACAGGCGTGGCCCTTCTGAACTGGTGATCCGCTCGATTCCGGTCGAGTTACAAAAAGCTGATGCCGAGCAACTGGCGCGCGATGTACTGTCTGATTTTGCAGAGTTCGGTAACAGCGACAGACTCCGTGAAGAGATCAATAAACTGCTTTCAACAATGGCCTGCCACGGTTCGGTCAGGGCCAACCGTGCCCTAACGCAGCACGAGATGAACGCTCTGCTGCGCGACATGGAGCGCACACCCAACAGTGGCCAGTGTAACCATGGCCGACCGACATGGGTTGAGTTAAGTGTGAAAGAACTCGACGCGCTGTTTATGCGAGGCCGTTGATCGTGCGTAACGCATGAGTGCCACACCCATACCAGTACTATGTTTACTTGGACCGACTGCGTCGGGCAAGACCGGGCTCGCGGTTGAACTGTGTCAGCAACTACCGGTTGATATCGTCAGTGTTGACTCTGCGCTGATCTATCGCGGTATGGATATCGGTACTGCGAAACCAGATGCTGCCACACTTAACGTGGCGCCGCATGCACTGATCGATATCATTGATCCGTGGGAAACTTATTCGGTATCACGTTTTTTGGAAGATGTGCAGCGCGAGATCGCAGCGATTACCGCCAACGGCCGGATACCATTACTGGTTGGCGGCACCATGCTGTATTTCAAGTCGTTGTGGCACGGATTGTCTGATTTGCCAGAGTCCGACAGCGCTGTCAGGTCAGCGTTGCAGGCACAGGCTGACCGTGATGGATGGGATGCATTGCATGCAGAGCTTGCCAGAGTTGACCCGGTGTCCGCCGCACGCATTCACAAGAATGACCCACAGCGTCTGTTGCGCGCACTGGAAGTATTTCGTGTAAGTGGCAAGCCACTTTCGCAACTGCAGAACCAGCGCAAACCCGACAGCGAATATGATTTCTTTAACATCGGTATTCACCCGTCTGATCGCGCGGTGCTGCACAGTGTTATCGCCACGCGCTACGATCAGATGCTTGAGCAGGGGCTGGTCGATGAGGTAACGCAGTTGATGCACATGCCAGCCATGCACCGGGACTTACCCTCCATGCGCTGTGTTGGTTACCGACAAGTCTGCGCCATGCTTAATGACGAATACAGTCACGCCGAGATGCGGGAGCGGGGCATTGCGGCAACGCGGCAACTTGCCAAGCGACAGATTACCTGGATGCGCGGAATGCAGGAGTTACTAACGCTGGATCTGGCGCCGCGTCTGGCTGATTTGCAGCAGCAGGCGTCATTCAGGGAATGGCTTGCTGCCAGTACGGCAGGCGAGGGTTGATTGGTGTCAGCCTGCGAGGGCGCTTGTGTTAGGCGTTTTTGCAACCATCCATTATCGGGTTGTTCTAATAAGTTTAATACACCGATTGCACGCGTTTGCAAAGCGTGCGCACACGGGTAGACAATATCAGCCACGCAGATACGGAAAAGGAACATGATAAAAACCTTACCTGAACAAATAGGTGGTACAAGACTGTGTCTGTTGCAGCGGCTGGGCGCGAATGATCGGGGCAATCGTGTCCTCGCCAAACTGGAAGGCGACAACCCGGCCGGCTCGGTAAAAGACCGCCCGGCACTGAATATGATAAGCGCAGCCGAGGCGCGGGGTGATATCAAACCCGGAGATACCCTGATTGAAGCCACCAGCGGCAATACCGGTATCGCACTGGCAATGGCCGCGGCCATGCGTGGCTATACCATGAAGCTGATCATGCCGGAAAACCTGAGCGAAGAACGCAAGGTGACGATGAGTGTTTACGGTGCCGAACTGATATCGGTCACCAAACAACAGGGTATGGAATACGCACGTGATCTGGCGCTGCAGATGCAGGACGACGGCAAGGGCAGGGTACTTGATCAGTTTGCCAATCCGGACAACCCGATGGCGCACTATCTGTCGACCGGACCGGAGCTGTGGAACAGCACGGCGGGTGAGTTGACACACTTCGTCTCGTCGATGGGGACTACCGGTACCATCATGGGCACTTCGCGTTACCTGAAAGAACAAAACGAAGATATTCAGATTATCGGTGTACAGCCGTCAGACGGTGCAGAGATACCTGGCATCCGCCGCTGGCCAGAAGCTTACCTGCCAAAGATTTACGAGCCGGAGCGCGTTGACCAGATACTCGACATCAGTCAACAGGAAGCAGAACATATGTCGCGAGAACTGGCGCAGGTGGAAGGGATTTTCTGTGGTATTTCTTCTGGTGGTGCAATGGCAGCTGCGTTAAAGATCAGTGAGCAGGTTACTGACAGCACCATTGTCTCGATTGTTTGCGACCGTGGTGACCGTTACCTGTCGACTGGTGTGTTTAATCGTTAGCCCGGCTAGCGATAAACTAGCGATAAAACGGATACACAAACTCAAGCTGCTCGCCACCGATTTCAATCAGGTCGCCGCCGACCAGCTTTACTTCAACCTGAGGGTTAAGCGCGCGACCGTTGTGGCGCATGGCATTGGGTTCGGTGCCGACCGGAACCAGGTAGTAACCTGTCTCTTTTTTCGCGATAGCGCCAACGTCACCACCGGACTTACCGACTGTGGTTACTGGCTTTTCGATGGGCAATACCGAGCCCGCCTTGCGGCCTGAGGAAATCTTCAGTGCAGCTGCTTCGGAGATAATGGTTTCAAGGTCGGGATCGATAATCGGTGCGACTGGTTTTATCGATGTGACGTTTTCAAGCTCGGGTACCTGATCCGGCATGCGCGTATAGGTTTCCGAGTAACGAATCTGATAGCT
This sequence comes from uncultured Granulosicoccaceae bacterium, assembly GCA_964389335.1. Lineage (GTDB taxonomy): Bacteria > Pseudomonadota > Gammaproteobacteria > Granulosicoccales > Granulosicoccaceae. The sequence continues at coordinate 6,119 of CAYMFQ010000064.1, forward strand.
GCCGATGATGATCTCGTCGCTGTGGATCAGAAAGTGTTCCCTGATGCGTCGGCCGTTAATTAGTGTGCCGTTGGTGCTGTCGAGGTCTTCAATTGTCAGACAGTCCGGGTCACCGTAGATGCGAGCGTGGTATCCACTCACCGACAAGTGTGGCAGACACAGTTGATTGTCTCGTCGCCGGCCAATAGTCAGTTCATTTTTGGTCAGGCTGAGAGAGCTCGTTTCACCGGTTTCGGCAATGATCGTCAGTTGTGGCATGGCTTAGCGCTCTGAAGTTTTTCTTATTGTTCGAGACGCGTTATCTGATCAGGATGGCCAATCAGCGCCCGGAACAGAGTCACCTGTCTTAACAAAGCAACACTACCACAACCATTCGAGGCAAACGCGTAAGCGAGATTTCGATTCAGGAAGGTAGCGAGACTATCCAACTGGTAAGTTTGCTGCGATAGCAACCAGTCCGCTCATAGAAACGCTGTTTTGCTTTTGCTTTTGCTTTTGCTTTTGCTTTTGCTTTTGCTTTTGCTCTACCCGCGTCTAATCAGTTTTGAGATTGATCGTGGAGGTGGGTCGTCGCGCCAAGGATGGCGCAAAGAGCGCTGTCAGCCATGGACAGCTGTTTGCGCGGCCCGCTGGAGCGATCAATCTCAAAATGCCGCAGGCACCCGCAGGGCTGAATAGTCCGCAAAAGACTTTTTGCTTCGTTTTTGGTCTTTTCAAAAATGAAGGCCCCCGGCAGGGGATGCCCTACTTAGCAGGGCGACAGCGCACCACACACTATTTGCAGCGCGACAGCGCACCCAACACTGTTTCCAACGCGACAGCGCACCCCACACTATCCCACGCAACAGCGCGCAAGCGCCACCCCCCTCTATTGCACAGGAATGTAAAGCAGTTGCCCGGTCTTGAGCGAGTGTGAGTGTCGCAGTGACTGATTCCAGCGCTTGAGCTCAGCCAGTCGGGTGCCGAACTTCTCGGTCAGCTGCATAACATTGTCATTCGATACAACGCGATAGCGAATCAGCTTTGTGTCTCGCAGTTGCTGCGTATCGCTGCTCAGTTGTGCATGCCAGAGCTGGTCACCGGGCTGCAACGGGTCGCTGTCGCTGCCAATGTGATTCCAGTAGGCGAGGGACTGTAAGTCTGTATCCAGCTCTCGTGCAATGTTCCACAGGTTATCGCCTTTGCGCACGGTGTACTTGCGATAGTCGACCTGCCTGAAGGCGGTAAAGTCCCTGGCAACCTGCGCACGCGCAAGATCAGCAACTGACTCGGTCTGTTGCGTCTTCGGTCGCTGCTTTGCATTCCAGCTGATGAGTGATTCTGCCGCTTCTATTGGCACCAGCAAGCGGTTGGGTCCGTCAGGCGGGGTAGTCTGCTGTTTGAATCCGGGATTCAGCTCGACCAGTCTGCGTAGACTGACACCGCCAATGTCAGCTGCGTCCTGCAGCGCAATCGTGTTATCGAAGGTGACACTGCGGGTTACTTTTCGATCAGATAGCGGCGGCAATATAACACCGTAGGCCTCGGGGCGGCTGATCATCTTTGACACTGCTATGAGTCGCGGCACGTAGGCTCGGGTTTCCTGTGCCAGTTTCAGATTCCAGAACACCGGTTTATGGCCGTGCTGCTTTGCACGCCGGATTGCTGCGCGCACGTTGCCCTGTCCGGTGTTGTAAGCGGCGAGTGCCAGCAGCCAGTCGCCGTCGAAAGTTTTGTGCAGGCGGCTGAGGTAGTTCAGCGCTGCGCGGGTCGAGGCAATGACGTCCTTGCGGCCGCTGTACCATTCGGTTTCAGTAAGCCCGTATAGTTCGCCGGTGCCAGGGATGAACTGCCATAGTCCCAGTGCGTTCTGGTTACTTTTGGCGTGCGGGTTAAATGCGCTTTCGACCAGAGGCAGCATCGCGATATCGATCGGCATGTTGGCTTGTTCAACCTGCTCGACGATGTAGCGCAGGTACGGGCGCGCGGCATTAAGATTGGCGTGCAGAGAGCGCATGCCGGCCTGCAAAAACTCGATCTGCAGGTCGATGCGCGGGTGTTCGAGTTCGGCGAATTCAAAGCCGTCGCGCAGACGGTTCCAAAGGCTGTGGTGGCTGAGCGGCAACACGCGCAGATCATCACTGTCGCGAAACGCGCCGGGCGGGCCGGTGCGCGCGCTGAGCATGCGCACCGATGCCGACACTGGATCAAGCGGTGGCGGCGCCTCGCTGGTGGTTTCACCGGCCTGCATACCAGTCAGCGGTGTGCACACGATCAGCGTGGCCAGTGCGAACAGTAGCTGCGACGGTCTCGGTGCGTGACCCGCCAGTCGTGAAAAAAAAGTAGCCAAAATTTGTGGTAACCGTTGTAGTCCCCGGCTCAGGCCTTATTTTTCTTGTCAAGGTGGCCGTGCCGGAGGGAGATGAAATGCCTAAAAAAGAGTATAGTCAGGGTATGGAAATTTTCCGCAAACCTGCGCCGAGCTGGGCCGAGGCACAACCAGCACTGAGAGACTGGTATCAAACCGGACTGGGTGACGCGGTGCTCGACACTGTCAGCGCCAAGTGCGACGACATTCTGTCTGGCATCTTCGGGTATCAGGGTCTGCAAGTCGGGCAAATTGCGCCGCATCGGGAACTTCTTGCCAGCGCCGGTCTGCACCGCCGCATCGTTATAGACAGCTACGCAGAGTCCACCAGCGCACAGATCTCGGGCGAGCTAGAGCATCTGCCCATCAGCAGCAATTGCGTCAACCTGGTGTTTTTCCCGCATTCTTTGGAGTTCTGTGCCAATCCACACGGTGCGTTGCGTGAGGCTGATCGCGTGCTCACCGCCGACGGTCACCTGCTGTTGCTGGGCTTCAACCCATACAGTCAGTTTGGGCTGCGGCGTGCTTTCGGGCGCTCCGTGCCGTGGAACGGCACCACCTATAGCCGATCCCGCATTCAGGACTGGCTGTCAGTGCTGGGCTTTCGCATCGTTACCGCAGAAACTGTGTTCCTGCGCTCGCCGGTCGACCGCCCGGGGTTTCTTCGGCGCACTCGCCATATCGAATATACGCAACGTTTTCTCGGCTTTGTCGGTGGTGTCTACCTGATCCACGCGCGCAAACAGACTGTGCCAATGACGCTTGCACGGCAGAACTGGATGCGACCACAGGGTCGACTGGTGACCGGCGCATTTGCTCAGCGTTCAACCCGAGCCGCTGCCGTTAACCGAACCCAGGAACACGAAGACGACCACCGCCCCAAGGGCCGATAGTCTACTTTTTGGTGCGCTAAACATTCGTGGCTGAAACTACTGTGGAAATATTCACCGACGGCGCGTGCCGTGGGAATCCCGGCCCGGGTGGCTGGGGTGTGTTGCTGCGCAGCGGCGAGCGGGAAAAAGAGTTATACGGCGGTGCCAAAGAAACCACCAATAACCGCATGGAGCTGACGGCGGCCATCGAAGGCCTGACTGCGCTCAAACGTCCTGCGCGAGTAACACTGACCACTGACTCACAGTATGTGCGTAAAGGCATTACTGAGTGGATCACCAACTGGAAGAAAAACGGCTGGAAAAACAGCGCTAAAAAGCCTGTTGCCAACGCCGATCTGTGGCAACAACTCGATGCGCTGGCAGCGCAGCATCAGATCGACTGGCGCTGGGTGAAAGGCCACAGCGGGCACCCGGACAACGAGCGGGTTGATGCGCTGGCTAACCAGGGTATCGATGAACTGGCCTGACAGGCATAGTGCAAAGTTACACCGCTTAATCGACCCCAACCGTTTAACTCAATACTACCGACAAGTTTAATGCGACAGATCGTACTCGATACAGAAACCACCGGCCTCGAAGTTTCCGAAAACCATCGCATCATTGAAATTGGCGGGGTTGAAATTATCGATCGCAAGCTGACCGGTAATCACTATCATCAGTATATACAGCCCGACCGCGAAATCGACGCTGGCGCGCTGGAAGTGCATGGCATTGATGCGGATTTTCTGCAGGACAAACCGCGCTTTGCGGAAATTTCTGATGCGTTTCTCGACTTTATCGAAGGCGCGGAAGTCATCATCCATAACGCCGCGTTTGACGTTACGTTTCTCGATTACGAATTTCGTTTGTGCAGTGCCAACACCCGCATGGAACTGGCCTGTGACGGCGTTACTGATTCTCTGCAACTGGCGCGCAAGCAGTTCCCCGGGCAGCGCAACAGCCTTGATGCCTTGTGTAAAAGGCTCGACATCGATAACTCCCGCCGTACACTGCATGGCGCATTGCTTGACGCAGAGATACTGGCGGAAGTCTATCTGCGCATGACCGGTGGCCAGTCGTCGCTGGGCTTTGATCTGGATATGGCAAAGGACAGCGATGCAAGCAACGCAGATTTAATGATTGATCCGCAGCAATACCCTCCGCAGATTGTGTTGCAGGCCACGGCCGACGAGCAGCAGGCGCATCAGGTCTGGCTTGAAAAACTGCAAAAGGAAAGTGCCAATGGCTGTGTGTGGACCGCGCAGTAGCGTTGCCTAGCGCCGGTGTCAGTGGTTTTTCATGACACGTTCTTTTTCACGCGCCCAGTCACGTGCTTTCTCAGCGGCGCGTTTGTCATGCGTTTTCTTACCTTTGGCAAGACCGATTTCAAGCTTCACGCGGGCCTTTTTCCAGTACAGATTCAGCGGCACCAGGGTAAAGCCCTTGCGCTCAACCTGACCGATGAGCTTGCTCAGTTCACCGCGGTGCAGCAGTATTTTCCGATCGCGCAGCGGCCGCGCTACAATGTGGGTGGATGCGGAAATCAGTGGTGTAATGTGGCATCCGTAGAGCCACGCTTCGCCATTGCGAATCATTACGTAGCTTTCGGACAGCTGCACGCGGCCGGCACGAAGGCTTTTGACCTCCCAGCCCTCAAGCACCAAACCGCCTTCGAAGGTATCTTCAATCAGATAATCAAAACGGGCACGCTTGTTGGTCGCTATTCGGGACGATCCCTTGTCGCCTTTCTTTTTCTTTGGTTTAGCCATATCTGTACAGTATAACGTTTACCGCAGAATATTTATTAAATGCCTAGCCTGCAAAGATCCGCGCTGGTACCACACAGTGCACAAAACATGTTTGATCTGGTCAATGACGTGGATTCCTATCCGGAGTTTTTGCCGTGGTGCTCTGATGCCAGAACGCTGGAGAGCGGGCCTGATTTCAAGGTTGCGCAGGTAAAAATGAAAAAAGGGCCACTTAATCAGCAGTTCACCACTCGCAACCTTCTTTCGCAGGGCGAGAACATCAGAATGTCGCTGGTCGACGGGCCGTTTAAAAAGCTCGAAGGCCAGTGGTTATTTTCAGATATTGGCGATCAGGGCTGCCGCGTCACTTTCGAGGTTGATTTTCACTTTGCCGGATTCCTGCTGCAAAAGACCCTGAGCCCGGTGTTCAATGAAATCTGCGCGCGTATGGTCGATGCGTTCGTCAAGCGGGCCAATCAACAGTTTGGCTAGCGTGAAGGTTGAAATTGTCTATGCGCTGCCGGATCAACAGCATCTGAAGTCGCTTGAGTTACCCGATAATGCGCTGGTCAGAGATGCGGTAGTGGCGTCCGGCTTTACCGAGCAGTTTCGCGAGGTGATAGTCGACAGTACGCCGGTGGGTATTTACGGGGAACGGGTTTCCTACGCGGACCAGCTACAGGACGGGGATAGAGTTGAGTTGTACCGCGCGCTGGTGGCAGATCCGAAGGAAGCCCGCCGGGCCCGTGCTTCGCAGCAGCGCGGTCAAAAATAAACGCTAGTGTATTGAGTCACTCAGTACACTAGCTACTCTCGCCTTCGGCGCTGGTGTTATATCCGTCATCTTCAATGCGGTACACCTTGTCGTTTTGAAAAAACACCGTAAAGCGCTTGCTGTCTGGTTTGCCGCCAGAGCGATTCAGGCTGTAGATATAGTCCCAGCGCTCATCGTCAAACACGCTTGTGGTAATTGGCTTGCCAATGATGTTGATTACCTCGATCTTGGTCATGCCATTTTCAACCCGCACCAGATCATCCGTCGTCAGGATGTTGCCCTGCTGAATTTCAATGCGGTGGGGGCGAGGTAGCCACCAGGTGCCGCAGCCAGTCAGGGTCATGATGGCTGCCAGCAGTATTGCCGTTAGTGATTTGCGGTGACGCACGCGTGTTGTCCCGGTCAAAAGTATTTGCACCATGGTAGCGCTACTGGTGTGATTGATCAGCTTGTTAGCGGTACGGTAATTCACCTGTTCAGGCAGTCGCATCACCGGCTTTTTTCTTCGCACGACTTTTACCGGCTTTTTTACTAACAGGGCCTTTGGCAGTCTGAGTAGCATCAGCAGGCTTTTTCTTCTTACTTTTGGCTGGCTTTTTCTTCGCTTTGCTGACGCTGTGTTGTTGTTTGCCGGTGTCGCGTGCACCGGCCAGCATTTCGCGCGCGTGGTCGCGGGTGCGCTGGGTTATCTTTACGCCGCCAAGCATGCGCGCTATCTCTTCCAGTGACTCGTCGTCAGTCAGTACTTTTGACTCTGCCAGTGTTTTGTTATCACTGGACTTCTTCGATACTTTTATATGGGTGTGCCCCTGCGCTGCTACCTGCGGCAGGTGAGTGACACACAGTACCTGACAACGGTCCCCCAGTTGTCGAAGCTGCTGGCCCACGGTTTCAGCAACACCGCCGCCAACGCCGGTATCCACTTCATCAAAAATCAGCGTCGGCACTCGGTGTCTGGCAGACGTTATAAGTTGTACGGCAAGACTCAGACGCGAAAGCTCGCCACCGGAGGCGACGTCGCTCATTGACCGTGGTGCCGCACCCGGGTTGGCGCTGACTTTAAAGACCACCAGGTCATTGCCGGTGGCGGTCGGGTGCTCGAGTTTGCGCGGTGAGACTTCAATGTCGAAGGTGCCGCCTTTCATGCCCAGGGTTTGCATGGCCTGAGTCAGGTGCGCAGACAGTTGTGCCGATGCCTTATGGCGTTTGTCGGTAAGCTTTGCGGCTGCCTTTTCATGTGACTGAGCGAGCTTTGCCAGCGCGGTTTCCAGTGATTCGATCGAGTCATCGATCGATTGCAGGTCATCGAACTCGTCGCGCAGCCTGGTTTCCAGTGGTGCCAGGTCTGACAGATCGCACTGATGCTTTTTACCCAGTTGATAGGCACCGGCCAGCAAGGTGTCGAGTTCCTGCAGGCGTTCCGGTTGCGGTTCAATCGTGTGCTGGTAGTGACGCAGGGTATCGACCGCTTCTTCAAGTTGAATTTGCGCAGACGATAACAACTCGGTTACATCGCGGGTGGAGTTGTCGTTGGCGTTGAGTTGTTCGATAACTGATGCCACTTGCTGTAACTGACTGAGCAGCGCATGGTTGCCATCCTGAAGCAGATCCATTGCCTGGCTGCACAGCTCGCCCAACAGCGTGGTGTTCGACAGGCGTTTGTGTTCCTGATCAACCGCGACGAAATCAATGCCATCGAGCTTCAGGTTGCCGAATTCCTGCAGTTGATAGCGCAGTGTATCAAGTCGGTCATTGCGTGCCTGCAGCCGGCTTTGAATGCTGTCGAGTTCGCGTTTTTTTTGTGTCCACGCCTGCCAGTGCTCTCGCACGCTCGACAACAGCACATCACATTCTCCGAAGTCGTCGAGTATCGCCAGTTGAGTGTCTGGCAGTGTCATGAGCTGGTGGTCGTGCTGGCCGTGAATATTGATCAGCTGTCGCGATAGTTCACGCAGGTTTTTTATCGTGACCGGTGTGCCGTTGATAAACGCTCGCGACTTGCCATCGCGTGTGACTACCCGACGCAGTATGCACTCGTTATCCTGATCCATAGCATGATCCTGCAGCCACGCAATGGCATCGGTGCATTGGGTTACGTCGAATACGGCGGTAATGTCAGCGCGGTCCGCACCGTCTCTGACCGTGGTGGGTGAAGCTCTGTCGCCCAGTACCAGCCCAAGTGCGCCCAGCAGTATCGATTTTCCTGCACCGGTTTCTCCGGTCAGTGTGGTCATACCCTGCGACAAATGCAGTGTACTGCTGGTGATGATCGCGAAGTCTTTAACCTGCAACTCGGTGAGCATTGGATACCTGCTACGGGAAAACGCTGAACCGGGCTATCCCCAGTTTAGTTTTTCACGCAATATGTGGTGATAGTCGTAGTTGGCCGGATGCAATATACGAATCGATCGATCGTGTTTGCGCACCTCAATGATATCGTCGTTTTGCAGGTCCTCGTAGACCTGCCCGTCACAAACCATTTGTGCGGATACCGGTTTTTTCTCGGTTACCAGCACACTGATCTGTGACTCGGCTGTCACGACCAGTGGTCGACTACTGAGGGTATGTGGACAAATGGGTTGCACCACCACGGCATTGAGATTGGGGTTGATGATCGGCCCGCCACTCGACAACGAATAAGCGGTAGAGCCGGAAGGCGAGGCGACAATAATGCCGTCGGCGCGCTGGCTCAGAACAAAGCTGTCGTTGATCGATATTTCAAACTCGATGATCTGCAGCACGTTCTTGGTGCGCATCACCATATCGTTGAATGCCAGTGACTGATGAATAACCGCTTCGTTGCGCACTAGCTGGCAGTGCAGCATCAGCCGGTGTTCTTCGATGTACTCGCCATAGATGATTTCGTTGAGCTCATGCAGCTTGCCATCCGGAGATACGTCGACCAGAAAGCCAAGGCGCCCACGATTAACACCGACCAGCGGTACATTGGCATTGACCAGTTCGCGTGCGGCGTGCAGCAGTGTACCGTCACCGCCGATTACGACGGCGAGATCACACTCTTTGCCGATGGTCTCAAGGTCAACGGTAACCGGTCCGCCCAGCATGCCGCGTGTGCTGGAATCGAGCAGTACCGACAAGCCCAGTTCCTGCAGCAGCACATAGACATCGTTCAGGGTTTCCGAAACGCTGAGATCACCACTTTTCGCGATTAAACCTACTTGGCTGAATTTTGGCATCAGAGTAAGGTATCACGCCTGCGCGGTTTTCACATCAGAACTGATAAATGCAAAGTGTATTTGGAATCGGTGTCTAATCGATCATACCCACCAGTTCGTACAGATGATCAAGCGCTTCTCTGGGTGAGATGTTGTCTACTTTCAACGACTTGAGATATTCGGTCAGTTCGTGGTCGGGAGTGTTGCCGGAACCGCCGCCGGCAGCAGCGGCGAAAAGATCAAGCTGCGGGCTGGCAGGCACTGGCTGGCGCGCGCTGAACGAACCACTTTCCAGCTCCTGCAGACGCGCCTTGGCACTGGCCAGCACCGCGGTCGGCAGTCCGGCCAGTCGTGCCACCTGCAGACCATAGCTTCGGCTTGCGGCCCCTGACTTTACGTTGTGCATAAAGACAATTTCTTCGTTGTGCTCTACTGCGTCGAGGTGCACATTGCCGATACCGTCGCGATTGTCGGCAAGCTCGGTCAGCTCGAAGTAATGGGTGGAAAACAGCGTCAGCGCACGGTTGCCCGAGGCCAGCTTTTCGGCGCAGGCCCACGCCAGCGACAGGCCGTCGTAGGTGCTGGTGCCGCGACCAATCTCGTCCATCAGTACCAGGCTGTGCTCGGTGGCGTTGTGCAAAATGTCTGCGGCTTCGGTCATTTCGACCATAAACGTGGAGCGGCCACTGGCCAGATCATCCGATGCGCCAATACGAGTAAATATGCGATCAATCGGCCCCAGTTCACATGCCTGTGCCGGCACGTGACTGCCAATATGGGCCAGCAACACAATCAGTGCTGTCTGACGCATATAGGTTGATTTACCGCCCATATTCGGACCGGTAATCAGCAGCATGCGACGCTTCGAATCGAGCACCAGATCATTGGCAACAAACGGCTTGTCGAGCGACGCTTCAATCACCGGGTGGCGCCCACCGTCGTAGCGGATGATGCGCTCATCGGTAAAGCTCGGCCGACACCAGTTTAACTGCGTCGAGCGCTCCGCCATGTTGCACAGCACATCAAGTTCGGCCACCGCCGCCGCTGCCTGCTTCAGGCCGGCAAGGCTTTCGTGCAGTGTGTCGAGCAGTTGATCGTAGAGTTCTTTTTCGCGTTGGGTGGCGCGTTCCCTGGCGGACAATACCTTGTCTTCAAACTCTTTCAGTTCTTCGGTGATATAGCGCTCGGCGCCTTTAAGAGTCTGGCGGCGCGTATATTCCGGCGGAATGGTGGCAGCACTGGCCTTGGATATTTCCAGGTAATAGCCGTGCACGCGGTTGTAACCGACCTTGAGAGTATTAATGCCGGTGCGAACCCGCTCGCGACTTTCAAGCTCGGTTAAAAAGCCATCTGCGTTCTGGCTCAGCGTTTTGAGTTCATCGAGCTGTGCATCAAAGCCGGCCCGTATAACACCACCATCTTTAAGCAGCGCCGGTGCATCATCCGACAGCGCGTTTTCAAGCAGGCTGCGCTCGGCATCAAAACCGTGCACGCAATCGGCCACATTGACCAGCAACGCCTGTTGCGTGGTGGGTGTATCTGACAGTAGGGAATGCAGTGTCGGCAGTTGCTGCAATCCGTTACGCAGGCTTAATAAGTCGCGTGGCCTGGCGGTTCGAATAGAGACGCGCGCGAGTATTCTTTCGAGATCGGCAATGCCACGCAGGCAATCCTGCAGCGAATCTGTCAGGCCCGTGCTGTTGATCAGGCCGTCGATACTATCGAAGCGCGCTTCCAATTGGCGATGGTCGCGCAGGGGACGATTGAGCCAGCGCGATAGCAAGCGGCTGCCCATGCTGGTGCAGGTGTGATCAATCAGGGCGCGCAGCGTTGCTTCCGACTGACCGGTGATGCTGGTTTCGATCTCCAGATTGCGGCGAGTGGCGGCATCGAGCGTCAGTGCATCGCGCACGGATTCGGTGGTGATTCCGGTCAGGTGCGGCGGATTGCCGCGATGCATTTCGTGTACGTACTGAAGCAGGCAGCCTGCCGCGCCGATGGCGCCGGGTAAGTCCTCGCAGCCAAACCCGCGCAAATCCATGGTGCCAAACTGTTTGCAAAGCCGTTCGTGTGCGCTGGTTGCGTCGAAATGCCAGATGGGTCGTGACTTAACCACCAGCGGTGTCGATGTGAACTGCTGACCGGCGGTTTGCAGTGTACTGGCGTGGTCTTCCGCCACCAGCAGCTCCGCCGGATTCAGTCGTGACAGCTCTGACAACAGTGCCTGATGGCTCGACACTTCCGACACGAAAATGGTGCCGTCTGCGAGGTCGACTGTGGCCAGACCAATGCGCTCTTCACCGCTTTTGCTGTGGCCCCCGGCCGCATAGGAACCCACATCAACGGCGGTTAAGCGACACGGCCGGTTGGCGTCGAGCAGGGCGTCGTCAGTGACAGTGCCCGGCGTCAGCACTCGCACGATCTGTCGCTCGACCGGTCCCTTGCTGGTGGCCGGGTCGCCAATTTGCTCGCACAGTGCGACGGATTCTCCCTTCGACACCAGCTTCGCCAGGTAGCTTTCTACTGAGTGGTGCGGCACGCCCGCCATCGGTATTGGTTCGCCACCAGCGTGACCACGTGCGGTCAGCGTGATCGACAAGAGGTCTGCGGCGCGCTTTGCATCGTCGAAGAACAGCTCGTAAAAGTCGCCCATTCGGTAAAACAGCAGTGTGTCCGGATACTCGGCCTTGATACCCAGATACTGGCGCATCATCGGTGTGTGTTGCCGTGAGGCTGCGGGCGCGGCCTGCTGCGCACTGCCTTCGGCTGCATTCAACGTGGTTGCATTCATCCCCGCTATTCTACCGAATGCCTGTTGGGTTGCGCACGAGCTGAATGTTCCGATCAGCAACAGATGGCATTTTTTGTTGTGGTTGACGTTACCCCCAAAGCGCGGCACCGTACCGGTATGAATGAAGCACAAGACGGATTTGCCAATAGCCTGCAACGGCAACTGGTTGGCGAGCTGGCGGATCGGTGTCGCGCCCGACGGCAGATTGTGGCGACTGCCGAGTCCTGTACCGGCGGCCTGATTGCCGCGGCCTGTACCAATATCGCCGGCAGCTCTGACTGGTTTGACAGTGGTTTCGTCACCTACAGCAACGGGGCAAAAATGCAGTTGCTGGGCGTGTCGCAGACCACACTGACTGAGCACGGAGCGGTCAGTGCAGAGACTGTTGCACAAATGGCGCGTGGTGCAGTCGCCCACAGTGGTGCCACGCTCGCCTGTGCCGTTAGTGGTGTTGCCGGGCCGGGTGGGGGCTCGCCTGAAAAGCCGGTGGGTACCGTGTGGATTGGCTGGGCCTGGCCCGGCGGTGAGCGGCAACAGCACCATCTTTTCAGCGGCAATCGCGATGCGATTCGCCAGCGCACCGTTGAGGCCGCGCTACAGGGGCTGATCGTCTGTATCGATTCTGTATCAGTTTAATGCCCGGACCACACCCTGTAGCGGATACGCATTCTAATCACTACTACCTGTGGTGTAGACAGCACGATATGTGCGATAATTGTACGACTGGCCCGGCGGTGTTTTTTTCGCATCTGCCCAGGTCAGCTATCGGACGCCAAAATCTGAATTAGCAGTAGGCACAAGCAGTAACCATCAGGTAGTAAACGCAGGAGTTCAAACGTGGACGACAACAGAAAAAAAGCACTGAGCGCAGCGCTGGGTCAAATCGAAAAGCAATTTGGCAAAGGCGCGGTTATGCGCATGGGCGATTCGCAGATTAATCGCGATATCGAAGTCGTATCGACAGGTTCGCTCACACTTGATATCGCACTCGGTATTGGCGGGCTGCCAAAGGGTCGCATCGTAGAAATCTACGGACCTGAATCATCCGGTAAAACCACGCTCACACTGCAGGCGATTGCCGAGTGTCAGAAGGCCGGTGGCACTGCCGCGTTTATCGACGCCGAGCACGCACTCGACCCCGGCTATGCAGAAAAACTTGGCGTTAACGTCGATGACATGCTGGTATCGCAGCCGGACACCGGTGACCAGGCGCTCGAAATTACCGATATGCTGGTGCGCTCAAGCGCTATCGACTTAATCGTGGTTGACTCGGTTGCCGCACTCACGCCCAAAGCTGAAATCGAAGGCGACATGGGTGACTCGCACGTTGGCCTGCACGCTCGACTCATGTCACAGGCGTTGCGTAAGCTGACGGCTAACATCAAGCGTTCAAACACACTGGTTATTTTCATCAACCAGATACGCATGAAGATTGGCGTTATGTTCGGCAGCCCGGAAACCACCACCGGTGGTAACGCACTCAAGTTCTACTCTTCAGTGCGCCTCGATATACGTCGCATCGGTGCGATCAAAAAGGCCGATGAGGTTATTGGTAACGATACCCGCGTCAAGGTGGTTAAAAACAAGATGGCGCCTCCGTTCAAGCAGGCCGAGTTTGAAATCCTCTACGGTGAAGGTACTTCCCACGAAGGCGAGATCATCGATCTTGGTGTTAAGAACGGATTAATTGAAAAGTCCGGTGCCTGGTACAGCTACAACGGTGATCGCATCGGGCAGGGCAAGGAGAATGTCCGCAACCATTTGAAGGACAACCCTGAAATCACCGAAGAAATAAACCGCAACCTGCGCAGCATGCTGTTGTCAAAACCTGAGCGCGTGGAGGCGGAAGACGAAGAGTCCGAGGCGGTTTAAGTCGCTTTCTAACTGCGTTAGCGCTGCTGTGGCAATTTGCCGCAGCGGTAACCGGTAACGGACGCACGGCAGATCCAAAGCCGTCATTGCGATGAACAATCGGTCGGGTAACTCCCGAAGTAAATAGCATTCGCTAACAAACCACCATGTCTGACAATAGCGATTTCGAAGCCGATTCCGAGGTCAGCCCGGCCGCAGACAGCGCCGATTCATCACCTGAAGTAACGCTCGTCACCGTGCGTGAAAAAGCAATTGATCTGCTGTCCAGGCGCGAACACAGTCGGGCAGAATTGCAGGATAAACTGCGGCGTCGGGACTATCCGCACGATCTGATCACCGAAGTACTCAACGAATGCGTGGCGAACAACTACCAGAGCGACGAGCGATTTGCCGAATCATTTGTGCGTGCTCGGGTAAACCGCGGTTACGGCGAAATGAAAATCAGAGCGGAGTTGCAGGCACGTGGCATTGGCTCTGAACTGATGGGGCTGGCAGTCGAGGCGAGTGATGTTGACTGGAAAGCCAACGCCGAGGAGGCGTTAAAAAAGAAGTTTCTCAATGCAGCGCTGGCCGGCAAACGGACAGAAAACGTGCGCGACCGTAAGTTTCGAGGCAAAATGCAGCGTTTCTTGCAGAATCGGGGTTACAATCCCGACCAGATAATATCCGCGGTAAACCGCCTGGCAGACTGTGTTGATGCGGAAGCAGAGCATCTGTCTGACTGATCAGTTCAGCGCTATCGTCTGCTAAGCTTCACCAATCGGATAGAGCTGATACAGTCGTCCAGCTAACCAAGTGCTGTTCACGGCCTGCAGGCTCATCCTCCCGACAATCGTACGCACCCCAACTCTCTGACAGCGAACATGTTAACTACGTCTGACATAAGAAATCGCTTCCTCAAATTCTTTGAGGAAAATGGACACGAGATTGTGTCGTCCAGCCCGCTGGTACCCGGCAACGATGCCACCCTGCTGTTTACCAACGCAGGCATGGTTCAGTTTAAGGATCTGTTCCTCGGTGTGGAGAAGCGCAGTTACAACCGCGCAACCACATCGCAGCGTTGCGTGCGTGCGGGGGGCAAGCACAATGATCTGGAAAATGTTGGCTACACCGCCCGCCATCACACCTTCTTCGAGATGCTTGGCAACTTTAGCTTTGGTGATTACTTTAAAGAAGATGCCATCCGATTTGCGTGGGAGTTTCTGACCGACAACCTTGGCTTGCCGGCGGACAAGTTATGGGTGACGGTGTTCGAGGAAGACGATGAAGCCTATGATCTGTGGGCGAAGAAAATCGGTGTGCCTGAAGAGCGCATTGCACGTATTGGTGCCAAAGATAACTTTTGGCAAATGGGAGATACCGGGCCCTGTGGCCCGTGTTCGGAGATCTTTTATGATCATGGTCCGGATGTATGGGGTGGCCCGCCGGGTACGCCCGAAGAAGACGGTGATCGCTACATCGAGATCTGGAATCTGGTCTTCATGCAGTTCGATCGCGCCGCAGATGGCACACTGACGCCACTGCCAAAGCCCAGTGTCGATACTGGTATGGGCCTTGAGCGCATTGCCGCGGTGCTGCAACACGTTCACAACAACTACGATATCGATTTATTTAAAGGGCTGCTGGGTGCAGTAAAGGAAGTAACCGGCGCCACAGACGATAGCAGTCCGTCGCTAAAAGTGGTGGCTGACCACATTCGCTCCTGTGCGTTTATGATTGTCGATGGTGTATTGCCGTCGAACGAGGGCAGGGGGTATGTGTTGCGTCGCATTATCCGGCGCGCGGCTCGCCATGGTCATAAGCTCGGCGCAACAGAGCCCTTCTTTCACAAACTGGTTGATGCCCTTGCAGAAGAAATGGGTGCCGCCTACCCCGAGCTGGTTAGTGCCAGTGAACGCGTAAAGCAAACTCTGTTGGCAGAGGAACTGCGTTTTGCAGAAACCCTCAGCCAGGGTATGAAGATTTTGCAGGAGAACATCGCGGAGCTCAGTGGCGATACAGTACCTGGTGAGGTGGTGTTCAAACTGTATGATACCTACGGCTTCCCGCTTGATTTGACCGCGGACATTGCGCGTGAGCATCAGTTGAAAATTGATGAATCCGGCTTTGATGTGCAAATGGAAGCACAGCGCGATCGTGCGCGTGCAGCCAGTCAATTCAATGCGGCGAAAGATCTATCGGTAAGCGTCGACAGCAGTACCGCCTTCACCGGCTATAGCCATGCACAGGGCGATGGTGTCATCACTGAATTGTTCGTCGATGGTGCGCCGGTTGAAAAAGTCGACAGCGGCGAACTCAATGAAGACAGTAGTGTTATCGTCGTACTCGACAACACACCTTTCTACGCAGAGTCAGGCGGGCAGGTGGGTGACACTGGTATGTTGCGTGGTTCTTCGGGTGCCGAGTTTGCCGTGGCTGACACGCAAAAAAGCGCCAATGCATTTCTGCACATCGGTCGTCTGGTCAGTGGATCGTTTGCAAAGGGTGAATCGATAAATGCTGAAATTGATAAAGCGCGTCGTGACTCAACGATAAAGAATCACTCGGCAACTCATCTGCTGCATGCATCACTGCGTAACTCACTGGGTGATCATGTACAGCAAAAGGGATCGTTGGTGACGCCTGCATACCTGCGTTTTGACTTTTCGCACGGTGAGCCGGTAACGCCTTCACAGTTAGCGGACATTGAAACCTGGGTGAATGAACAGGTGCGTGCCAACCATCAGTCGAGCACTGAAGAAATGGCCATGGACGATGCACTGGAAAAAGGTGCAACCGCCTTGTTTGGCGAAAAGTATGGCGAGCGTGTGCGCGTGGTGGAGCTGGGTGAACACTCAATTGAGCTGTGTGGTGGTACACACGTAACGGCTACCGGTGACATCGGTACGTTCCGCGTTACCGGTGAAACATCTGTCGCTGCAGGTGTGCGGCGTGTTGAGGCAGTCACCGGTGCAGCCGCGGTGGAATACACCGTGAGCGAGCACGGCAAGCTTGCGGAGATTGCCAGTCTGCTAAAAACATCGGTGGATAAAGTCGGCCCGCGTGTGCGCCAGCTTACCGAACAGAACCGGGAACTGAACCGAGAACTCGACAAACTCAAATCACAACTGGCAGCGCAGGCGGGTGACTCGTTACTGTCCGATGCGCAGGAAATCGGTGGCATACAGGTGTTGGCTGTTGAAATAGAAAACGCCGATGCCAAAGCGCTGCGTGATTCGGTAGACAAGATGAAAGACAAGCTCGGTACCGCGGCGGTTGTTCTGGCTGCAAAAGATAACGGTAAAGTGCGCCTGATTGCGGGTGTCAGTAAAGATGCCACAGACCGAATTAAAGCCGGTGACCTGGTTAATCACGTGGCAACACAGGTTGGTGGCAAGGGTGGCGGACGACCCGACCTCGCGCAGGCCGGTGGAACTGAACCTGAAAATCTGTCAGCGGCACTGGCTTCAGTGCCCGCATGGATTACTGACCAGATAGAAAAATCATGAGTCTGATTGTACAAAAGTATGGCGGTACCTCCGTTGGTACGCCCGAGCGCATCAAGGCAGTTGCCGAGCGCGTCAAAAAGTCGGTGGATGCGGGTCATAAAGTTGCCGTTGTTGTGTCTGCCATGTCTGGTGAGACCAACCGACTTATAGCGCTTGCCGGAGAAATGAGTGATCGGCCCATACCGCGAGAGATGGATGTGCTGGTCTCGACGGGTGAACAGGTCACCACGGCGTTGCTGTGTATGGCATTGAAGGAACTCGGTCAGGAGGCGCGATCCTATACCGGTGCACAGGCGGGAATTCAAACGGACGACTCGTATAACAAGGCGCGTATCACCGATATCAACACCGAAGCAGTACTGGCGGATCTAAATAACGGTATCGTTGCAGTTATTGCAGGTTTTCAGGGGGTAAACAACGATGGCAGTGTCACCACACTCGGTCGCGGCGGCTCTGATACATCGGCGGTGGCAATGGCAGCAGCACTAAAAGCTGACGAATGCCAAATCTATACAGATGTTGACGGGGTCTACACAACGGACCCGCGTGTGGTGCCGAACGCTCGCAAAATGTCTCGCATTACATTCGAGGAAATGCTCGAGATGGCGAGTCTTGGTTCCAAGGTACTGCAGATCAGAGCGGTCGAATTTGCGGGTAAATACAATGTCACACTACGTGTGCTGTCATCGTTTAAGGATGGCGATGGCACACTAATTACTATTGATGAGGATAATCCTGTGGAACAGGCTTTGATTTCCGGAATCGCGTTCAATCGCGACGAAGCACAGGTCACCGTGCTGGGTGTACCGGACAAACCTGGTATTGCTTACCAGATACTGGGCCCGATCGCCGATGCCAACATCGAGGTCGATATGATCGTACAGAATATATCTGGCGACAACGTTACAGATTTTACGTTTACCGTGAATCGTATCGACTACGACCGCACCATGGAAATATGCAAGGCCAGTGCTGAGAGCCTGGGTGCAGTGGATGTCAGTGGCAGGACCGACATTGCAAAAGTGTCCGTAGTTGGTGTTGGTATGCGTTCACACGCCGGAATCGCCAGTAAAATGTTTTCCGCGCTGGCGGACGAGGCGATCAATATTTTGATGATCTCGACATCAGAGATTAAAATTTCTGTAGTGATCGATGAGAAGTATCTGGAGTTAGGCGTCAGAACTTTGCATGACGTTTTTGAATTAGCAGAAGCTTAACGGAGGTGGTCCAATGCCCCCCGCCAAAAGCAAGAGAGCGTGCGGTTTCGCTGATTGTGAAACCATGTAAAAGTTACCGTGTTTAGCGGCGTAATGTGCAAATAGAAAGTATATTATTGAATTACTGTTGTGTCTTGCTGTCTATTGGAACGAAAATCCTATCCGGAAAATTAAGCGTATGGAGCAAACATGTTAATACTTACAAGACGCGTCGGTGAGACACTAATGATCGGTGACGAGGTCACAGTGACTGTATTGGGCGTCAAAGGTAATCAGGTCAGAATTGGCGTTAACGCGCCAAAAGAGGTCGCTGTTCACCGAGAAGAAATATACGAGCGAATCAAGCGCGAGCAACAAATGGAATATGCCGCCGGCGGCAAATCCGTAGCTGACCAGGCCAGTAGTCCTGCCAGTGCGCCAGACCTTGAGGACGCCAAAGACAATATCGGCAACACCTGATATCGGGACACTGCCAGTGGGCAATTAGCCCGTGGCCAACGCTCCGAGTATGAAACCCTGAGCAAGCAAGACAGGTAGTAAAGAATTTGAACGGTGTATCCGATCCGGCAGGAATGCCGGGTTATCAGTGAGCACCATTCCCGGTCACCCTTACAACCTGCCAACAAAATTCCGTGGTATTCCAGTCAATAATTCGGCGTGTCATTGAGACAGGCTGCAGTTCAGTAAACTTCCCATCATTTCAGTTGACTTTATTCTCTTTCAGGATAAGCTTCTAGGAACAGATTGGAGAGATGGCCGAGTGGCTGAAGGCGCTCCCCTGCTAAGGGAGTATGGGGTT
>CAYMFQ010000065.1:0-15435 GCA_964389335.1 uncultured Granulosicoccaceae bacterium
GTTTGTGGTCAGCGGAGACATCAAAAATAGTCTGCCTTGTACCGCTGGTGTGGCAGGCCAAAAGTGGGACACCCATGGGTGATCTCACCAGAGTAAATAAAGCGGGACGCCCACCAGAAAAAGGGACACCCACTATTTGAGGACCGCTGACGGACTCGCCAGTGCCTTCCGCCACTCCCCTCCCCTAACGTTGTTTTACGATTCGAATTTCCAAAGCTGGATCCACAGATGATCGGCAACCACCGTTGAACCGTGCTCGATCATTTCGTTGGAAAGCTAATTTGAAGGTTGCGACCGCGGGTTAAAACGTGCGCCAGCGCACATTTGCTGCTGAGGAACCTTTAAGCCTTCCGTCCGTATCAGCGCTGTACATCAGGCGGCGCGGCTGTACGCGAGGCATGCATTCTGCAGCAGCGCTGGTTGGAATTCCCTTCGCATTTTCTACGCGGTTAATCGTATGAAATTAAGTCGCACTGCGCACGCTCTTGTCGCGTTGATAACGGTATCAGCTTGCGGTGGTGATGTAGAGATCGTTGCACCTCCTGCCCCCGACTACAACGAAACCGCCGACCCACCTGAGTTGGTCATTGGCGCCGCGAACGGCCCGCCGGATCAAATTGGTGAATGGGGAGATGTGCTGCCGTGGCCGCATGTGCCGGTATCCATGGCTCATCTGCCAGACGGCAAAATCCTGACGTACTCGGGTTCGGAGCGTCGCACCTGGCCAAGGACCGAACAAACTCATAGCGCCACATGGGATCCGCAAACCGGTGCGTTCTCGGAGCATCTGGCGCTCGGTCACAATATGTTTTGCGGCACACTCACGCTGAATGCAGCTGGCGATGTGTTTGTCGCCGGTGGTCGCAATTCCGGCAACAGCCCCTGGACATCGACATTTAACTATGAGTCCAACAGCTGGACGCAAATCCAGAACATGGCAAGTGGCGGTCGCTGGTATCCAACTACGCTGAGTCTTGGCGATGGCAGTGTCATGTCGGCTATGGGCAGTTCAACAAACATCCGTAACCCCGATGTATGGGATCCGGATACGGGTTGGCGTGTACTTAACGGTATCGATTTTTTCAGTATGCGAACACAGGATACCGGCCCAAACAACCGTAACTGGTTTCCATTATTAAACGTGGCCCCGAATGGAAATATCTACCATTACTGGGGCGCGGATGAAAACCATTTTATCAGTGCCAGTGGCAATGGGGAGTTCGCATCGGCCAATTCAGAAACCCATGCAACCAATCATCCCGGTGGTGTACACCTGACCTACGATGTTGGCAAATTACTGGTGACTGGTGCCAATCAGGGAATACGTGACGAAACTGCCTCAACACGCGCGTTTACCGTTGACCTGAACGGTGTGACACCAGACATTAACAGCGTGGCAGAAATGGCGCACCGGCGTGCCTTCCATCAGTTGATTCCATTGCCAACCGGTGAGGTGCTGGTAGTCGGTGGCAACACCGGCGGGGGTTTTAACGATAACGGCAGTGTGATGGAACCGGAGATCTGGAATCCGGAGACTGATACATGGCGTGGCGTCGCCAACATGGCGGTACCGAGAAATTATCACTCCACAGCGTTATTGCTGCCGGACGGTCGGGTGCTGATCGGTGGCGGAGGATACCCTGCCGGCGGTGGCACCCAAAGCTGGAACCACCAGGATGCGCAGGTCTACTCACCACCCTATTTGTTTACTGACGGCGACCAACCGGCAGTCAGACCTGTGTTATCCGGTTTGCCCAATGTTGCCGATGTAGGCAGTAGTTTTGTTGTCGACGCAGATCAGGATATCTCGCAGTTTACGTTAATCAGGTTGTCCGCCACCACCCATGCAACGAATACTGCTTCACGTATGATGAAGCCGGATTTTGAGCGCACAACCGACGGTCGATATCAGGTTAACCTGCATGCAAATCCGCATGTATTGATTCCCGGTTACTGGATGCTGTTTGCACTCAACGATGACGGTGTGCCGTCTGAAGCGGGGATTTTTAACATCACCGCTGTCGATGTTCGACTGAGCAACTTTGCAACACAGGGCGTGGCTACGCAATCGTCAACCTGGAATAACAATGACAGGTTTAGAGCTGAACAGGCCATCGACGGAGATACCAATGGCGCTGACTTTGCGCACACTGCAGACAACGCGAACCATTGGTGGCAACTGGATCTGCTCAAGCCGATAGACGTTGACAGCATCAGAATCTGGAATCGTAACGGTCCGACTGCGAGCCGGATGGCCAATGCCTATGTACTGGTTTCCGATCAACCGTTTGGTTCAGATTCTCCTGCAGCGATGCGAGCCGATGCAAATGTTATTGAATACCAGCTGCCTTCTGATACACGCAGGTTTTACGATCTGAAGGTTGATCGTAACCTGCGTTATATTCGGTTAGTTGACCCGCAAGTAAACCTGGTGCAGGTGGCGGAGGTGGAAGTATTCGGTTCCGACCCCTCTGCAACATCGATAGAGGAAGTGAATCTGGCCGTCGATGGTACGGCAACGCAATCATCAGACTGGTCGGCTCAGTTTCCGGCATCAAATGCGATTAGCGGCGTTACCAGCGGTGTCGCTCGTGCCACCGGTGGTCTTGCCCATACAAAAAGTGAAGCGAATCCATGGTGGGAACTTGATCTGGGGCAAAGCGAGCAAATTGACAAGATCAGGATCTACAACCGCACAGACTGCTGCACAGATCGCACAGAAGATTTCCATATCTTCGTCTCTGAAACACCATTTACTTCAACAAACCTGGCCGCGACCATAGCCC
This sequence comes from uncultured Granulosicoccaceae bacterium, assembly GCA_964389335.1. GTDB lineage: Bacteria > Pseudomonadota > Gammaproteobacteria > Granulosicoccales > Granulosicoccaceae. Next base: position 2,787 of record CAYMFQ010000065.1, read on the forward strand.
AGGCCGACGTACATAACTTTCACTATCCGGACGGTATATCGCAACATATTACCGACTATGAGATCGATCGACGCGGACGCTACGTACGTATCCAGCTTGCCCATACAGGGTTTCTACAACTGGGTGAAGTTGAAGTATTTCGTCTCGACGAAGTGGCTGCACCGCTGGTAACTATCGATCCAATCGTCCCCTCACCGATCGCGCAGACTCAAAACGCACAGTTTGTTGCCAGTGCAGTCGGACAAGGCGCTGTACAATATAACTGGAATTTCGGTGATGGCAGCAGTGACAGCGGCTATACCAGCAGCCCGACTATCAGACATCAGTTCGAAGAGCCCGGACGCTACGAGGTGTCTGTTACAGCGCGTGACTCAACTGGCGATGAAACTCGAACCAGCTTTACGCAGCTTGTGCATCTGCCATTGGCGGACGCTGCACCAAAGACTTCAAACGGTATCCTTGAACTGGCGGCTCGCGACGAAATCTGGACTGCTAACCCGGATAATCAAACCGTAGCCGTTGTCGATAGAAACACACTGGCGACTGTGGCAGAAGTGGTGGTTACTGGCTCCCCTGTCGCGCTGGCTGAGTCACCGGACAATCGCGTTTGGGTGGTCTCACGCGACACGTCGTTAATCAGCATAATCGATCCGGTTAGCCGAAGCGTCGTGCAGACGCTTAACCTGCCACGCGGATCACAGCCCTGGGGTATTGTGTTCGACGAACAGAAAGCGTTTGTTGCACTTGAAGCGATTAATGAAGTGCGTACGTTTGCAGCCAGTGACGGCGCACCGCTTAACACTGCAACGGCCGGTTACTTCCCTCGTCACCTGTCCATTGATCCGGCGAGCGACCGGCTGTATGTATCGAGCTTTATAACACCACCACTGCCCGGTGAGGACACCGGTAACCCTGTAGTCGAAGATGCAAACGGACAGTATGGCGCTGAAGTAACTGTACTGTCGACCACTGATTTAAGCACTGCGAATACAGTAGTGCTTCAACACCATGATCAGCCGATAAGCGAACACCAGGGACCGGGGCTTCCGAACTATCTTGGTCCGGTCACCATTTCTCCCGATGGCAGCCGCGGTTTTGTTGCGTCGAAACAGGACAACATACTCGGTGGTCAGCTTAGAGGTAACTCGGTATTAACTTTTGATCAGACCGTGCGCGCGATAACGTCACAGATTGATCTCGACGCGCAGCAGGAATTGCTGTCCGGCAGAGTAGATCATGATAACGCGAGCGTTGCCGGGTTCTCGGCTATTGACCCGTTTGGCGTATCGGTGTTTACCGCACTCGAAGGCAATCGTCAGGTTGCGGTTTCAGACGTTAATACGGCAACAGAAATTGCCCGCCTTGAAGTGGGACACGCGCCGCGATCATTGCTGCTTTCAGCAGACGGTAAACGGCTCTATGTGCACAACTATATGGACCGTACGCTCGATGTATTTGATGTTGAAGCCATGGTGCAGCAAGGTGCGATCACAGCAGACAAACTTGCCACCGTACCACTGGTCAGCAATGAACAATTGAACAGCGTCGTGTTGCGTGGCAAGCAACTGTTCCACGACGCACGCGACGACCGCCTCGCCGGTCTCGACTACATGAGCTGCGCAAGTTGCCATGCCGAAGGCGGTCACGACGGCCGCACGTGGGATTTTACTGCACTCGGTGAAGGGCTGCGTAACACGATAACACTCGAAGGCAGAGCCGGTATGGGACACGGTATGCTGCACTGGACCGGTAACTTTGATGAGGTGCAGGATTTCGAAGGTCAGATCCGTGAGTTCGCCGGTGGGGGCGGCCTTATGGATGACGCGAGCTTTGCTGGCACGTCAGACCCGCTGGGTGCAAGCAAAGCCGGTCTCAGTGAAGATCTCGATGCACTGGCGATTTACCTGACGTCGCTTAACACCATTCCGGACAGCCCGCATCGCGAAACCGACGGCAACCTCACCGCCGATGGACAAGCCGGGCTGGTATTGTTTACTGACAACAACTGCGCTACCTGTCATGCAGGTGATACCTTTGTCGATTCCACCAACAGCCTGCTGCACGATGTCGGCACGATCATGCAGCCCGGCAGCGGACAACGACTGGCCGCCGCACTACCCGGCTTCGACACACCGACTCTCGCCGGCGTATGGCAAACACCTCCGTACCTGCACGATGGCTCAGCCGCCACGCTGCAGGACGCCGTGGCTGCACACCTGCAGTTTAATTTCACTGCGGCTGAGCTCAATCAGTTAGCGGCTTATCTGCAGCAGATAGATGACAATGTAGATTCGGTGCAGCCCCCACCACCACCCGCCCCACCGGCGAGTGCCAGCGGTCCATCTAACTACGTGAACAACTCACTGGTGATAGATGGCAGTATCGACGACTGGCAGTCACTGATTGCGTTTGGCACTGATCCGCAGGACCCGGCAGCGACTCCGGTGCTGGATATAAAGTCTGCGTGGCTCGCACACGATGACCAGAATTTTTATATCGCGGTTGATTATCACAACACTTATGTCGACTCCTGGGGTAACGGTATTTATCTGGACACCGATCGTGATCGCGCCACCGGCTTTACCGGGTTTTCAGATGAATACCCGATCGGTGTTGACTACCTGTTTGAAGCCGGTGAGCTACTTCGCTACACCGGTAACGGCACGGACTACAGCTGGGATCTCGTCAGCTATATCGGCCTGAACTACAACGCTAACAGTGCTGAAATATCGCTGCCCCGCCAGTTGATTGATAATGCCGGCAGCCTGCATCTGTTCTTTGCCGGCAACCATGCGGCGATTGGCGGAGACGGCAACGACTTCTTCCCCGACGGCGTAACAGACACAACCCTGCCGCGCTCGGATAGATACTTTGTCTACAGTGTTTCAGCCAGCACCGATGTACCGCCGATTGCCAATCCGAAGACTGTGTACATGGCACAGGGTGGCAGTGTGCAGGTGGAGTTGACCGGTGCAGACGCCAATGACGATGCACTGAGTTTTGAGGTAGCCGATCTGCCACAATTCGGCACCCTCAGCGGTACCGCGCCAAACCTGACTTATCAGCCCCAGGCCGATTTCTCCGGTACAGACTCGTTTGGCTTTAGTGTCAGCGACGGCAGCAATAGCAGTGCAGTTGCGCGCGTGACCATTAACGTATCGCCTGCTGTCACTCCAAGCATTGCCACTATCACTCTCGATGGAGATCTTTCAGACTGGGATGCCATTAGTTCACTGGGTGAAGACCCGGCTGACGTTACCGGCATTCGCGATACCATGGATCTGGCGCGCGGCTGGGTTGCCCACGACGACAACAATACCTACTTCGCTTATCAGGTGCACGATGATCCGATTGCGGTTAACTGGGGCTATGGTATTTATCTGGATACTGACAACAATCGCAATACCGGCTTCCGCGGCTTTAGCGACGAGTTTCCAATTGGTGCAGATACTATTATCGAAGGATTTACCCTGCACCAGTACACCGGCACCGGTCTGAACTGGAGTTGGTCCGACGGTAAACTTCTCGACTATGCACAGGCCGGTAATTCACTGGAACTGGCCGTACCGCAGTCTGACATCGGCAACGTCAGCGAAGTGCGTTTCTTCATGACAGCCGACAACATGGCAGTCAGCGGCAATGCACTTGACTATTATCCAGATACCACGGTTGATACCCGCGCCGCACAACGGTACTTTAGTTATCGCTATGCCACGCCTGCACCGGTGGCCTATGGCCAGACACTACAGGTGGCTAACGATGCAACGCTCGCCGTTGAACTGAGTAGTTCAGTGGCGCCTGCTGTCGCACCGGTTTACGCGATCACGGTATCACCGCAACATGGAACACTGAGCGGGACGGCACCAAATCTTGTCTATCAACCGAATGCTGCATACACCGGTGAAGATGAAATTCAATTCACCGTCACTGTCAATGGACAAACCAGCACGGCGGCCGTGGTGCAGATCGTCGTCAGCGAATCACAGGCTACCCTGCCCTCTGCATGGAGTAACCCGGTAGCGGCCATTCAGATCGACGGCAGCTTTACCGACTGGGCTTCAGTCGCACCGTTCAGTGCTGATGCAGCGGACGTGACGGCGACCGGTGAAAAAATTGACTGGAGCAATGCGAGCATGGCGCACAGTGCCACGGCCCTGTACCTCAGAGTTGAAAACAACGCCGCCATCAGCGCGCTGACCTGGGGACATGCGGTTTACCTCGACACTGACGCGAGCTCGGCCACCGGCTTCATCGGCTTTTCTTCAGAACTGCCAAGTGGCAGCGACTACCTGATCGAAGGCGCATCACTGTACCGCTACACCGGTAGCGGCACCGACTGGATGTGGGATTATCTCGGTGAGGTATCCGCGGCGGCCGGAGCTAATCAATATGAGCTTGAGATTGCACTTAGCCTGATTGGCAATCCCGACGTTGTTGACCTGTATCTCCGAGGCGATAACGGCGCTATTGGCAACAGCAACACAATAGACTTTTACCCGGACGGAGTCGCGGATATTGGTGAGGATGTAACCCAGCGCCGCTTCCGTTACCAGACAGCGCAATAGGTGGATACGACAATGACTGAATACAGCAAACGACCCAACACCGTTGCCTGCTTGCAGCGCTTCAACCTCACCAACAAAGTATGTCAGCTGATGAAGCCATTGCTGCTGGCTATGTTAACAGCCGCAATAGTCGGCTGTGACTCCGGTGGTTCAGATATAACAGGAACCGCTGCGGCGACGAGCGACAATTCAACGCCGTGCTATGACAGCGTACAGGAAAGCCTGACAGCCTACGGCACGCCGGACGAAATAAGAGAAGACTCATTTACGTTTGACGATGGATCGATGATGCTCATCGAAGAGCACATTTACACCGAGACGAGACTGATACGTTCCTTTGGGTACAAGGTGGAAGACAGCGTTTGCTCTACCTGGGAAGAAGGACTCACCATTTAGACCGTTGCACCGACCGCCCCAGGGAATTACAAGTCTACATATAGCCAGGTATCAGAATTATCTGCCCGGGGGCTAGCTGATCGGGCGCGTCCAGATTGTTGTAACGCGCCACCTCGTACAAACCTCGCAGGGAACCGAGGTTCTCTCGCAGAATACTACTGAGTGAATCACCGCGATTGACCCGTATTCTGCGATCAGGAGTCACATTGACTTCCCTCAGGTCCACAACATTATATTCACCCGTGGAGTCATTTGATTGGGGGCTGGATGCTGTGTCAATGGTTGCTGCCAACGCCGTTAAATCGACAGCAACGTAGTCATCGTCCGATGATGGTGCCTGTTCGGCAGTTTCCGAATTTATGGTGGACTCAAGCGCTGTCAGATCCACAGCGAGATACTCCTCATCTGAACGCTGATTTCGCACAGCGGGGTCACTGACGCTGTCAGATGCCAGCACTGCTAAATCTACAGTGAGATAACCTTCGTCGGTACCACGCGTAGTTGTATCCGTTTTTGCAGGTGTTACAGAAGCGCTTCCCGAAACAGTATTAGATGGGTTGGGAAACAGGTACACAGGGATCAGAATCTTCTTGCCCGGTGGCAGATCATCGGGTGTACGCAGATTGTTGTAACGTATGATCTCATGCAGTGCGCTCAGCGAACCAAGGTTCTCCCGCAGAATACTGCTGAGCGTGTCGCCTTGTGCGACGGTTACTATATAGTCGCCAATCGGTACGTATTCGCCTGACTCGCTGTTGGTGACTTCAGTAGTTGTTTGTGTGGTGCTTGTTTGCCTGTCGACCTGCCAGGGGGTCTCTGTAAAATAAACTTCTTTTCCCTTACCGATTGAGTTAGCTGCGGTCGTTCCGGCAATTGCAGTACCGATCACCGCAAACAGCATCAGCACAACACTCCTCAGGTTAGAAGAACTGCTGTGCTCGTGCCGGAGGCAGGGGGGTCGTAGTCGATCTGTCATACGTACTCAGTTTGCGCGTTGATCCCGGTCAGAGCACGAGGGCTTTCCACCGAGACGCCAAAAGGCTATAAGGTTTTGTGGTAATGCTAAAGCCAGACAGTGATTACAAAAACACTCTGACTACCCGCACCGGTGGTGCGCATTACAGAATCCGACGCGATGTGAAGTACGTTACCTGATCCCTTGGTGAGGTACCTGATTGACTGTCGGCAGTGTGCTAACCATACCCTATTGCGTATTAGAATCCGGTATGTTCGTTCCGGTTTTGTGCGCTTGTTCTGTTCTCACCGGAGAATATCTCTCGCACTAAGATCAGATGTATCGAAAGCTGATGCAAGGTGTTAGCTAACTGATGCGCTGTTTCATGCTACATCGTGCGCTTAGCGACGCAGTAACTCCGGGTATCGTTGCAAACACAACGCTGCTGCAATCAGACCGCTGATCGCCATCGTCAACAATGCCGTCGATGGGCCAAAGCGGTCTGCCAGTGCGCCGATCGTCAGCACACCAGCCGGTGCGGCCCCGATACACATCACCAACACACCCATCACACGCATGCGATGTTGCGGCTCGCTCTCGTGCAGCAGTGTTGTGCTTTGCATGGCGCCAAAGCACCCCACGCCGAGACCGGCGATCAAAAGCGCTGCGCAACTTATCGTGAACGACCGCGACAGCGCGAACACCACTAACAGGCTAAGAAATGTCAGGCCTCCAATTACGCAGCTGCGGGCGTATGGCAGGTTGCGGCTGGTGGTGGTTAACAGCATGGCTGCCACCACTGCACCGACACCTTCCATCGACTGCAAAACGCCGATATCAAATGGCGCAAGTTGCAGTAGCTCGCGGCCAATGACAGGGATCATGGTGACGTATGAGAAACCAAAGAAGTTAGCGATGATGGTGAAGATGAGAATGCCGCGCAGCACGCGTTTGGTTCGAATATAACGTATGCCCTGAATAAGCAGCGTGATAAACCCTTCGCCTTTTTTTGCAACCGTGGGTGGATTGGTCGACAGCAACACTGCCAGCAGAGCCGCGCAGGCAAACCCCAGTGAAGAAAATAAGTATGTGCCGCTCAAACCGAGTGCTGTGTATACGGCGCCCCCTGCCAGTGGCCCCAGGAGGCGAGTGCCATTAACGGTAAACTGATCAAGGCTCATGGCCTGACGCAACAGATCGGTACCCGCCACATCACCCAGCAGTGTGCGTCGTACAGGATGCTCCAGCGTCCATACGCTGCCATTGATTATTGCACCGCAAGCGATAGCCCAAAGACTCAGTAAGCCAGTGGTGGCAAGTAAAAGCATGATCAACGAATTGATCATTGCCAGTGCCATACCCAGTGACAGAATATGCTTGCGCCGGTAGCGCGAGGCCAGTGCACCGGTCGCGGCTCCGAGCACCACGCCTGGCAGTGTACGTGCGAACAGCATCAGCGCAACCGTAAAGGCCGAGCCGGTTATTTCAAAGGTATAAATGCCAATGACAAGCACTTCCAGCCATCGCAACGAACCGGTGATAAGCCCGATGCACCATAGTTTGCGAAAGTCTGTGCGCGCCAGTAGTTGCTGAGCCGCTTCAGAACTCATGGGTGCGGCAGTTCAATTTGTGTCTTTTCATTGGCGACGATAGGGTCGCAGCAGCCGGTCGGAGATCGTGCCGAGCAAGTCGGCTTCATTCAGTTCTATACCTGCCTTACTTGCCTTGCAGTCAATGGTTAACCACGAATGCCCGTGAACCACGGTCCACAGCAAATAGGCTATGCGGGTGGCCTCTTCATCGTGAGCGCCGATCCCCAGGTAATCGGCAACGGCGGCTATGAGAATAGCGAAAACCCCCTGGCCTTTCTCTTCCAGCTCCGCATCACCCTCGTGGCTTTCACTGATACCGAAAATGAGCCTGAACAGGCCGGGGTGCTGCTTCGCATAGTCAATGTAGGAAAAGCCCAGCGCTTCGATGCGTTCAATGCTACCCGGTGTGTGCGGCTGCATTACTGATTGCATTCGCACTGACATGGCTTGCAGTTCTTCGAGTACGAGTGCCCTGAGTATTTCCGGCTTATCCTGAAAGTGGCGATATGGCGCTGCACTGGAGACACCGGCCACCCTTGCTGCTTCGGCAATGGAAAAGTTCTCTGCGCCCTTTTCATCAACCAGGGTGCGCACGGCATTCAGCAGCTGCTGTCGCAGATCTCCGTGGTGGTAGGCCGGTCGGGTGTTAGTGGATTTTTTCTTCAAGATGATCCAATTTACCATGTAAGTGGTACTTACATTAGATGTTATTTTATGGCTTACTAGTCAACCTACATTGCTCGCAACTGCATCGGAACCATCATGGATCGTCGTTTCAAAGCTAAAAAACGCAATCTATTCAGTTATATAGCATCAGTAGTACTATCGTTGTTCGCAATTACCCTGGCGGTGCTGCTGGTCTGGCAGGGCAGCGTAATCATCGCAGATCGAGCCGCCGCCGTCGAAGCGCCGCAGGCGACCCAGCCGCCGGTGGTGACTGTGCGCCGCATCGAGATGCAGTCACACTACACCGTGGAACGGCGTTTCACCGGTCAGATCGAGGCACCGCGAAGTGCCAGTCTGTCTTTCGAACAGGGGGGTACGCTCGCCCGCGTGCTGGTGGATGACGGCGATCAGGTTACCGAAGGGCAGATTCTGGCTGAGCTGGATGATCGCAGCCTGCGTGCCGACGTCGAGCGTTTGCAGGCCTCTCGCAAGGCACTGCGCTCGCAGCTTGAACTCGCTGCTGCCACCGACAAGCGACAAACGCAGCTCAGGCAGAGCGGTTATATCAGCGCGCAACTGGCCGATCAGGCGCGCATCGCTGTCGACGAAATTCGAGCGCGGATCACGGAAACGGAAGCGGCGATCAGGATTGCACAAATTCGCCTTGAGAAGAGCAAGATTACCGCACCGTTCAGCGGCGCTGTTAATCGGCAACTGATTGATGCGGGCAACACGGTTGCCGGTGGTCAGACGGTAGTCAGTATGGTGGAAAGTAGTCAGCCAGTTTTCCGTGTGGGCGTTGACCCGCAACTGTCTGAGTCAATCACGCCTGGTAATGCGTTGCAGGTGTCCATTAGCGGCCAAACGTATAACGCCACCGTGATCGCTGTACTGCCGCAGGTTGATGCGGCGACACGGACGCGTGTTATACGAGCCACAGTGGCAGATGCCCCGGTGCTGGCGTTCGGACTGACCGGACAGGCGGTATTTACACAACTTGTGTCCGCCGATGGCGCCTGGGTGCCTCTGGTTGCACTGGAAGACGGAGTTCGTGGTTTATGGACGATCAACACACTGTCCGATGATCAGCCACCGGTGGTGCAAATGGAAGCGGTTGAAGTTATCCATGCGGACACTGATCGTGCGTACGTCAGAGGCACGTTTGCCAACAAAGCCCGATTCGTAACTGATGGCGTGCACCGCGTTGTCGCCGGGCAAACCGTCAGAGTGGATGGCTAACTATGGACAGTACAGCAAGTCAGTCGGTAACAACGCTCACGTTTCGAAAGCCGCGCATGGTGTTCCTGATCCTGATGGTACTGATTGCAGCGGGTGCATCAGCGCTGCTTGCCATTGGTCGTCAGGAAGACCCGACCATCACCAATCTGTTTGCCACTATCACCACGCAGTTTCCCGGTGCCTCCCCTGCCCGCGTTGAAACGCTGGTCACGCGTGAGATCGAAAACGCGATGAAGGAAATCGCCGAGGTGGATGTGATTACCTCGAGTTCTTCCACCGGTATCTCCATTGTTAGTGTCGAGTTAGTTGAGACACTGCCCGATGACGAGATCGAGATCGTCTGGACCGAGGTTCGTGATTCTATCGAAGAGGCCCGGGCGCAGTTTCCCGCAGGTGTACTTGCACCTGAAGTCGATGCCGACGGTGTCAGTGCCTACGCTGCTATTGCGTCGATCAGTCTGCAACGATCGCAGATACCCATGACCATCGCCGGTCGCTATGCCGAGGAGCTTGCCGATGAACTGCGCAACATCCCCGGCACAAAGCAGGTCGAGATCTTTGGCAAGCCGGATGAAGAGGTACTGATCACCGTCGATCAAAGTCGTGCCGCCGCGCTGGGTATCAGTGCACAACAAATCTCAACTGCCATCAGACAGGCTGATGCCAAAGTGCAGGCAGGCAAGCTGCAGGATGATCGCAGCGATCTGATACTTGAGGTGGCCGGTGAGATCGATGTGCTCGACCGTCTCAGAGACGTGATACTTCAGCAGAGCGCTGGTACAACGGCGACCCGTCTTTCAGACATAGCAACAATAACGCGCGGTGCCCGCACACCGACACAGGAACTCGCGCTGCTTGATGGGGAGCCTGCCATTCTGGTCGCGGCAACGCTTGAGGATGGTCTGCAGATAGACGCGTGGGCGGGGTATGTTCGCGATGAAATAGATAACTTTGAGACACCGAATGGCCTGTCACTAAACCTTATCTTCGATCAGTCAGTCTATACATCACAACGCCTGGCGGAAGTGGGCACGAACATGTTGATTGGCGTGTCGCTGGTGGTCATGGTGTTGTTGCTGACACTGGGCGTGCGTGCGGCGCTTATTGTTGCGTTGATTCTGCCGGTGGTGACTCTGGCAACGCTCGCGACGATGAATGCCATCGGCCTTGCCATCCATCAAATGTCAGTAACTGGTTTGATTGTCGCACTGGGTTTGCTGGTAGATGCCGGTATCGTGATGAGTGATGAAGTGGCGAGAAGAATCAGACAGGGGCTCGACCGCATCGTCGCCGTCAGCCAGGCAGTTAAGCGACTTGCCGCGCCGTTATTTGCATCAACAGCAACTACCGCGTTGTCCTTCACACCGATGATTCTGCTACCGGGGCCTGCCGGTGACTTTGTCGGTTCTATCGCGATAGCGGTCGTGATCATGTTGTTCTGGTCGTTCCTGATTGCGCTAACCATAACCCCGGCTCTCGCAGGCTGGCTGATGCCATCGCAGGAGCGCGCCACACTGCTTAATTCAGGTCTTCCCGGTGGTTTCCCGGCGCGGGTATTCAGAGGTTCGCTGTTGCTGGCGGTACGCTATCCGCTGCCGGCCATGGCACTTGCACTGGTGTTACCGATACTCGGGTTTATGTCCATGCCGACGCTGACAGCACAGTTTTTTCCAGGGGTCGACAGGGATCAGTTCTACATTGAGTTTGATCTGCCACCCGGCACTGCGCTGCAGGAAACCGAAGCCATGGCAAACCGCGTAAACCGGTTACTTGAGGCTGAACAGGGCATTGAACAGATCTACTGGTCGATTGGCCGATCAGGGCCGGCGTTTTACTACAATATAACCGGTGGGCGCAGCAATGCACCGTCGTTTGCGCAGGCGTTTATCACCACGTCTTCCATAGCTGATACCGAACGGTTAATTGCAAAGCTCGAGCGCAGCCTTGCCGACGAGGAGCCAAATGCTCAGGTCATTGTCCGTGGACTGGTTCAGGGGCCGCCGGTTGATGCACCGGTGGAACTGCGACTGGTCGGGCCGGAACTCGATACGCTGCGCCAGTTGGGTGATGAACTGATGATCAAGGTAGCAAGTGTCGAGACCATCACCGTTGCACGCAGCACCCAAAGTGGTGGTGCACCGAAAGTGTTTGTCGATGTCGACGAGGCAAAGGCCAGGGCCATCGGTCTCGATATGTCTTCTGTGGCGGCACAGTTGAATGCTGGTCTTGATGGCGTGCTCGGTGGCTCGCTGCTTGAGCGTGGTGAACGTCTGCCCGTGCGCGTACGCTTCGGCGATGACGTTCGCAGTGACCTCAACGCCATTCGCGACCTGCCTATTGTCGCACCGCAATCAAGTGTTGCGGCTGCTACAGGGCAATTCGGTGCGTTGCCGCTGTCAGCCATAGCGGATATTTCACTGTTGCCAAGCGACAGCGTTATTGTCAGACGCAACGGCGAACGCATCAACACAGTACAGGGCTTTACGCTACGTTCGGTATTACCTGAAGAAGCATTGAAGGAAGTGCAAACATTGCTTGACGACAGTAGCTTTGTATTGCCAAACGGCTATCGACTGGAAATTGGTGGTGACAGCGATGCACGTGCAAACACGCTCGGTAACCTGTTGGCGTCGGTTGGTATTATCGTCACACTGACCATTGCTATTATTGTAATGACGTTTAACTCTTTCCGACTGTCGCTTATTGCACTGGTGGTATGCGTGTTATCAGCAGGGCTTTCGATCTTTGCACTGGCCGTGTTTCGGTATCCGTTCGGGATTACCGCCATTCTGGGTGTGATCGGTTCCATTGGTGTGTCCATCAACGCGGCTATTATCATCATGACCGGGCTGCAGGCCAACCGTGAAGCCACCGAAGGCAATCATGAAGCCATGGTTGATGTACTGATGGGATCAAGCCGACATATTATTTCAACAACGGTCACCACCTTTGGTGGCTTTCTGCCTTTGATTCTGGCTGGTGGTGGTTTCTGGCCCCCGTTTGCGATGGCCGTTGCCGGCGGTGTACTGCTGTCCACGGTGATCTCGTTTTACTTCACCCCGCCCGCTTTCTCACTGTTTTATGCGTCGCGCAAAAAGGCCGCGCAGTCGATGGTGTACGAATCAACATCGGCTTACAAATCTGCAACAAGGGGAGAATCGGTCATGATCGATCACGGAGCCGCTGTCTCGTATTGAATCACGATATTGGCAACGAGCTTGATGCCAGTAACCCGA
>CAYMFQ010000065.1:15535-18140 GCA_964389335.1 uncultured Granulosicoccaceae bacterium
CATGATGGTGATGGGGTTTGGCACCGCCCTGCTCTACACGCCTTTGATCGCGCTGCTTGTGGGTTGGTATCCGAACCGCCGTGGTATTGTCATTGGCATCGCCAACAGCGGTATTGGGATTGGAATGTTGGCTATTGGGCTCCTGATACCACGCATCATCGCTGAGCTCGGCGATGAGGGGTTTCGAACGGTCTGGCTTCTCTTTGCGGGGTTTTCAATGATGGTCCTGATGGCAGCCTGGTGGATGGTGCACAATCCTCCGGCTATGGCGATGATAAATCGTCAGACGGATGTTTCAAACCAGCGCAAAGTTGATCGCCGACTGGTCTTGGGAAACCCGGCCATTCGTGTGTTGTCATCGATCTATGGCGTGCTGGGTATCAGTTACATTGTGCTGTCGGTATTCATGTATAGCTTTGCACTGGAGTCCGGGGTCGATCCGGTACATGCCGGCACGATGGCCAGTGTTTCAGGGTTACTATCGATATTCGCCGGCAGTTTGTGGGGAGGTTTTTCCGACTACGCTGGTCGAGCCGTGACACTGATGCTGTGCTTTGCGGTTGTGAGCATGGCAACTGTGCTGCCAGTGGTATTCCCAAACAACCTTGGGTTTGCCATTCACTTTGCGACCACCGGACTTGTGCTTGGTGGATTGTTCACGGTTATTCTCGCAGCCACCTCCGAGCGCGTGAAACCGGCTCTTGTCCCGGTAGCCGTGAGTATTGTGACCGTAGTCTTCGCTATCGGCCAGTTAATCGGCCCTGCCCTCGCCGGCTGGATGATAGAGCGCACAGGCCGATTTGATAGCGCATTTATCAGCAGTGCCTCGTTAATGGGGGTTGGTGTATTGCTGTCATTTTTGCTTTTGCGGTTCGAGCGGACAACGACCCGCCTAAGGTAAACGAAAAACAGAAAGGAAAACAGGGACACCCATAGTTCCAGGAGAGAAGAAAAGAGGGACACCCATTTTTTTAGAGATTCCAGGTTTAGGAACGCACCCAATGTCTACGCGTTAGACAAAAATAGACGGTGCGCCAGCACCTCTGGAATTTGAGGGTCAGACCAGTCGGCTTTTGTTTAACATGGTCAAATTACGGTGCGTGATTCCAGCGTGTAGCGCTGGGAGGCATGTATCGAGTTGATCCTGCGTCAGGTATGTCAGGTATCGTTACTCCCAGCTTATGTCCTGTTGCGTAGCATCGAGGTTAGGGGCGGGTTTGTCAGGGATGCTCTCAGTTCCGTTCACCCAAAATGGCGATCTGACGGTATTTAACGCTCCCTCGGTTGGATGATCCGTGCTACCGAACATGCCAACCTCGGCTAAATGCGTGTCCGACAACAAGTCATTAAGACTGTTGATGGGCGCACACGGGATATCGAGCTCCTTCAGAACAGTGATCCACTCCTGTGTGGTGCGATCTGGCATGGCCTCGGAAAGCACGGCGTATAGTTCACCTACGCGTGCGCTGCGCGCCGAAGATGATTGCACCCAGCCTGCCCGGGCAAACGGGTGCCCGATATAATCAAGAATGCGCTGCCAGTGCGCGCTGCTGTATGGCAGCACACTGATGTAGCTGTCTTTGGTTTGGTAAGGCTTGCGGTAAGGCGAAGTAAGGCGTTCGTAGCCCACTTCCCCCAGCGGTGGATCGAAGGTACATCCGGCCAGGTGTTCGGCAATCATGAATGACACCATTCCCTCGAACATGGGCGCTTCGATGGTGCTGCCCTGACCTGTTTGGATCTGCTTCACAACGCCTGCGAGCACCGCCATTGCCAGATGCAGGCCGCTTACTTTGTCACACAATACTGTTGGGAGAAAGCGCGGCGCTCCGTCGGGACCTTTGTTCAGGTCAGCAATGCCGCTGGCGGCCTGAATGATGTCGTCGTACGCAGGTTCATCGACACGTGGGCCATGGCTGCTAAAGCCAGGGGCGGTACAATACACAAGCCTCGGACAAGCCGCTCGCATAGTGTCTTCTCCAATACCCAGACGCTCCGCCGCTGCAGGCCGCATGTTGTGCACCAGCACATGGGCGTCTGTCAGAAGCGCCATGAAGCGCGAGTAGTCATCAGTGTCTTTCAGGTCCAGGCAAACCGCTCGTTTGTTGCGGTTAACATTGAGGTACCCTGCCCCCATCGTCTCTGACTTTCCGGGGCGTACAAAGCGGAAGATGTCACCCTCTGGTGGCTCGACCTTGATGACGTCAGCGCCAAAGTCTCCCAGGTAACGAGTCGCGAAAGGTCCGAGTACGACCGTTGTGAGATCGAGGATTCGGATTCCTTTTAGAAGGTCGTGCATAGGCTTACGTAGGCATGGCTGTGGTTAGTGTTTTTGCCTGGCAGCACACACGCAGACTGTGCTTGCATGCGTTTCAATCAAGGGGAGTGTCATCGCGACTGGGCAAAGGCGGGCTATATACGATCATGAGTTGAAGGGGCTCAGGCCCTTTTGACAACACGTGGTGATCAACGAGTGGTGGCAGCCTGATGACCGCGCCAGGACCACATTCCACCGGAGCCTCTTCCCCAAGTGTTACCTCACACACGCCGGACAACACGTACATCGCCTGGTGCTCATGTTCGTGGTGGTGTTTATCCGCAACGC
>CAYMFQ010000065.1:18240-24461 GCA_964389335.1 uncultured Granulosicoccaceae bacterium
GACAACACGTACATCGCCTGGTGCTCATGTTCGTGGTGGTGTTTATCCGCAACGCCACCTGGCTCGATGACGCCAAGTATCATCTCAAAATTTCCGCAAAAGGACTTATCGAACAACCTAACGTTGACAGTACCGCCATGCCCGGGCGGCGAGTAGTGTGGCAGGTTTGTCTTGTGGTCGATGAGTTGATCCGAAAGGCTTTGCGCCATGGCTTTCCTCCTGTGGGTCACATTTGCATGATTAGGTATTTTGCTCATCCTTGCAAATAAATTATCACGGCGCAGGTGGCGACGAACGAGACGGCCGTGAAATAGGAGAAACAAGGGGCCTGAAAAACAGGACACCCATGAATTTGTTCGAAACTACGAACCGCAATATTACGCTGCCCTGCAAGTTGCGCGAAAGTTTCTGCGAACAGTGGGTGTCCATTTTTCTTAATCTCTTTTTCCCAAATCAAAGAATGGGTGTCCCTTATCTACCGCCACTCACGAATCGCGATAATAAGTTGGTTTTAAGATGTTGCGTTGGCAATCACCTGCCGGGTTATGCGAAAGAGCTTATAGCTGGCACCAGTGGCGGCAAACAGAATCGCCGTGAAGATAATTGCGGCCCATGCACTTCCGCTATGGTCCACCAGCCAACCGGCAATAACCGGAGCCGGCGCGACCAGGAGAAAGTAAAGGCTGAAAAATACGCCCATGCCAAGTGCCCTGTTCTGGGGCTGTATTGCCTCACTAGCCAGCGCCATAATAATTCCGGCTGGGGCGGCGCCAATCAAACCAAACAGTATCGAGGCCGGCAGCGCGTAATTCGTCCAATACAACGCCAGTGTGGAAATCACTGCAACAGTGACACAGGCATATAGAACCAGCTCCGGCTTGCCAGTGCGATCAGCCACCACACCGCCGGCAACAATGGAAAACAACATGGCCCAACTCGCGGATGATGTTGTCGAAGCGGCTTGCAGTGTGGAGTAACTATTTTCGGTAAGCCAGATTGGGGTAAAACTTAGAAAAACAACGTAACCGGCATTGAACAACGCCCACGAGGCAGAGGCGACGACGATGAGCAGCACTTCCGTTTTAGACAAACCGGTGTTGCTGGATTCTTTTCCTAAAGCCTGTTTATTCGGGTGTTTGGTTTCTGCAACGTTGGTCTGTTTGTCGGGCTGCCGGTAAGCGACAAACAGAGCTATTGCAGCCAGCGCGCAATAAAACGACGCGACGTAGAACGGGACAGACCAGTGTGAAACCTGGGCAATCCACGTATGGCCAATTTGTCCTGCGGCAATGCCAAGTGGCCAGGTCATCACCAGCAACCCCATGGCAGTTGCGATTTCATGTCCCGAGAACCAGTCTGTTGCCATTTTGGCAAAGTAAATGGTCGAAATAACAAAGCCTGCGCCACAGACGACTCGGCCAAAGCCTATTTGGGTTGTGGTGTCTGCAACAGCGGCAATAAAACCACCCGCTGCAAGGAATGCCATTCCAACCGCTGCCAGACTTCGATCACTCACATAGCGCCCCATCCAACCAGCCGGCAACGCGAGAAAGAGGCCTGTCACCATAAAGAGGCCAATCAGGGAGCCAATCGTGGTGTAATCCACGTGAAACTGCGCGCTGATCTGATCAGACACCGATCCGAGTGTTTGAAACTGAAACCCGAGCCCAATACGGGCCGCCACCAGTAGCGCAAGAATCTTCCAGCGTAACGCCATCTATCCATAATCCTGTGAAGCCAACCAGCGAAACCGTACCACGTCAGCACGCCACTCTCTATGGCACGATCATGTTACCCGGATCAAAGCAGCGCTATGTAGTGGATTTCATTATTGCTGTTCTGCGCTTAGCTGGGGAAAACAGGCTGGAGAAAAACAAGGACACCCATTGATTATTGGGCAAGTTCTGTAATCACGCCACAGGTCGGGGAGCGTCGTAACATGGGCATGGTCAGGCTCAGGGAAAAGAGAGGAGAAGTAGGACACCCATTGAACCCACATCGCAGACTGGGAACGTGACTGCAAGGTCACACGTTGGACCGTCATGTTGAAGCCATCGGGCACAATCAGGACACCCAGCATTATTCAAAATGGGACACCCATTGTTATAAACCAGCGTCTATCGGTGCCGTTGCTTACAGGATTGCAGCCAGCAGCGGGTGATTAGCTGCTTTCAATGTAATGACAGACGCCTGCCTACGATCAGGCCGGCAGGCTATTGCAGCAGATCACGAATGGTCTGTATCAGTGTATTTATACGAACCGGTTTTTGCAGAAATCGGCAACTGTCGTTTGGCAAGCCTTCCGGAAAAGCACCGCTCATCACAATAACTTTGGTGCCGGGCTGAGACTTGCGGATGCTGTGAACCATTGAAACGCCATCCAATTCAGGCAACAGGTAGTCTGTGATCACAATGTCTATTGAGTTGGCATGCTGGGCAAACTGTTCCAGCCCCTCTGATCCATCGACGGCGGTAATGACTGTGTAGCCAGCCGACTCAAGCAGGCGCTGTGCACCCCTGAGCAACACCGGCTCATCTTCCACAAGCAGAACGGTTTCGTTGGCGCGATATGGTAGTCCCGCTTGCCCACTTGCCTGTGACGATTCTGATGCATAGGGTATGAATACGCTGAAACACGTCCCGACATCAAGCGCGCTATCGACCGCTATAAATCCACCCAGGTTGGCCACAATGGTTTGAGCAACGGATAACCCCAACCCGGTTCCGGCGCCAATTTTCTTGGTGGTAAAGAATGGCTCAAAGATTCTCTCTCGAACCGAAGGCTCCATACCATGGCCGGTGTCCGTCACGGTAAAACGCATATATTTTCCGGCATGAGCGTCGGAGTAGCTGACGAGATCTGTGTCGGTAAACTCAACGGAATCACAGCTGAGTGTGAGTTTTCCACTTCCGGGCATCGCGTCACAGCCATTCAGGCACAGGTTGAGCAGCACCTGGCTTAATAGATTCGTGTCTGCGTAGACCTTTGGTTCAGGATCTTTAATGTCGACAGATAGTGCAATATTATCTCTAAGGGCGGGCTTTAACATCGACACCACAGCGTCTACAACAGGACGCATACCAATGATTTCCGGATGAGATTCCTGCTTGTGACAAAACACCAGTAGTTGCTGAGTTAAACTGCCGGCGCGAGTCCCGGTGTCGATGATCTCATCTAGTCTGGTCAATGGCATCTC
The DNA here is from genome assembly GCA_964389335.1 of uncultured Granulosicoccaceae bacterium. GTDB lineage: Bacteria > Pseudomonadota > Gammaproteobacteria > Granulosicoccales > Granulosicoccaceae. Next base: position 21,438 of record CAYMFQ010000065.1, read on the forward strand.
GCCGTTTTCAATTTCCAGCTTCGCCCATTGCGCGAGGCCCACGATGGCTTGCAATACGTTATTGAAGTCGTGTGCAATGCCAGATGCGAGGCCCCCTACTGCCTCCATTTTTTGCGCAAAGCGGAGTTCCTGCTCAAGCCTTTGGCGTTCTATTGCAGCACCTAACGCTTCGGCAGACGTAAACAGCGCATCGAATTCTGGCCTGGACCAGTGCCGTTGATTTTCGCAATCATCGAAGCCCAGAAAACCCACCCAATTGGCCCCCGAGAATACTGGCATAACGAACAATGAGCGTATGTCCTGTGATTCGAGAATCTCGCGCTCTGACTCTGGAAATTCGTGTACCAAACCGTGAACAGGCTGCCGTTCTCTCATCAGTTCTGCCCAGCGCTCCATCCCTGCCTCAATGTAAACCACATCCTGCAAATCCGGGTTGTGGATCTGTGGCTCAACGCCTGGCGCTGTCCATTCCGCAAGCTGATTTGCCATAACGCGTCCGTTCTCGGAGATGCGATTTTCGAAAAAATAAGCACGATTGGCACTGGCAGCCGTACCCAGCCGTTCGAGCACTCGATCAAGCGCTACCTTCCAGTCAACCGACCGCAGAAATTCGCTGGTGGCGTACCCGACCGCGGACAAAATACTATCTCGACGGCTGTTGAGGTCCACATCAGTCATGGCTTACTCAATGGGTTAATTGAAATCAGATTTGAAAAGCTAGTCAGTTTGCTACTTTGAATCATTTGTCTTGCTTAGAGGTGGGTATTATGAAATCGACAATGCTGCACAGAAATTAAGAGAAATTAAGGGACACCCATTCATTGTAGAATTAAAAGGACACGCAATCTTTTGTACGATAGAGCGGACACAATCCGCCCTCACGCAGATTCACAATCCAGCTTGCCGCAGTTAGATTTAAAGGGACACCCATTGTTTTTTGCAATTATGATTTCCCGGATTCTCTCTCAGCAAGGGATTATTCAGATCTTGGTGTTATGGTGCAACCGGTCACTCCGAATCGTTTTATCAGCGAGCACAGTCATTTCCCGGCAAAGGTAGAATTAGATGTATCGCGAAAGCGGATTGTGGTATGCCGCATTGAAGCTGCGAGGATTTCACTAAGTTGTTGATATTGTCAGGCATGATTGGTGTGCGGTAAAATTACCGGCCGGGTACAGAAAATTCGTTCACCAGGGTAAATGTATACTCGCTCCACCAGGTTCGATTGATTTGAGCTTGATTAAAATCAATGCAATCGTACGGCAATTTTCAGACATTGGCTCGGCTATGGTTGTCCAGTCGGACTAGCCAAATAATCTTTTGCTCATCCCCAGACTATGGCTCTTTTTCCAGCCAAGCGACCTGCACGCTTCACGTACTTTGAATACACTGCCTACCAGGGATTTGAAGCTACTCTGATAGTTTTGGGTTAGGTAAATCCAATGTGCTCGTTCTATCCCAAGCCGAGTGAGTATTGGTGGCAATGTATCCTCTATTCGGCCAACTTTGTCTTCACGGATTTGTCTCCCTGTCCAGTCGATCAACTCCAGGTAGTCCTCAATGCGGTAGCCAATACCTGCATTCAGCAGCTGATGCGAATTACCTGCAAACGGCTCCAGATCTTTGGGCTGGTGTAGTGTTGCAGATTCGGTTTTGACACCTTTCTGAAATGCTTCAATTCGGCGCTTAATGGAAGTGTGCGCAGATTCTTCCGGAGTATTCGCGGTACCTGCTCGGATCGGGTTCAGGTCAACGTAAGCCATACAAGCCAGCAGTGCTTTTTCATCAAGCAGCGCCTGACTGCGAAAACGGCCATTCCAGAACCTGCCCTTGCATCCATCTTCCGCGTTGGCGAGACGTGCAATTTTTTCGTTTATCACACGCATAAACCAACTGATACTGGACAGTCTTTCTTGCCATGTAGCGACCTCGCTATCGAGCATTGAGCGCTCTGCTCTTTTTAGGGCCTCACCTTTCAAATATGCATGACTTTGTTTGGACCCTTTGAAAAGACGGTGCCAGCGTTTGATAATCTCTCTGGCTTCCCAACGGGCTGTACGCTCGTGATCAACATGCAAAATTACATGGTAGTGGTTTGAGAGAATGGCGTACGCAGTGATATCGATCGCGAAGATGTTAGCCAATCGAAGCAACTCATCTTCCAGCCACTGTTTGCGGTGATCAAAATTCTTGCCTGTGTGGCGATCATCGCCGCAGAGAAAGCTCTGTCGTACAGTGCGTACGCAGATATGGTAGTAGGGCGAGACCTCCAGCGAAATCAACGACTTTCGAGCTCGAGTCATTTTGGGTACTCCGGTTACTGCTTACTGCAACTGCATGATGAGACTTTAGCATGGCGATCGTTCTATCGCGAATTATTACTTGGGTGTCCTTCTACCGTTAGTTTTTAGAAAAATGGGTGTCCTTATTAACCTTCTCTTAGCTCGTCCCGTATCGCCTTCAGCGCGTGATCCAGAAGGATACCCGTTTGGCCATGTTGCATTGGGGCACTATTTTCCAGGCTGTTCGATTGAGCCACACTAACTTCTATCGCATCATTGGTGACCTCAGCAAGGCACTCCAGGGTTTGGATGTCTCTGAGTCCCCATGTTCTTGGTTCATTGTCGATAACGCATATTGCTCCCACAGGATTTCCATCCGGAGTTTTTACTGGCACGCCGAGATAGGCCATCACGCCGAGGTCGGTAATTGCGGGATTTGACCTTACCATCGGGTGTTCCGTGGCATAACTTACCACCAACGATCGGTTGCTCAGGACTACATGCTTGCAGAACGAATGAGAAAGCGGTGTTTGCCTGGATGTTTTCCAGGGCTCACCTAATCCCTGGTGGCTTTTGAAGAATTGCCGATCCCCGTCGAAATCGACGATTGAGATCAACGAAACGTCTGTATTTAGTGACTGGGTGGCAAGCGCGGTTATGTGATTGAAATTGCGTTCATAGGGTCCATCCAGGAGCCCAATCTCTTCCAATGAGATCATTTCCATTCCCTTGGTTAATGCTG
>CAYMFQ010000066.1:0-13459 GCA_964389335.1 uncultured Granulosicoccaceae bacterium
CAGTGTACTGTCGCGAATATTGTGTCAGTTAGCCGTAACGCGCTGTTCGCCCGAATACCAATTGCCAGTTAGCAAGCCAATGCAGGTACCGTAAGCAGGCGTTGGCATAGGTGTATTGTTAACTGGTGGCGTGAAGGTAAACCGTATCCGACGAAATTCCTGTACGTAAACGGGCTATATGTCGGGTAAAAACGCGAGCCGATAGCAGCGGTAATTGCGAGTGTAGTTAACCTTGTGTCGGTTGATACGCTCTAACATAAAACCATGGTCCGTTAAACACAGGCCTTGCCCTGGCAATAGACACTTCACGAGATAAATTATTACTTTTGTTCCAAAAACTCCAGCTAGAAAATCCGATTTTAATTGTTGGAAGCCTGTAACCAGGGCCGCCGAGTATTGGTAGTACGTTAGTGTGTAGCGCGAATCCTGGTTCGCATCAGCTCATGTTCGGTTGCAGAGTTCAATTAGTGCAACACTGCTGAGACACATTGCAAATTCATTGTATTTGTATGTGGCGATATTTTAAACGCCGATATCCTGCATTTTGATAAGCATGTGCGAATGCCTCTCAACGTCTTTGTAAAAACCAGACTATGCGGTAACTGAGTGCAGCGTTAGTGCTGAATAACCGTTGCATATACTTACCGGTTGCTGCTGCAACCAAGGCATTGGCCACTCATTCAATTTTACCGTTGCCAGCCAACCAGTTTTTTTGCCATTTTGCGCTGCGCCTAGTTTGGCACGGGGTTTAAACTTAAGCTGCTTAATTTGCCATGCTGTCAGATGGCGATCAGTACAGTGCGAGTTTCGCACACGGTGCATTACCTGCGCCACTCACACATTGTATATCGGTGAGCCACCTCCAAACAAAAGCGGAGCACGCTTGTTGTAGTCCAATGCGTGGCCGATCAACTGGCGACATTTTGTCGCGAAGAAGAGCAATAGTCTAGCAAATTTTGTACTGACTCGGGCTGGTCGTCTCAAAACCACGGCAGATGTCCGATGCGATGAGGCGTTGCCGCCTAGTATTGCAGACGACGTTTGTGGTTTATTTTGTGTTAGTAATTTCTTGTTTTTTAATATCTTTTCTTAAGTCGAGTTCGGCCACGTTGATAATTTCGCCTGTGGCGATCTGTGTCGGATTGATTGGCTGTGTCGGATAAGACACGAAGTAGAGCATGACGGCTGCACCAAGCAAATGCGTCACGATCAGCCAGGTCGGGGCAAGCACCTGGTGTGGATTGGAATTCATGTCAGACACTGCACGTTAGTCCTGATTTTTCTATTTTTAATATGGACTAGCAAATATTCCGGTTAAATCTTCAGCGGCTTGCGTGTAGGCAACCGGTATATCGGCGAGGTACGAGTGTACCCGGTTTACTGCCGGAATCGAGAGTTCTGCGCGTTGCTTTACAGCGATGTAATTAGTTGACGTTTGTGTAATGACGGGGAGCCTTGCTGGCTCCCCTTTTCCCAGCGGTTGCCTCTGATTGAAATTTTTAGTTATTAGTAAATTCCGGGTAGGCCTCCATACCGCATTCAGACAAGTCAACACCTTCGTACTCTTCTTCTTCCGACACTCGCAGACCCATGATGCCGTCCAGCGCGACCCATACCATAATACTGGCAACGAAAGTCCAGATGAAAATGGTCCCGAGGCCCAGCAACTGAGCAGAGAAGTTGGCATCGGTATTGGTCAGCGGCACGGCGAGCAGACCCCAGATACCGACGACACCGTGCACTGATATCGCTCCAACCGGATCGTCCACACGCAGGCGATCAAGGGTCACAATTGAAAATACAACCAACACGCCACCCACGGCACCGATCAATGTGGCGAAGTGGGCTTCCGGAGCCAGCGGCTCTGCGGTAATCGCGACCAGTCCGGCCAGCGCACCGTTCAACGCCATGGTCAGGTCAGCCTTGCGGTAGAGCAGGCGGGCCACAATCAATGCCGCCATCACGCCGCCGGCCGCAGCCATATTAGTGTTGACGAAGATCTGTGCAACCGCATTGGCGTTTTCCACATCAGACATCTTGAGTTGCGAGCCACCGTTAAACCCGAACCACCCGAGCCACAGAATGAATGTACCAAGGGTTGCCAGCGGCAGGTTGGCGCCGGGAATAGGTTTAACCTGTCCATTCGGACCGTATTTGCCGCGTCTCGCACCGAGGATGAGTACCCCTGCGAGCGCCGCGCTGGCACCACACATGTGTACAACGCCCGAACCTGCGAAATCCTGGAAGCCTGCTGCGTCAAGAAAGCCACCGCCCCATTTCCAGTAGCCCTGAAGCGGGTAAATAACGGCGGTGAAGACAATCGCGAAAAAGAGAAAAGCCCAGAGCTTCATGCGCTCTGCGACTGCACCGGACACAATTGACATGGCGGTGGCAACGAAAACTACCTGGAAGAAAAAGTCAGATCGGGCAGCGTAGTAAGGTGCATCGTCGCCACCGGCGGCAACCGCTGCAACATCGTTTTCCGCGCCGAGGAACATTGAAATGCCCGGCCAGTAGGCGCTCACAGCCTCGCCCGGATACATAATGTTGTAGCCGCACACCAGATACATAATGCAGGCGATAGCGAACAGTGCGATATTCTTGGTCAGTATTTCGGTGGTGTTCTTAGAGCGAACCAAACCGGCTTCAAGCATTGCAAAGCCGGCGGCCATCCACATCACTAACGCACCGGACATCAGGAAATAGAAAGTATCTAACGCGTACGAAATTTCTGGTATTTGTTCCATGAATTCACTCCTGCTTTATAGTGCTTCGGGACCGGATTCACCGGTTCTGATTCGAATGGCCTGATCAAGTGGTGTGATAAAAATCTTTCCGTCACCAATTTTTCCGCTGTGGGCAGACTGTGTGATTGCCTCTACAGCCGAATCGAGCAGAGACTCGTCGATGGCTATTTCGATTTTGGTTTTAGGCAGGAAGTCGATGACATACTCGGTGCCTCGGTAAAGTTCGGTATGTCCCTTCTGTCGCCCGAACCCTTTCACCTCGCTGACGGTGATGCCTTGTACGCCGATATTCGATAAGGCCTCGCGGACCTCATCGAGCTTGAATGGTTTGATGATCGCTGTTACCAGTTTCACAGGGGTCTCCTTTGTCGTGAACGGTATTTGCTAAATCAGTAAACGTGCCAAATATTTTTTATTATTAAATACAATATCTTAATTAATTATTAGCTCTGAATATCTTAAATATGCACCGATGTGGTGCGTTCAGGAGGCGAGTTTGATCTACATCGGTGCGGCACAGGCCAGTGTTTTGCTGGATGGTAACGCTATGCTGATGACGGAATAGCCCGTATCATTTATTCACTCCCCCCGATTCGAGATCCATAAAATGAAAAGATCCGGCGTGCTCGACGAACTGGTCGGCAAGCTAGGCCAGGTGCTTCCACCAGGTGCTGCAGAGCTCAAAGATGACTTCGAAAAGAATGCGCGAGCAGCGGTGCAGTCAGCATTGACAAAAATGGACCTCGTAACGCGTGAAGAATTCGATATTCAGGCGGCGTTATTGCAGCGCACGCGCGAGAAGCTCGATCGGCTCGAGAAGTTGGTGGAAGAGCAGCAGCGAGCCTCTGGTCACGAAGGCAGCGATTGAAGGTGGTGTACGGCAGTAACTCTGATTGATAGGTGAAATGCCCCAATCTCAGATGGTTGAGTCGATCGAGTTGCCTGAGCCTGCACCGCAAATGTGACAATCGTCACCGAATTTAAATCGTAACCCACATTCGAATAACTATTGCTCGCATTCGCTCAATCTTCTGATATCTTTTTCATCAGGGTCAGCGACATCACTGTCGTTGTGTATTTCCTGTTGTACGCTAGGCAGTATGGTTGTAGGCAGTGGAGATTCAGGTGATGTTGCTTTCCCTAACCTTTAATCTTGTTCCTCACGTTTGGCGAAACAAATCAGTTCAACGCTTGTTCTGCGAGAGCGCTATTGACAGCTCTCTTCGGCACGTCGACAAACTCCCCATCAAATTGCCACAACCCTTCGTTTGATCATTCGATCTCGCGAGTAGTGCTATTTAAAACATCTCTTTACAGATGCGATATGGCGTTACTTACGGCAATAAAAATAATAACGCTCTTTCCTCCTCATTGCTTGCTTGTGGGCAAATATGCCTGTGTTGTTGATTTTAAGTGGTAATCTTGGTGGTAAATAGCACAAGCGTTTTCAAGTGATAGTGCACTAAGTGTTGTGATTTAAGTCGTATATGTGAGTAAAGCAGTTGAATTTGTCTGTAGTAAACAGTTGCACGCTTGTCGGTGTGCAGGCTATTCCGGTCAGTGTGGAGACTCACCTTGCCGGGGGCTTACCTTCATTGTCTATTGTCGGCATGGCCGAGACCGCGGTTCGTGAGAGTAAAGATCGCGTGCGTGCGGCGATTTTGAATTCCGGCTTTGACTTTCCTGCGCGTCGTATCACCATCAATCTGGCACCGGCGGATTTGCCGAAGCAGGGCGGTAGGTTTGATTTGCCCATTGCACTCGGCGTGCTCGCAGCATCCGGGCAAATTAATCCGGATACCCTGGCGGATAAGGAGTTTATTGGTGAGCTTGCACTCGGCGGAGAGCTGCGCGCTGTACCCGGGGCACTGCCGAGTGCGCTGGCAGCGCAACAGCTCGAGCGTGCTTTGGTTGTACCGCTGGCGAATGGGCCGGAGGCCGGGCTGGCCGAAAACTGCACTGTCCACCCGTACTCCAGTTTGCTGGATCTTTGCAACGCGCTCATAGGTGATGAACCACTGGACTGCTATGCGCCGAAGACTGTTCAGGCACCGATTGCTGAGCAAATTGTGCCGGACCTGGCTGATGTGCGTGGTCAGCATCAGGCCAGACGCGCGCTTGAGGTGGTCGCCGCCGGTGCACATAATCTATTGCTGGTAGGGCCGCCTGGTACGGGTAAGTCGATGCTCGCCAGTCGTCTGCCGGGCATATTGCCACCATTGTCGCTGGAGCAGGCACTCGAGACTGCTTCTATCGCGTCTATCAGTCGCGGTGGTCTGGATATCAGCAGTTGGCGCCAGCGCCCCTATCGTGCACCACACCACACAACATCCGGGGTCGCACTGGTGGGCGGCGGCAGTCAACCGAAACCCGGCGAGGTGTCACTCGCGCACAATGGTATTTTGTTTCTTGATGAGCTGCCGGAGTATCCGCGGCACGTACTCGATGTGTTGCGTGAGCCGCTTGAAAATGGCGAAATCACAATTTCCAGGGCCGGTAATCAGGCGGACTTTCCTGCGCGAATTCAGATGGTGGCTGCGATGAATCCGTGTGTCTGCGGTTACTATGGCGACAACCGGGAGTCGTGTCGATGCGCTGATGAACAGATTGCACGTTACCAGTCTCGTGTGTCCGGTCCATTGCTCGACCGGGTGGATGTGCAAATCTCCGTGCAGCGTGTCGAGTATGCACAATTGCGCAGTGATGCGCCTGCCGGGGAAAACAGTGCGGATGTACGCAAGCGGGTTGTGCAGGCGCATCAACGTCAGTTGCAGCGGGCTGGCAAATCCAATGCGCACCTCAGCGCACGCGAGGTTGAACAGTATTGTGAATTAGGCGAGCCACAGCATGAGTGGATGGCGCAGGTGCTGGACAAACTCAACCTGTCCGCCAGAGCTATTCATCGCACGTTAAAAGTTGCGCGTACTATTGCGGATCTTGCTGGCGACGAGCGTATTGCTGAAATCCATCTGCGTGAAGCGATAAGCTACCGTTCCACGTTAAAGGAACAATACAAGGCCGGGTAACGGCAGCAATGAAAAGAATGGCAATCGACAAGTACATCATCCAGCCGCTGGTTTTGGCTGACGCAGAGCAGGCGCTGCAGTTTGCCTGTCGTGAATTTGTAACGGAAAGCCCTGTTCATCGCGTGGTAGGTGTGGCGTACGATGAGTATCTAAGCTATCTGCGTGCGCCGTTTATGACAATGGCTGCCGAAGGTCTTTCATTTGTGGCGGTCGATACGGAAAGTGCTGAGTTAGCAGGGTGTGTACTCGCAGGTGATTTTTGTCCAGAAACGAACGCGCCTCTATCTGAAGAGCTTCAATACGACGAGCCTCATGACGAAGTGCCGGAATCTATGCGTGCCATTAAGGCATTATTGAATGAGCTTGAACGTCCTTATAAACAAAGCGTATCCAATAGTTCTGACGAAATATTGATCGTTGATATCGCCGCAGTTAACCGGGCCGCAAGGGGGCAGGGGCTTTATCGCAGGCTTCGGTTGTCAGCACAGGGCGCTGCCAAACAACGTGGATTTTCCCGTGTGGTGGGCGAGTTATCATCTGCTGCCACGCAACGGTTTTGTGTTGAAAAGCTAGGCCATAAAATCATCAACGAAGTTGCGTATAAAACATTCCGCTTTAACGATACCCTGCCATTTGCATCAATAGAACGCCCTTCAACCTTGCAGCTGGTCGAGGGGGTTTTGTGATGTGCTTGTAGCGAGAGACGGTCACACTCCATCGTAACTGACGTTCCCTGTACTGCGATGCCATAGCCGATAGAGGTGGCGCTTACGGTCTGGTTCGTTGTGGTCAAAAAACTCGCTGCGATAATGTCCGACCTCAGCGTTGTTTAGATATTGCATCTGTCCTCTTTCGAGTGCTGCCTCAAACCATAGTGATGGCATGGTGCTGACTTCGTCAACGGCGGCCAGTGCATCGTTCAGTTCGCTGTCCATGGCAATACCAGCCACGTCGTAGCCTTTGCGTACCAGTGACGGATTTGCGCGAGCGCTCAGTTTGTCATGGCGCCAGCTGAAGAACGGCGCCAGTGTCACAGGTGGCTCACCGTCGAGGTGCTCTTTTTGTCGATCATACAGCATGGGTTGATACAGACGTTGCAGCGCTTGCGGGTGTTGTTGTTCCAGTTCGTGGTGCAGCGTATAGAGGCTACAAAAACGACTGACGCCGCCGGCTTTTGCCGGTTGTTTGCAAAACAGGCTGACAAAGTCGGGCGGACTCTTTCCAAATGCATTGTCCGTATGGAAATTGAGTTCGACGTTGGTCCACGAGCCGCGCACGCCGTAGCTGTATTTGGCTGCGGTGTCGCGTACGTCATAAATCATTTGTCCGTTGCGCTTTTGCGCCACCGGCCGGCCAATCAGCTGGCTCAGAACCCAGTAGATTTCGACACAGACGTCAGTGGGGTAGTCTGCAACCGGTAGTCGATCTGCCACGCAAAACCCGCTTCCGCTGGTCAGGATTTCCCGCAGTCGACGATAGTGTCTGCGACAGTGTGCAAGCTCAAGGTCAGCTGGGGTGCGCAGCAGTTGTTGCACCGGATGAGACGCAATGGTCTCTGCCGCGTGTGCAATTTCCGCGGCTACCTTGTCGTCAAATTGCAGCAGCCAGTCCGTGTCACTAATATCCTCGGCGTACCAGCCGCGAGTGTCTGTGCCGGTGCTGCGCACAGCGGTCACTTCGTCTCGACAATCAAGAAACTGCTCGGGAGGCAGAGAGAGGTTGATTGCAGCTGTGGCCATTGGGCAACCCTTCAGCATGGATGAAAAAACCCCATAAAAGCACAACCACAAGGTGGCTGCCAGTCCACATTGGTGACGGCCGGACGGTGCCCGGAGGAATGCGCGCTGCCCCGGGTTGCCTCAGACAGCAGTCATAATGCGGCGTTTACAATAAAAAAATTGCTTGCAACGGGTGCTATAAACGCACCGTTAACGTAACGATCATCGGGAAGCTCATGGATAAAATTATTGACGGCAAAGCGTTTGCTGAAAGGTTGCGCGGAGAGGTGGGGCGCAAAGTAGCAGCGCTGAAAGAGCGCGACGGCATTGTGCCCGGACTTGCGGTAGTTCTGGTGGGTGAGGACCCGGCCAGTCAGGTCTACGTGCGCAATAAGGGTAAGCAAACGGTTGAAGTAGGCATGCAGAGTTTTGAGCACAAGCTTGCGGACACGACCAGCCAGGACGAGCTGATGGCGCTGATCGACCAATTGAATGGCGACGACAGCGTACATGGCATTCTGGTGCAGTTGCCGTTGCCAAAGCAGATCGACGAGAAAGCCGTTATTAACCGCATAAATCCGGACAAAGACGTTGATGGCTTTCATCTGACCAACGTCGGACGGCTTTCCATTGGCGACCCGGGCATCGTCCCCTGCACACCGCTTGGCTGCATTATGATGATCAAAGATGCGCTGGGTGATTTATCCGGTATGCACGCGGTGGTTGTTGGCCGCTCAAATATCGTCGGTAAGCCGGTCGCGTCACTGCTGCTGGCGGAGAACTGCACGGTGGAAATTACCCACTCTCGCACCAAAAACCTGAAAGAAGAGTGTCAGCGTGCTGATATCCTGGTGGCCGCAGTCGGGCGTCCGGAGATGATCAAGGGTGACTGGGTGAAGCCGGGTGCGACGGTCATTGATGTAGGTATCAATCGAATCGACGCCGAGGGTGGCAAAACAAAACTGGTGGGTGATGTGGAGTTTTCCAGTGCACAGGAAACGGCCGGTCGAATTACCCCTGTGCCAGGCGGTGTTGGCCCGATGACTATTGCCTGTCTGCTGCACAACACTCTGCAACAGGCCTGTAGTATTAACGGGGTTCCAGTGCCCGAGTAATCGTGCCGGAATATTTAACGATAGCGCCTGGCGGTACCCGCCGGGCCTTTTCTAAAGCGTTTGTAGTTCCACATGTATTGATCCGGCGCAATGGCAATGCATTGTTCGACGTAACGGTTCAGCGCCGCCGCGGCGATCGCCGGGTCAGTGTCAGTTAAATCGTCTGTGGTTGGGAAATAGTGCAGGTGATAACCGCTGTTGTCCGGCAATCGCCGCATGACGGCGAACACCACCGGTGCACCGGTTTTTTGCGCCAGATTAGAAACAAAGGTCATGGTGTAGGCGGGCTGGCCAAAAAACGGTGCAAACACCCCATGCTCATCAGCGGGTTCCTGATCGGGCAGAATGCCAATCATCTCGCCACGCTTAAGTGCCTTGACCAGCGCGCTGATTCCCCGCCGCGTGATTGGGTAACACTTACCGCCAAACCGTTCTCTGGACTTGATAATTAAATCGTCGAAGGCCGACTTTCGACCCGGTCTGTAGAGAAAGTGCATGGGTCTTTCGGCGGTTAGCCTGAGGCCGATGAGTTCCCAGGCGCCAGTGTGTGGCGCCGCAACAATAACCCCCTTGTTTTTAGCCAGAGCCTGCTCGAGGTGTTCGGTGCCGTGCTCTGCGCGCACCAGAGTGACAACACTTTTCTTATCCCGGCGCCAGAACATGCCAAGCTCAGTCATATTTTTTGCGGTTTCAATCAGGTTGTGCTTAACCAGTTGACTGCGCTCATTGTCGCTAAGGTCGGGGTAACACAATGCGATGTTCTGATCGATTATGTTGCGATGTCTGTTGGGGATGCGGAAGTACAGGTGCCCAAGCATCGTGCCGAGCAGGAGATTGGCACGCAGTGGTAGCAGCGACAGCAGGTGCAGCAGTGCTTTGGCGAATGTGGGGCTGAGGGTCAATTGGCTGGCTAGTGTCTAAACCACCTATTGTCTGGAAAGCGCATCTGCTGAACCGTTACAATAGCGAATTACTCGGCAGGGCGCTGGTCGTTCACTGAATCTGTTGGTGTGGCTGACGTCTGTCGATTTAACTCTCACTGTATTACCGAAGCGGGTAACCAATGATCGCACTGCTGCAGCGAGTCACACATGCCAGCGTTACTGTGGAGGGCGAGCAGATTGCAGCCACCGGCGCGGGGTTGCTGGTGCTGCTGGCGGTGGAGCCCGACGATACCGAGAAGACCTGTGCAGCGATGGTGCAAAAGATCAGTCGCTACCGCATCTTCTCTGATGATCAGGGTAAAATGAATCTGAGCTTGCTCGACAGCGGTGGCGAGCTGATGCTGGTGCCACAGTTCACGCTGGCGGCCGATACCGGACGCGGGCTGCGGCCCAGCTTCACTTCTGCAGCAGATCCTGCAGATGGGGCGCGGCTTTTTGGTATAGTAGTGGGCATCGCGGAGCAACTCGATTGCGTGGTTGGCACCGGGCGGTTTGGTGCAGACATGCAGGTGGCGCTAACCAACGATGGCCCGGTTACCTTTATGCTGCGGGTGTCGAACTGAAATACCGAGTGCCGTCACTTCCGCGGCCGTTGCCGCGCAGTACAATACGGCAGTGGTAAACACTGCCTGCTCCAGCCTGGTAAGCGACAGCCCCCTTTCATCCGGTAAACATCAATGAGTCATCGACGCTCTCAAGTCACGCGCGACACATCGGAAACCCAGATAAGTATCGAGCTTTCTCTCGATGGTTCCGGCGAGCGCCATTTCGACACCGGTGTTCCGTTCCTTGAACATATGCTTGATCAGGTAGCACGTCATGGCATGCTCGACCTGAAAGTCAGCTGCAACGGCGATACCCACATCGATGACCACCACACGGTTGAGGACATTGGCATCGCACTGGGTCAGGCGTTTAATGAAGCACTGGGCGACAAAGCGGGTATTGCGCGCTACGGGCACGCTTACGTGCCGCTTGATGAGGCACTGTCACGGGTGGTAATCGACTTTTCCGGGCGCCCTGGTCTTTACTACAACTGTGAGTTTACTCGCGATAAAGTTGGTACTTTCGATGTTGATTTACCGTACGAGTTTTTTCATGGATTCGTCAATCACGCCAGAGCCACGCTGCATATCGACAATCTGAAAGGCCATAACGATCACCACAAAATCGAAACCATCTACAAGGCATTCGGCCGTGCATTGCGTGCCGCTGTGGCGAGAGACGAACAATTGCAGGGCAAGCCAGCATCGACCAAGGGTGTATTGTAAATACCTGATGCAAACTATTACTCGCAGGTTCAGCGCTGTTAACCCGGGTTCATCGCGATGACCGAAACGATTGCAGTGATCGACTATGGCATGGGCAATCTGCACTCTGTCGCGCGCGCTGTAGCACAGGTAGCACCGCACAGTAATACCATCATTACTTCTTCTGCTGCGGATATCACGCGCGCTGATCGCATTGTGTTTCCCGGTCAGGGCGCTGCGAGGCAATGTGTTAACGGTGTGGTGAGTCACGAACTGGTTGATGTGCTGATCGATGCGTTTAACAACAAACCGTTTCTCGGTATCTGCATGGGGTTGCAGATTCTGTTTGATCACAGCCATGAAAACGACGGAGTCGACTGTCTCGGGCTGATTGCCGGTGGCGTACACGAGTTTCAGCGCGATGCCAGTGAGCCGGATAAAAAAATACCGCATATGGGCTGGAACGAAGTTGAACAGCTAACACCACATCCGCTGTGGCAGGGTATTGCAAATAACGCCCGGTTTTACTTTGTACACAGTTATTATGTCGTACCGGATGATCAGTCATGGGCGGCGGCGAGTACCCGTTACCTTGGTGCTTTTACCAGTGCGGTAGCGCGCGACAATGTGTTCGCCGTGCAGTTTCATCCGGAAAAGAGTGCGGCTGACGGGTTGAAGTTGTTGAAAAATTTTTCTGACTGGAACGTGGATTGATGTCTGCCTCGGTAAAAATTATTCCTGCGATCGATTTAAAAGAAGGCAAGTGTGTGCGCCTGAAGCAGGGGCGCATGGAAGACGATACCGTCTTTTCGGACGATGTTGTCGCCACAGCAACGCGCTGGGTTGATGCTGGTACGGATCGGCTGCACATGGTTGATCTCGACGGTGCGTTTGCCGGCAGTCCGGTTAACGCCGATGCGGTCGCCTCGGTGTGTCGTGCGCACCCGACACTGGACGTGCAGATTGGCGGCGGAATTCGCAATGAAAGCATTGCCGAGAGCTATTTCAACGCCGGCGTGCAGTTTGTCATTATCGGGACGCAGGCAGTTGTGGAGCCGGAATTTGTCAAGCGCCTGTGTCGCGAGTGGCCGGGTCGCGTCATGGTTGGGCTTGATGCACGCAACGGTCAGGTGGCGGTTAATGGCTGGGCGGAGTCGAGCGGGGTCGATGCCACCGAACTGGCCCGATCGTTCGAGGGTGATGGCGTTAGTGGCATTGTCTACACGGATATCAGTCGCGATGGCATGATGCAGGGCTTTAATGATGAAGCCACGGCCGCGCTTGCACGCGCCGTGTCGATACCGGTATACGCGTCGGGTGGTGTCACTAACTATAGTGATATTGACCGATTGTGTGCGCTGGCGGACGACGGTGTGGCTGGTGCGATAGTCGGCCGGGCCTTGTATGAAGGCACCATCGAATTACCGCAGGCACTGCAACAGGTTGCCGACTACACAGGCGCATCCGGCGCCGGGCCACGCTGACATGGGGCTCGCCAAGCGCGTAATTCCATGCCTTGATGTCGATGGCGGACGCGTGGTCAAGGGCGTCAACTTCGTCGATATCATTGATGCCGGTGACCCGGTCGAAGCAGCCAGGCGCTACTACGAAGCCGGTGCTGACGAGTTGGCTTTTCTCGATATCACTGCCAGTAAAGATAATCGCGACACGATTGCAGATGTGGTCGAGCAGGTTGCCTCTGAGGTATTTATTCCGTTGACAGTTGGCGGTGGCATTCGCAAGGTTGCAGACATTCGGCGGCTGCTTAACGCCGGTGCAGACAAAGTCAGCATCAACACCGCTGCGGTGCATCATCCGGAGCTGGTGCGCGAGGCCTCTGACCACGTCGGCAGCCAGTGTATTGTGGTGGCGATCGATGCCAAGAGCGTCGGCGAAAATCGGTTTGAAATTTTCACTCATGGCGGGCGTAATCCAACCGGCATTGATGCGGTCGAATGGTCCGTTAAAATGGCCGAGTTCGGTGCTGGTGAGTTGCTGGTGACCAGCATGGACCGCGATGGCACCCGTGCCGGGTTTAATCTGCCGCTGACACGCGCCATCAGCGACGCGGTTGATGTGCCGGTGATTGCGTCCGGTGGCGTTGGCGATCTACAGCACCTGTGCGACGGTGTCATGGCCGGCGGCGCTGATGCCGTGCTTGCGGCAAGTATTTTTCATTTCGGCGATTACACCATTACGGAAGCCAAACAGGCGATGAGAGAATCGGGAATTGAGGTGCGGCTGTGACAGATGCGCAGTCATCACCGGATGCGTGGCTGGATGCCGTTGCGTGGAATGCGGATGGGCTGGCACCGGCGATTGCTCAGGACGCCAGTACCGGTGCAGTGCTAATGATGGCGTGGATGAACCGTGAATCGCTGGCCGAGACCGCCAGATTGCGCGAGGCTGTTTACTGGTCGCGCTCGCGCCAGCGCCTGTGGCACAAGGGCGAGACATCCGGGCATACGCAGCGCGTGCAGGACATTCGGCTCGATTGCGATGCCGATGCAATTGTGCTGAAGGTCGAGCAAATTGGCGGTATTGCCTGTCACACCGGGCGGGCAAGCTGTTTTTATCGCTCGCTGCAAGACGGCAGCTGGGAGAGCGTCGATCCGGTACTCAAAGACCCCGAACAGATCTATGCAGGTAAGTCCTGATG
>CAYMFQ010000066.1:13559-17505 GCA_964389335.1 uncultured Granulosicoccaceae bacterium
AATGATACTGACGGCCAGACCCTGTTTGAGCTGGCGGCGGAACTGGAGCAGCGAAAGTCCGCTTCAGACACGGAATCTTACGTCGCAAGCTTGTATAAACGTGGCACAGACGCCATTCTAAAAAAAGTAGGCGAAGAGGCCACCGAGACGATAATTGCCGTAAAATCGGGTGTACGCAAAGATATTGTCCACGAAACGGCCGATCTCTGGTTTCATACCCTGGTCATGCTGGCGGATCAGGGGCTGGGACCGCAGGATGTATTGAACGAGCTGGAACGGCGCCGCGGCACCTCCGGGCATGTCGAGAAAGCTGCTCGTACCCCCGATTAACGCCGCAAAACGAAAACGCAAGCAAAAAAGATAGAATACCCGCCGTAACGCGGCGAATAACAGAGATAAAACACTATGATGCCAAGTATTCCCCAGCTTCTTATCGTGCTGGTTATTGTCGTGCTGATCTTCGGTGCCAAGCGCTTGCGCAACCTCGGTGGTGACCTCGGTTCGGCGGTAAAAGGCTTCAAAGACGCGGTAAAAGAAGATCCGAACGCCCAGAAAGACGACGCGCAGGGGCAGATCGAAGATGCCACAACGGTCACGTCCGATGCGGCCGAGCGGGTGGCTGAAGACGCCACCAGCGGAAAGAAAGAAGCCTGATTTCAACGTTGATCATTGAGTCGCTTGGAGCTGCGCCGTGTTTGACGTAGGTTTTCAGGAAGTTGTGCTGATCGGCATAATCGCGCTGCTGGTCATCGGGCCGGAGCGATTGCCGTCCGTCGCGCGCAGCGTGGGGCTGTGGGTTGGTAAGGTGCAGCGGTTTGTGGCAGGCGTTAAAACGGACATCCGCAATGAACTTCAAAACGAAGAACTGCGCGGGCTGCTGAATAGCCAGGAAGATCAGATTCGGGAACTGAAAGAAACCCTCACGGAAACCCGCAACGAATTTGCTCGTTCTGCCAACATCGCCAGTAACTCCCTGTCCGAGGGCATGAGCAGCGCGGTGGAACAGGTGCGCGGTGCGGCTGAGGCTGTTAAAGAAACCGCGGCGGACAGCACGTCGACGTCAGATACAAAAACCGAAACTGCAGCATCTGATTCAACCAACACCACCGGCGGCGCTTCTACCGTGGCCGATGATTCCAGTGGATCCTCGGATTCCAGTCCAGCGGCACCGGGCGCACAGCCAGGTAAGCCTTCATGAGAAATAACTGCCAGTAGCCGATGACGAAGGACGCAAGCAACGACAATGGCGGCGCCGAAATGGGGCTGCTGTCGCATCTGATTGAGCTGCGCGACCGGCTGCTGCGCATGTTGCTGGCGGTTGGCATTGTGTTTTTGTGCCTGTTTCCGTTCGCCGACACCATTTACAGCTGGCTGGCGGCACCGCTGCTCAGCCATATGCCGGAAGGCACCAGCATGATCGCGATTGAGGTCGCTTCGCCGTTCCTCATTCCGTTTAAGGTCTGTCTGATGGTGGCGGTGTTCGTCACCGCACCGTTCTGGCTTTACCAGATTTGGGCGTTTGTCGCTCCGGGTCTTTATACCCACGAAAAACGTCTCGTATCACCACTGCTCATCTCCAGCACGCTGCTGTTTTACCTCGGGATTGCGTTTGCCTACTTTGTTGTGTTCCCGCTGGTGTTCGGGTTTTTCACCAGTGTGGCTCCTGAAGGTGTAGAGGTGAGTACGGACATCAGTCGCTATCTCGACTTCGTTCTAACCATATTCCTCGCGTTTGGCATCGCCTTCGAAGTACCTATTGCCACAATCCTGCTGGTTGCGATTGGTGCGGCGACGCCGGAAGGACTGGCCAGCAAGCGTCCATACTTTATTGTTGCGGCTTTTATCGTAGGTATGTTTCTGACCCCCCCCGATATCATTTCGCAAACACTCCTGGCGCTGCCAATGTGGTTGCTGTTTGAAGCGGGTATTTTCTTTTCCCGCTTCTTCCTGAAACGCAAGGATGAGTACGCCAAGGCTGCTGATGAGCGTTACCAGCGCGATGACACAGGCAGTAGCAGTGGCACAACGGGTGCCGCAGCAGCTGGCGGTGCGGCTGCCGCAGGTGCTGCCACTTTCGCTGACGACGAAGCACTGGCCGATGCGGAAATGGATGCCGAAATGCGTAAGCTCGAGCGCGACTCCGATCTCGACCAGCAGGATCCTGGTCCATAGCCTGACACCAATCGAAGCGGTGCACGTCGTGACTGCCGGATGACGCAGTGGCGCTGCTGCTACGTGTGCGCAGGTCGGGTTCCGGGACCCGGGTCGTCGCACAGCACAACCCTTGCTATATTCACTCTGCCCAATCGCTATCCGGAAGCACATGAGTAAGTTTCAGCCAGCACCCCGCCGCGCCACTCTGTTAATCATTATGGACGGCGTCGGGGTAAACCCCTCACGCGTCAACAACGCAGTGGCAATGGCCAGAACTCCTAATCTGGATCGGCTGTACTCGTCGAATCCG
Source organism: uncultured Granulosicoccaceae bacterium (assembly GCA_964389335.1). Lineage (GTDB taxonomy): Bacteria > Pseudomonadota > Gammaproteobacteria > Granulosicoccales > Granulosicoccaceae. The sequence continues at coordinate 16,024 of CAYMFQ010000066.1, forward strand.
GTCACGGTGCTTGAGGCGTCGGGTGCCGCCGTTGGCTTGCCCAGCGGACAAATGGGTAACTCGGAAGTTGGGCACCTGACACTTGGTTGTGGCACTGTGCTGCGTCAGGATCTGGTGGTAATCAACGACAGTATCGAAGACGGCAGTTTTTTTACTAACGATGCCTTTACCTCTGCGTGTCAGAACGCGGCAGCGCAAAAGCGCCCGCTGCATCTGCTGGGCCTGGTATCAGACGGCGGCGTACACAGTCATCTCGATCATCTGCTGGCAATGATCGAAACCTGCCGCCGCAACGACGTTGTGCCGGTGTTGCATATGATTACAGACGGTCGTGACACCGCTCCGCAGTGTGCAACAGCCTATCTGTCTGATATCGAAGCAGCGTTGCAGCGTGCCGGTGGATTGATAGCCACCGTGTGCGGGCGTTATTACGCGATGGACCGTGACAACCGATGGGAGCGTGTGCAGGTTGCGTTTGATGCGATGGTACACGGACAGGGGAACACTGCTACATCGGTTAAAGATGCCATTGAGGCCGCGTGGGCTGATGGTCAGAGCGATGAGTTTATTAAGCCTGTGATCATGGCAGATGCGCCATTGATTGCACCGGCAGATCAGGTGGTATTTTTTAATTTTCGCAACGATCGACCGCGTGAACTGAGCATGGCGTTAATGCAGCCTGACTTTGCCGAGTTTGACCGTGGTACCTTCGAGCCTGTGGCACTAACCACAATGACTCGCTACCACGACAGCTTTGACTGTGCGGTGGCGTTTGAGAAAGACCTGGCTGACGTAACCCTGGGCAAGGCGATTGAAGGCGCCGGGGTGGCACAGTTCCACTCGGCTGAAACGGAAAAGTATCCACACGTTACCTTCTTCTTCAACGGTGGTCTCGAAACTCCATATGAGGGTGAAGAGCGTGCGCTGATAGCATCGCCAAAAGTAGAAACTTACGATCTGCAGCCGGAAATGAGTGCTTATGAAGTCCGGGATGCAGTACTCGGTGCAATCGACTCTGAGCAGTACGGCTTTATCGTCGTGAATCTGGCCAATGGCGACATGGTCGGACACACCGGTGTGCCGGAAGCAGTCGTAAAGGCGGTAGAGGTTGTCGATGAAATTGTCGGAGAGCTGGTTGACGCGGCCGCGGCTAAAGACTTTTCAGTCATAGTGACAGCCGATCACGGCAACGCTGATATGCTGATTGACCCGGTAACCGGTGCTCCGCATACCCAACACACATTGTTCCCTGTTGCCTGCATGGTTCAGGATAAAGTCGCCTGGCATCTGGCTACCGGTGCAGGGTTATCGGCGATTGCACCAACCGTATTGCAACTGATGGGTATAGAAAAACCCGCTGGTATGGGCGGCCAAAGCCTATTGCTAAGCGAAAAGACACACTAAGCCAAGTGCATACTGGGAGTCTCGCTACGCGGTCTCTGATTTTATAATCCTGGAATGTTATTCCACTTATGAAGCGCT
>CAYMFQ010000066.1:17605-24097 GCA_964389335.1 uncultured Granulosicoccaceae bacterium
AGTTCTTCCCAGCGCTCGTACGCGGCGGTGAGTTCATCATCAGTTTTTTTGTAGTCACTCTGCAGCGCAGCGAGTGCTGACTCGCCCTGCTGATAAGTCTCTGGGTCAGATAGTGAGGCTTCCAGTTTGGCTTTGTCATCCTCCAGCTTTTCAATGGTGGCAGGCAGAGTGTCGAGTTCGCGCTGTAGCTTGTAGGAGAGTTTGTTCTTTGCTTTAGGTTTGGCGCTGTTGTCTTGCTTGGACGCTTGTGTCTTCTTCTTACTGCCGCCGTTGGTCTGATCCGGACGCTGATTCAGATAGTCAGTGTAGCCACCGACGTACTCTCGCACGCTGCCATTGCCGTCGAGGACAATAGTGCTGGTGGCGATGTTGTCTATAAACTCTCGATCGTGGCTCACCAGTAACACTGTGCCCGGGAACTGGAGTACTGTGTATTCAAGTAGCTCGAGTGTTTCGACGTCAAGATCGTTGGTTGGCTCATCCAGTACCAGCAGGTTGGCTGGTCGGGTAAATAGCCGTGCCAATAACAGGCGATTGCGCTCACCGCCGGAGAGCTTTCGAATTGGCGCACGAGCCCGCTCCGGGCTAAACAGGAACTCCTGCATATAACCCATGATATGTTTGCGCGTGCCATTGATATCAATAAAGTCTGAACCGTCAGACACATTATCCGCAGCAGTTCGAGATTCATCGAGCTGCTCACGCAGCTGATCAAAGTAGGCTACCTCCAGATTGGTTCCGGTCTTTACCTGGCCTTCATCAGCGGTAAGCTGCCCGAGAATAATTTTTAATAAGGTGGTTTTACCACTGCCGTTGGGGCCAATGATTGCCACTTTATGACCGCGCATGATGGTGGTGGAAAAGTTGCGAATCAGTGATCGACCGCCAAGGGTGTGGCTGACTTTGTCGACTTCAAAAACAATCTTTCCAGACTTCGATGCACTCTGTAGCTGCAGGTTGACCTGGCCGATTTGGTCCCGTCGCTGCGCGCGCTCTTCACGCAGCTTTTTTAACGCTCTTACTCGACCTTCGTTGCGCGTGCGTCTGGCTTTGATACCCTGCCTGATCCACTCTTCTTCCTGCTTGAGCTTTTTATCAAACAGCTTGTCCTGAGTTTCCCGTGCTTCCATTTCCTGTTGGCGGGATACAAGAAACTTTTCGTAAGTCTGGTTCCATGCGGTGAGCCGACCGCGATCAATCTCGACAATTCGATTGGCGATGCTTTTTATCAGTTGTCTGTCGTGCGTAACGAAGATCAGTGTAATGGTGAGCTTTTTTAGAAATGCCTCGAGCCAAACGACAGACTCGACATCCAGATGGTTGGTTGGTTCATCCATCAACAACACAGCTGGTTCACTGACCAGCGCACGAGCCAGCATTACGCGTCTTTTCTGTCCGCCGGATAACTCGGCCACCGTGTCGTCAGGGTTAAGGCTGAGCCGCGAGATAATGCTCTTTATCTCCGCGCTGGCGCGCCAGATGTCTGTGCCGGTATCGATGTCCGTTGAGCCGGTTTCTTCGAGTTCCTTCAGTGCCCGGGCTGTTTTGTCATCGTGCCCGGAGGCGGCGACTTCAAATACCGAGCGCTTGTCTTCGCCGCCCGGCACTTCCTGCTGCAGTCGAGCGACGGTAACTCCGTCGGAGACTACGATTTCGCCGGAATCGGCTGTGACGCTGCCATCCAGTAGTTTTAGCAGCGTGGATTTGCCCTGGCCGTTGCGACCAAGGACCGCAATGCGGTCGCCGTGGTCGATAACCAATTCGGCATCGTCCAGCAGCGGCTCTGGCCCAAAAGCCAGACTGATATTTCGCAATCGTATAAGTGCCATAAGCTCGGAGGGCCGTCAGCCCGCTGCCATCGTGCTGCCTGGGATATCTGAGGTCGTTGCCGGATCAGCTGGCAGCTTCTTTTTCGGTCCACTCGCTTTTGGTGTAGGCCTTGATCGACAGCGCGTGGATAGCTCCGGTTTTGATGTATTGGTCAAGAACCGCGTAAATCATTTTGTGGCGCTTGATTGTGGACAATCCATCGAATTCGTCACTGACGACATGCGCTTCGAATTTGCTGCCATCGCCAGTAACGTTAGCGCTCGAGTTCGGGATGGCCTTTTCGATTTCGTCGCTGTAAAAATCCATTCGCATGATGAATATCTCGTTGAAAGCAATTTATTATACCGCGTCACCGGCGACCAGCATGCAAAGATTCATGGCGTTCTTTTGCACAAAGTCGACAGGAGTACCGCCTGATGTGACCGTCGCAACGAGTGAGTGTCTGAGCGGAGGCTGCCGGGGCATTGGATAAAAAGAGGGCCCGCAGGGCGGGCCCGATATGGGGGTGAGAACGTGACTGTTGCAAACAGGCCACGCACTTATTGTTTTAGTAGCTCAATAAAAAAAAACAACTAAAACAGCAAGAAAAAGCCGGTTTTTTTCGAGTTATAGCCGAGGTGATGGAGAATTGGCGTCAACCGAATATCACCGCAGGACAATAGCGCTCGGTGGCACGAATTTCCTGCCAACGGCCACTGTACCAGCCGTGCTAAATGCCACTATTTTGGCTAAACGACGAGCCGCTAGTTTGCCTCGTAGAATATGTAGCTGGTCGAGTAGTCGCTAAACTCAAAGTAAACCTGACCGCCTTCTCCATCATCAATAACGCCATTGAGATTCTCGTCTATGACACCGTAGCCAAATCGATATGGCCGATCGACATCTCGCTGGGTGCCGGTGGCGGTTGAGAGTTTGTCGATTTTCATAAATCGCTTTACCAGCGTGTTGCCCGCGTAAACCTCGAGCACGCCGTCGGTACCTGTCCAGTTTTGCACGGCACGGCCGAATTTGTTTTGCGTTTCCTGTGTGCAGCCGGCCAGCAGTGCGGCGCCGATGACAATCGGCAAAAGGAAGGGTTTCATCGTAGTTTGTCTCCGTTTCTATAGGTGCTTTGCACGGTATCATGCCGCCGCCTGCAGTCTGTAGACCGCTGGCTGACGCCCGGTGCGGACACTCTAACAGTCTGGTGTAGAATATGCCGTACCTGACGTGCGCTGTGGCCAGTCGCTGTCGCGCCTGGGTGCACACTGCGTCTGCAAGCTTTCTCTGTTACCTCGTGCTGGCTCACGCTGGTTCTGCCATGTGTGGCAGACCTGAACGTCCGAACCATTTATCGGTGCTTTAATATGAAGAAATATGGCATAAAAGTGTGTCTGCCAAGTGGTGACACGATGTCTGCCCCACATTTACTCGGCGACAACTGGGAGACTTTCCGCTGGTATGACTCCGAAGAGAAGCGCGACCATGCCTTCCAGGAGATGGAGCGCCAGCCGCCGTACTACCGCGTTGGTGATGCACCCACTGTGATTCTGGAAAAAATCGAACAGGATGCCGCGTAGCCCGTTACTGGCTGTGTCTGGCGTTCAGTTGATTTTTGGGGTAGTCGTACCAGTGCAATGTTGCGCAATCGCGGTACACCTCTGACCAGTGATCGATGTCGAGCTCAAGGCACGCCATTGCGCAGGTTGGCATCTGAATTTCTGCCTTGCTGCACAGGTGGTTGGTGGTGGAGGACATGCCGGGGTTGTGTCCCACCAGCATTGCTACCTGACTCGTCTCTTTTAGCCCGCCGATGGTATCGAGCAGTGCCTGTACTGGGGCTTCATAAATATTGTCTGTTGTTTCCAGCGCCTGTGCTGGCAACGCAAGTTCCCGCATCAGCAATCGCGTTGTAACCAGCGCACGGGTAGCGGTGCTGCTGACGATGGTGTCCGGCAGGGGGCCGGTGGATTTCAGGCGCTTTGCCATCTCCGGTGCATCGCGCAGACCGCGGTTGTTCAGTGGTCTTTCAAAGTCAGTGGCAGCGTCGCTGTTCCAGCTCGATTTGGCGTGGCGCACGAGTATCAGAGTTTTCACTTTAGGCCCTCGATGGCATAGCGATATTGGCGATCAGAAGACCTCAGGCAATCGCCAATGCACGGCTTATTCGGCGGTTACCGGTGTCACGTCGTCCGGCCGTGTCACCGAGTTTACTACCGCATCCGGATGTCCCGCTACTGATCGGGATTTTGTTTCCTGTCTGTTCAGCGGAATAAGGTCTCGTGGAATCCAGATGCGTTGTCCAACGTTAAGCGTGGCCGGGTTTTGAATCGAGTTATAGTCTGCGATGAGTCGCCAGTTGTCGCGATTGCGAGTTACTTCGGCGGCAATCAGCACCAGATTGTCCCCCTGTTTTACCTGATACGCGACCGCGCCAAACTGATTGCCATTGGCAGTGGTGGGATCGGACGTGGCGCAACCGGCAAGCAGGCACAGTGCCACGGCGCAGGTCGCGAGATATCGAACCGCGTTTTGCGCACAGCCAAATCCTCGCGTGGCAGGGTGCAGGGTCTGTTGCTGGCGGCTTAGCCGTAGTTCTGGTTGAAAATTACGCATAACCACTCCGCGGGCTAACTCGCCCAGGTGTCTCTCAGGGGCACTATGCGATTGAACACCGGTTGTGCATCAGTGGTGTCGAGGTCAGCGACAAAGTATCCCTGCCGCTCAAACTGAAAGCGTTGCTCTGGTGCAGCCTGTGCCAGGCTCGGCTCCACACGTGCTTCTTCAAACACTTTCAGTGACTCCGGATTCAATGCATCCATAAAGTCTTCTTCGGCCATCGGATTCTCGCGATTAAATAATAGCTCGTAGATGCGAACTGACGCGCGTACCGACTCATTGGCTGGTACCCAGTGTATAACGCCCTTGACCTTGCGCCCCTCCGGTTTTTTACCCAGCGTATTGGCGTCATGCGTGCAGCGAAGTTCGGTGATGTTGCCGTCTGCATCTTTGATGACTTCTTCACACTTTATGACGTAGCCACTGCGCAGTCTGACCTCGCCACCCGGCACCAGGCGTTTGAATTTAGGGGGTGGCACTTCCTCGAAGTCGGAGCGCTCGATGTACAGTTCACGTGTAAACGGAATGCTGCGTGTGCCCTCTTCGGGCTGGTTCGGGTGATTCTGCATCTCCAGAGTCTGTGCCTGATCTTCCGGCCAGTCTGTTAGCGTCACCTTTAATGGTTCAAGCACAGCCATGCGTCGATGGGCAGCCGCATTGAGTTCTTCACGAATACAGTTTTCCAGCACCTGCAATTCAATAACCGCAGCACTCTTGGTGACACCAATGCGTCTGCAAAACTCGACAAGGGAAGACGGCGTGTAGCCGCGCCTGCGTAAACCCGAGATTGTTGGCATGCGCGGGTCGTCCCAGCCGGCCACTACGCCGCTCTGTACCAGTTGAATAAGTCGGCGCTTGCTGAGTACCGTATATTCCAGGTTCAGCGGCCCAAACTCGGTTTGCTCGGGTTTTGCCGGTGGCTCGGTCTGCTCCAGCACCCAATTATAGAGTGGTCGATGATCCTCGAATTCAAGCGTGCACAGGGAATGGGTGATGCCCTCGATGGCATCTGACAGGCAGTGCGTATAGTCGTACAGGGGATAGATATTCCACTTGTCGCCAGTGCGGTAGTGATGGGTTTTCTTGATGCGATAAATGGCCGGGTCACGCATATTGATATTGCTCGACGCCATGTCGATCTTTAGCCGCAGCACATGTTCGCCTTCGTCAAAGTCGCCGTTTTTCATGCCTTCAAGCAAAGTCAGATTTTCCTCGACCGAGCGGTCACGGTAGGGGCTGTCTTTACCCGGAGCCTTGAGCGTGCCGCGGTATTCTCTGATTTGCTCGGCGTTCAGGCTGTCTACATAAGCCGCGCCTTTCTTAACCAGCCCAACCGCATAGTCGTACAACTGATCAAAGTAATCCGATGCGTAGCACAGCGACTTCCAGGAAAACCCCAGCCACTCCACATCGCGCCGGATCGCGGTCATGTACTCCTCACTTTCCTTGTCCGGATTAGTGTCATCGAAACGCAGATTCGTCCAGCCGTCGAACTCCTGCGCCACACCAAAATTGAGGCAAATCGACTTGGCGTGCCCGATGTGCAGGTAGCCATTCGGTTCCGGTGGGAAGCGCGTAGCAACCAGCCCCTGATGCTTACTGTTAGCAACATCCTCGGCAATCATGTTGCGTATAAAATTGCTGCCTTCAGTGCCAGCGTCGTTGTCGGTATCGGTTGTCATCAGATTATCATCGGGCCCGCGAGCGGGCAGGGTTGGTGCTGCCGCCAGTGTGCATGCGTTTATTACCAATCGTTAGTATTTTACGACCATTTGGGTGCGTTTGGGCTGTTGCTGTCGTCAGCACCCCGGGCGCTTTGGATTCATCAGGAAAAGTCTATTGTAAGTCTGTGTGCGCCGCGATGCGGTTACAAGCTGACGAGCTGCCAAAAACGGTAACAAGGCTGTCGCATGTCAGTGCTGAAAAAAATATGAGTCGGAGGTTTGAAGTTGAGTGAAAGGTGGACTATCATTCCGGGCTCGGAGCTGGCGTAGCTCAGTTGGTAGAGCAGCTGATTTGTAATCAGCCGGTCGGGGGTTCGACTCCTCTCGCCAGCTCCAATTC
>CAYMFQ010000067.1:0-17116 GCA_964389335.1 uncultured Granulosicoccaceae bacterium
TCGACCCTGCTGCCGTCAAAGAACACTTCAAAGGTATTTGATGCAAGGTTGTGCCCAGCTCTTGGTGCGTAAGCAAAGACTAATTCGTAAACCTGCCCTGGTTCTGTTGCGACTGTTTGGGCCAGGGTATCAGGCGGGTTTCCCCCCTCTACGTCCAGCTCAACGTTCTGTCTGGCGTCAGCTGACTGGGCAATGTTTCGCCACACTTCGATTGTGCCATTGACATTAGTCCAGCCATTTACATTTCGAATTTTGTCAAACCTGCCCCTGACTGCGTTTTCTTCAAAGCTGCCATTAGCAACCATATTCACAGGAAGTTTATCGCCGATAGCGGCATCAGTACTGACCGCTAACAGATTACTTTGCACCAACGTTTGATTGCTAACGGGATCAACAAGCGACTCTGTCTCGACCGGACCAGAAGCTTTCAGGGTGCCCTCAAGCTCGTCAAGCTGATCAAGAATTTTGCTTAATTCACGCCGTTGCAGCGCTGAGAAGCGGTCACTAACCTGCAATTGTTCAGCATGGGTTGCTGCGATTAATCGAGACAATGCGGATTCTAAAGGATAACGAACCGCGGAGGAGGATACAGAGGTAACCGAAATCATAAAATCTACTTCCATGCATACAACCAGCCGCATTTATCGAAGACTGACCAGTCGGGCTTCTCTGACACTGAATGCTAAACCCGACTAAATTTCCCTATAACACTTACGACCTTAACCTGCTATTCAACCACGAGGGCAACAAGTCCAATAATCCATGCCGCAAACCTGACCTCGGATATAATTCTGGAGCGCCGCGCAGGGTGTCGGCAGCAAACCAGCGAAGCTTAGCTTAGGCACGTAGATCTGCTTATCGCCTCGGTTACAGGTTGACGTTGAAGAAAACCCATTGATAGATCAACAAGCTCGGTGCACGGTAACGCATTGCTATGCCCTGCCATGCATGAGCAGCCTGCCCGGGCGTGCGCCGGTTACATGATTCCTGGTAAAGGTCAATGCACCATTGACCATGACGGTGTCTATGCCAGTTGATGGCAGTTCAGGGTTTTCAAATGTCGCACAATCAACCACGGTATCAGGGTTAAATAAAACCAGATCAGCATAGTAGCCAGGCTTAACAATGCCGCGTTGCCTGATACCAAAATTATCAGCAGTCGCACCGGTCATTCGATGTACGGCGTCTTCAAGTGAGAACAATTGCTTGTCACGACTGTAGTGCCCAATAACCCGGGGAAACGTACCCCACAGACGGGGATGTGGATGCACGTCATGCGGCAGACCGTCAGAGCCAATCATTGCGCCTTCAAACGCCAGCACATTTTCAAGATCTGCATCGGACATCTGGAAATAGATGGCACCTGCCGGCTGCAGGCGCTCAATTGCGGTTTCAATGTCACAGCCCATTTCCACCGCGATATCAGTTAAATCCCAGGTTTGAAACTCGGGGTGCGCTCGCGACCAGCTGATCATCACTTTTTCAGAGCGCTTAACAAAATCGGGTAAGAGCACCGTTGAACTGGCCGTGTAGGGATACACATCGCAACACACCGGATGCGTCTCACGCGCCTTTGCAATCAATGGAAGGGTCTCTTTGGTTCTGCCCCAGTTCGCTTTGCCGCACGCCTTATGATGGGAAATAACCGTAGGCACATGGGTATCGAAACACACCTGCAGTGTTTCCTGAACTGACTCGACCACGTCGTTTTCTTCGTTCCGCATGTGCGTGGTGTACACCCCTTCATGCTCCTTTACCACGGCAACCAGTTCCACCACTTCCGCTGGCGGCGCATTGATGGCCGGCGGATAGGCAAGCCCGGTAGAAAACCCCGCAGACCCGCTGTTCAGGTTTTGATCCAGGCGCGAACACATCTTATCGAGTTCGGCACGACTGGCGGGCCGATCAAGCGCATCCATAACTCCCACTCTCAGTGTGGAATGTCCGGTCAGCATAAGGCTATTAACTGCGGCCGGTGACTTATCCAGCGCCTCGGCATAGCTGTCAAAGTCGGGAAAGTTCCATTCTTTTTGCTCTCCAAGCAGGTTCAGTGGCGGCACCGGTGCGCGGTCGGCAAGCGGTGCTATGCTAATACCGCAATTGCCCGTTACCACAGTGGTCACTCCCTGACTGACCTTCGGCGTCATATCCGGGTAGGCAAGAACAGCCCGATCATCATGTGTATGTGCATCGATAAACCCCGGACACAACACAAGGCCGGTGGCGTCAATGACCTGTGTAGATTCTGCGGCCCCATTCACTTCAATGGTTTGCTGCACCGCCGTTATGCGAGTGCCCGACACAGCAACATCGGCAATAAACCGCTCATTGCCACTGCCGTCTATCACTGTCGCATTTTTAAACAATGTTTCCATCTGACCGAACCCTGTTTCTGTGCCATTGCGCTGATCAATGATACCCTACCAAATTTAAGCACGTGCACGGAGAGTGGGTTTGAACGACGACAAGTATCCTATGTGTCAGGGCCCGGATCCACATCCAGCCAAAGCCACCTTCACCATCCCTGGGGGCGCCATTGACTGTCACGCGCATATATTTGGCCCCGCAGCGCAGTACCCTTTCTCACCAGCCCGAGGCTACACCCCGCCGGAAGCACCTCTCGATACCTACCTGAACCTGCATAAATCCCTCGGCGGCATAGACAGAGCAGTACTCACGCAGCCCAGTGTCTATGGCGTCGACAACAACTGCATGCTGGATGCCGTTGATAAAATGAACGGGAAGTTTCGAGCAGTGGTTGCGGTTGACGCGACCGTTACAGACAGTCAGCTTGAAGAGTTCCATGCGCGTGGAGCACGCGGCGCAAGGGTCAACCTGGTAGACAAGGGAGGCAACCCGTTTGATGACGTGCGCGCTCTGCAAAAATTCACAGAGCGACTGAAGGATCTGGGGTGGCACCTGGAAGTACTGATCAAAGTGCACGAGTTTGACAATCTTTACGAAACCATGAGCAATATGGCCGTTGATGTATCCTTCGGTCACCTTGGTTACATGAGCACTGACAATCCCGTTAGCCACCCGGGGTTTCAGGCCCTGCTCAATCTGCTGCGCGACGGCAAAACCTGGGTAAAACTGACGGGAAGCTATCGCATCACCACATCACCAACAACGCCGTATCATGATGTAACACCCTATGCGAAAGCACTGATAGCGGCTAACGACAACAGGATAGTCTGGGGCACTGACTGGCCACACCCTGTCTTTGCCGGCAACATGCCAAACGACGGCGCTCTGCTGGATCAACTGGCAGAGTGGGCACCTGCAGAAACAACACGGCAAAAAATACTGGTTGATAATCCACTGGAGCTATACGGATTCCAGTAGTATGCGCGGCACTTCTATGCGTGTCAGTGTCAGCGAATTAATCGTTCGATATAGTCAGCACCCAGGCCGTTTTTTATGTAGTGCGCCTTGCAGGTTTCTATACGGGAGAACACATCCACATAACCCGTCACCTGCCCTGTCTCATCAACATGCATTAGCGGGCCAAAGTTATGGAACAGCACCATCATATGGTCGCAGCCAGCATCGGTAGGGTGAGGCTTAACCACCAGCGTATGTGTTTCACCCGGGGGCTCGAAAATGAAGGTGCCATGGGTTGCTGTCCAGTCGTGTTCAAGGTAGCCCCATGCACCCTCCATGGTATAACCGGTTACCGGCGACGAATGGCGGTGGCGACTGACAATGCCATCACCACGAGCCCGGGTGATATTCACCCAACTGCCCTGCGTTACGCAAAACAGCAGCGGGATATTGTCAACACCATCTCCGCGCGGCACCCACAACCGCTCGTCGTCAAAGTCAATATCGGCGACCATTTCCGGTACGGCATACTCAGGTAATGGAATAGATACAGGTGCGTTCATCAAGGTTGCCCGCTTGTCTGGCTTGTTGAGTTAGAAATCTGCCTGGCCGAACCACAATGGCGCAGAGACTTCCATTTTAGCGTTTCCCTAAAAGGAAAACCGTTTACCCAACCATACGCCATTCACCGCTCTTTACCCATCAGAAGTACCCATCAGAAGCATCCAACTCGCCAAACCGTTTTGACAGGCCTGTACGCCTGCAATATCCACTGCAGAATAAATTGTATCTAAATAAAACACCAATAATTCATTAAAAGTGTCCATTTATCCCCAAATATTCAAAGCGGTAGACTCCGAAAATCATTGCTCCAAACAACTACAACTCTATTAAATATTTGTTTTTAATCGTTTTTATTTTTATTTTTTGAGGAAAGCAAACAATTGGCACACAAAATGCTAACTATATATTCGTAACACACAAACACACTCACAACTTGCTTACTACAGGAAAACTTATCATGAAAATCCAGGACCTCACCAACAACGCAAAACTTGACTCTGCTGCTATGGATGACATCGCCGGTGGTCTGCGATTCGTCTGGAAAAGAGTTCGACGCGTTCGATGCATCTTCGGCGTTAAAGTTATCTACTACGTTTGGAAACTCGTCGCTGTATACATCTAATCCATTAACACTTACACCTTACGGACACAACAACATTACAACCTAACTCTCGGAGATACTAACATGAACCTTAAAGTCGAAAACCTGTTCAACAATGCCAAACTGGATACCGATGCACGCGAAGACATTCTCGGTGGCGGACGACGACGATGCGGCTGTGGCTGCCGTGTTATCTACAAACTCGTACCCGTTAAACTCATTCGTTACATCTGTGGCGTCAAGGTGGTCTACATTGTATACAAATTCAAACGCATCCTGCGTTGCAGATAATTTCGCAACACACCCCAACTGCTGAGGGGAAATATCCCTCCCCTCAGCAGAGCTACTAAAAACCCCTATCAGTCCCTTGCAGGAATCGCACGGCCACGCTGCACCGCAGGGCGCTCGAGAAATCGATCCAGGTACGCCGTGGCATTCTTGTACTGATCCCATTCAGTTACTTCTTTCGCACCATAAAAATCCAGCGCACCAAGCCAGGGTGCCAGCGCAATATCGGCAATAGAGTAGAAATCACCGGCAATCCACTCCTGCCCCTCCAGCTGCTTGTCCACCACTGATAACAGTCGTCGCGCTTCACCAATGTACCGTTCACGCGGCCGCTCGTCTTCTATTTCAGCACCTGCAAATTTGTAGAAAAACCCAAGCTGCCCAAACATCGGCCCCACACCACCCATCTGAAACATCAGCCACTGAGTAACGATGTGCTTGTCAGTTGCAGATGAGCCAATCAGTTTTCCGGTTTTCTCCGCCAGATATAGCAGTATCGCCCCACTCTCAAACAATGCAATCGGATTACCGTCCGGCCCGTTAGGGTCATAGATTGCAGGGATTTTATTGTTCGGGTTGAGCGCCAGAAACTCAGGGCTTTTAACATCACTGTCAGCCAGCGTCACCTTGTGCGCTTCGTAGGGCAACCCGAGTTCCTCCAGCGCAATCGACGCCTTCACACCATTGGGAGTTGGAAACGAGTACAACTGAATGACAGCTGGATCCTGCGCCGGCCAGCGGCTGTTGATCGGGTGTTCGGTAAGCGATTTCATCAATGATTCCGGGTGTCGATTGAAAGACTGACTATTATGGGGCACCAACCCGGCAAGACAAGACACACCCTTTCGGCAATAGCCCATCGTATGGATTGCGCCTGCATCCTCACCCTACCCAAATAAACACTGACTACTTACCGACTCGTATCCAACCAACATCATGACGCTATGGCATGTGCATGTATTTGAAGCAATACTGTGCAGATACAGTGGGACACAAACTGAAAAAGTACTCCAAATTTATGTTTACCAAGAAACGTATATTAGTAGCCATCGTAATAGTTTTGTTTGTAGCAGTTACCGATGTATTGATAATAAGCCTCACGCACGGGAACAGCGGGCCAATTGAAATTACCCACTTGCCAAACACCACTGATGAAAAACCCCGAAACGAATTATCAGCAAGCAGCATCAGGGTAATGACACTCAATATGGCGCACGGCAGAGCGGACGGAAGAAACCAGCTACTGCAATCCGGCGCAGCCATTCAAGCTAACATCAGCCGCATTGGTGAATTGATTGCCGCAGAAAACCCGCATGTTATTGCCATGCAGGAGGCAGACGCCCCATCCTGGTGGAGTGGAAATTTTTCTCACGTAAAACATGCAGGCAATGCAGCAGGAATGACCTCTGTTGCTCATGCACTGAATATCGATGGCCTTGGCCTGCACTATGGCACCGCGATCGCCACTCAACTGAAAGTAACCGCAGCACACCAGACCACCTTCCCCAGGAACCTGCCTTCTTTCAGCAAAGGCTTTGTGGTAACCACCTGTATTTGGCCGGGAGACGACAACTTTACGTTTGACGTCGTATCATTGCACCTGGACTTTGCCAGTCACAAAGTTCGGTCCAGACAACTGGCACAATTAACAGAACTCGTCACCCAAACTCCACGCCCGATGATACTAATGGGTGACTTCAATACGGACATGACAAAGGAACTGCTACCAATCTTTTTAAAAGACACCGGACTGACCGCATGGCGCACTGACGACCATTCCATTGTCACTTTTCCAATTTTAAAATCTCGTATCGACTGGATCCTGGTGAGCCCCGAGTTTCACATCACCAATCATAAACTAATAGACGAACACCTCTCGGACCACAGATTCGTTGCCGCCACCCTGACACGAGCCAACTAACCTTTCAGCGTCTTTGCAACGCCACTGATCACGCCTTTGTGCCTGCACTATAGAAAACAGTATAAATACCACTTCCGGCAATCAACACTGCACCTGCTACCGAAACCAGATCGGGCATCTCACCGAACCACCAATACCCAAGTGTCAGCGCACAAATCAGTCGCACGTAGTTTAGAGGTGCGACGATAGCGACCGGCGTGCGCTGCAGCGAGAGCGCAATAAGAAAATGAGCCAGCATGCCCATACAACCCGCCGCAGCAATCTGCGCAACACTTACCACATCAGGTACACGCCAAATTAATACTTGCGGGACCGACATCACCAGAGACGCAACAGCAAACGTGTAGAAAGATGTAGTGGCCGCTGAGTCAGTGGAACCAATCTGGCGAGTCACAATATTGAACATCGCAAAGAAGAACGCGCCCGCCAGCGGCAGCAGTGAAGCCGGCTGAAACAGGCTGGACCCCGGCCGAATTACCAGCAGCGCACCAATTAGCCCCACACACACTGCCAGCCACAAATGCGCACTAACGACTTCTTTCAGAATTGGACCGGACAACGCCACTATAAATAGAGGCGCCATAAAACTAATTACTGTTGCCTCCGCTAATGGCAACCATGTCAGGCCTGTGAATAACAGCGATAAGGACCCAACAATACAAAAACCCCGCAAACACTGAAGATGCAATACACGGGTGCGAAGCGTAAAAGAGACCCCGCCTCGAGACAGCAACACACCAACCACCAAACTTATCAGCACCGACACAAAATAGATCCAGGTTACCTGCAACCCGTGGAGCTTTGTTGTCCCGTGTTTCGCAATAGCATCAACAAGCCCGATCAGCAACATCGCCACTGTCATCATAAGCGTGCCGGTGAGCGCTGACCCTGCGCTATTAGGTGGAGCGCCCGATTTCACCATCTATCAACGCACGCCTTACTGAAGCACTGATTTACCATGAAATTGGACTTTAATAGATACTAATTATTCTTAATAGTGTCTTTATTTTGAAAAAAGCAATTAGATTGGAGATGAGAGAACCCTAACTTCCAAAAATTTCCTTACCTTAAGCATATGATTATTATCATAATTAAATTATTTATTTTTAAATATCCGTTATTGGCACACCAAATGCTATCTATATATTCGTAACACACAAACACACTCACAACTTGCTTACTACAGGAAAACTTATCATGAAAATCCAGGACCTCACCAACAACGCAAAACTTGACTCTGCTGCTATGGATGACATCGCCGGTGGTCTGCGATTCGTCTGGAAAAGAGTTCGACGCGTTCGATGCATCTTCGGCGTTAAAGTTATCTACTACGTTTGGAAACTCGTCGCTGTATACATCTAATCCATTAACACTTACACCTTACGGACACAACAACATTACAACCTAACTCTCGGAGATACTAACATGAACCTTAAAGTCGAAAACCTGTTCAACAATGCCAAACTGGATACCGATGCACGCGAAGACATTCTCGGTGGCGGACGACGACGATGCGGCTGTGGCTGCCGTGTTATCTACAAACTCGTACCCGTTAAACTCATTCGTTACATCTGTGGCGTCAAGGTGGTCTACATTGTATACAAATTCAAACGCATCCTGCGTTGCAGATAATTTCGCAACACACCCCAACTGCTGAGGGGAAATATCCCTCCCCTCAGCAGACCCACCTCATTTACCTCCCCCCAACATTTGTACTTACCCGCTTCGACTGCACTCAAACCTCCATTCACTGTGTAGCACCCGCTATCAATTGGCAGTAGACTTCAGCTTTCGCTACTACTAACACTTAGTCTATTGCCAGCCAAAGGATGTTAGTTTTTGCGCATATAACCGCCCTGCGGAGAAGACCAGATGCAACTGATAGCCGTGGTAAAACGCGATTGTGAAACCTGCGCTCTGGTGGCTCCGGTTCTGGCGGCACTTAGTCAACTGTCAACCCTTACAGTCTACAGCCAGGATGACCCGACGTTTCCGGAAGAAACAGGCGGTGCTGCTGACGACACCAACCTCGAGCACTCCTACCGCCTTGGTGTTACAACCGTACCCACACTCATTCGATACGAAAACAACCAGGAAATTAGCCGCACAGACGGATGGGATCGCACAGAGTGGCAACGCGTTACGGACATTGATTTTCTCGGCAACGATCTCGTTGCGTTCCGACCTGGCTGCGGATCGCTAACGCAGTACCCGGGCATGCCCGAAAAACTCGCACTGCGCTTTGGCGACATTACCTTCAAAGCAAGGGTAATTGAACTTGCCCCGGACGACGACCCGATTGAAGCCACCTATGATCGCGGATGGTCCGACGGCTTACCGGTAGTACCACCCACTGACTTGCGAATTGCACGCATGCTGGCCGGCACCAGTCGCAAAGCAACCGACATTGTTGGCCTTATCCCGCCAAACCTCATTGAGTGCAGCGTTGAGAAAGTGGCCATTAATGCCGTGCTTGCCGGTTGCAGACCAGAGTATTTCCCCGTGGTACTGGCCGCAGTAGAAGCAGCGCTAAAGCCTGAGTTCTCCATGCACGGACTGGTCGCTACGCTGTGGTTCTCGGGCCCGGTGGTGATCGTTAACGGACCTGCAGCCAAACGCCTTGGCATGAACAGTGGCGGCAACGCACTCGGTCAGGGCAATCGTGCAAATGCGACCATTGGCCGTGCGTTGCAATTGCTTATTAGAAACGTGGGCGGAGGGCTCCCTGGAGAAATAGATCGCTCTGTACTTGGAAACCCGGGCAAGTACACGTTCTGCTTTGCGGAAGACGAAAGCGATCCGAACTGGATGCCCCTCAACATTGCGCGCGGAGCCGCCGCCGGCAGCTCTACCGTCACACTTTTCCACGGCGATGGCGTGCAGGGCGTCGGCGCCCCCAAAGCACGTACGCCACAGGAACTCTGTAATGCACTGGCAGCGTCATTATGGGCCGTAGGCCACCCGCGCGACGCAGGCCGTGCCGGTGCCATACTGGTACTGTGCCCTGATCACTACGATATTTTTGCCAACGCAGGTTGGCGGCGCGCCGACGTAGAAGCCGGCTTAAAGACTTCGTTAAAGCGACCTGCGCGCGAATTAATTGAAGGCACAGATGGCATTGCTGAAGGCCTGCCCGCTGATCGCGCGGACGAGATAGTCGATAAATTTAACGATGGATTCCTGCTGGTGGTCAGAGCGGGTGGCCGCGGGGGCGGCTTCAGCGCGATTATTGGCGGCTGGATCGCACAACGCCGCCATAAAGAGGTACAGGTGGTATCGCAGGACATCACAGACATTCGATAGAACACTTGACTGAGCACTCAGTAGCACAGGAGAACATCATGACTGACACTAATATGAATGGCTTCAGTATGCGCGACCCTACAGCAGAGCTGTCGCCGATCATTCGAGAGCGACTCAAACCACCAGCGACGCTGCAGGGCCGCACCCTCGGCTTGCTCAGTATTTCAAAAGAACGCAGCGCTGAATACCTGGACAGCATAGAACAACTGATAGCGCAGCAAGCTGCAGATATTAATATCAGGCGCTTCGAAAAACCGACGCACACGAAGCCGGCCCCGGAAGCCGTGCTGCAGGAAATCGTGGAAACCTGCGATGTTGTCGTTGTAGGCCTTGCAGACTGAGGCTCTTGTACGTCGTGCAGTTTGCATGACATACATACGCTGGATAAGCGAGGCGTACCCGGTTGTGTTGTACTGTCGGAAGAGTTTGATCAAGCCGCCGCTGCACAATCGAAAGCACTGGGCTTTGCACCGGCATTGGTACAGGTACCACACCCGATTCAAAACCGGACCTCAGCTGAACTCAAAGCTATCGCAGCAGAATCAGTGGCGGCGATCGTTAAGCTGATCACAACCGACCAGCCCGCATAGCTCAAACCCGCAGGCAACCAGCCAATTAAAAGCTCACTAACACGTCTCGTGGTGGCGACCCGCCATCACGGCACCACCCTCCATACAAAACAGGTAACACGCACACGCCACCTTCATGGATAAACAGGTTAAGAACTAAATTTCAGCGCACCCTGAAACTTATTGTCGTGCACCTTGTCTGTGTCAGTAAGACGCAGTGAAATACAGACATCACCGTGACTAAATATCGCACCAGAATCACTTGCCTCACGACGATGTGACCACACTATTATTGTTGTGACGAAAACATCCACGAGTGCTGCAAGCCGCCAGACGCGCGCCACAACGACAGAGCGAAAGCAACTCAGTCTCAACCATAACCCTGAACACAAGAAAATGCAGACGCCCATAACCCCCGAAACGAACATCTTTCTGTAAAGTGTCGTTAGTACAACGAACAGCATCACAATGCTGCACGGAAGGCTTGCGGTGCTCACCTCGAATCAAAAAACGTAATCAATAGGTAACAAGGTCGTGCAAAACAACACCTGAGCTTATTGATCGACATTGCCCAACTCGCACAAACCGCGCACACCGAGCCAACCCATAGCGGGATAACCGACAAACAACCCAGGACCGACAGACACCATTCACTGATGAACAAGACTACCAACCCTACTTGTAGTATTTGTAGATCCGGGCAACTTCATGAGTACAATTCAAAACCCTACGAACAATGCGACTCCTGCAAGGGCAAAGCACGCCACAGGCTCGCCCATCATCTGTACAAAAAGCTATTCACAGGCGCACAGAGCGCCGGCAGCTGTCTGCATCTCGCGCCGGAAAAATCACTGGTGCCGCTACTCCGCGCAATCTTTGGCGACAACTACATACCCGTAGATGGCAATCCGGAACGCTATCAGGAAATCAAACCAATGAAGTTCTATCTGCCGGAAGATTTCGGTAGATTCTCCAAAGATACATTCACGGCAATCATACACAACCATGTGCTGGAACATTTACCGGGGATGTATAAAGAACACATCAACAAATTTATTGAACTACTAAAGCCCGGTGGCCTGATGGTGTTCTCGATACCGGGCCCGTATTCAACTGTACTTACACAGGAAGGTGGAGAGCACTTCGATAGCGACGAGGAGCGAACCAGGAAATTTACCCGCTACGATCACTTTAAGATATTTGGCTCAGATTTTATCGATCATCTGCAGTCAATTGACACTGTTGACTATATCGAGGACCCGACCACCAATGCTGTCAGGGAGTCGCTTTTCGTGCGCCCAAATAAATCCCCTTTCTTTATTTTGCGCAAACGGTAGCCTGACTCGCTCTGCGTCAGGATCAATTCACGGAAATTGCAAACACAGCTGCGACCACCCCAAACAGTGCTTCACTCTGCAGAACGCGTTAGCCGGCCGATGCGACAAAACGGGCTCCACCCAGATCTCCGGCACCAATGCGTGCGACGAAAAATTCATAGTTTGAAATATAGGTGTTGTGTCGGTCGCGTCCAAAACGCGCCACGGTCTGCGCTTCGAGCGACTTAAACATCTTCAAACGCTCAACCAATATTCGCTGCCAGTCCGATGATAAATCGACCGCTTCATTTACCTGAAAACCGGCTGCGCGCAACAACTCATGATACTCTGCAACGGTGCAAATTCTGCTCGCTGCAAAGGTCGTTGCAAAGCGATCGCGGTGCTCTGCGCTCAGCGTGTCTGATGCTATCCAGTCGGTAAAGGCGAACTGCCCTGTTGCTTGCAAAACGCGCCGGCACTGCGAGAGCAATGCCTCACGGTTTTCAATGTGTAAAAACGCCTCCTGGCTCATCAACCGATCAAACGCACCGTCTGCAAACGGTAACTCACAGGCGTCGGCACAGGTGTATTCAATCTGTTTATCCAGACCGGTCAGAGCAGTCAATGTCTCAGCGCCGTCAATACGAGACTGATTCAAATCGACACCATGCACCTTGCAACCGTAGGTGGTGGCAATAAACCTTGCCGGCCCACCCAGGCCACAACAGATATCCAGTACATGGTTGCTCCTATCGAGAGCCAGCGCATCGCCCAGCGCCCGAACCGCATCCAGCCCGCCGTAATGATCCTGGTCAAACGCCCACAGATCCTGAGCACTCGGATTATCGGTATCGACACCTGCAGCGCGGGCTTTCTCGAGAATCTCCGAACAGTTGATCGGGTGCTCGTCGTAAAAGGTTTTGATGTCTATTGAGTCTGCCATACGATTTCCTCAATACCGGTTGCAAATTAAGCCGTACTGGATCTCCGCAGGTTACGCGCAATCGCAAATACGGTAATGGCCGTGACTGTCCAGAAAAACCAGGTAATCGGGCCACGGAGCAGAATTGCCGGATCGCTCCCCGACATCAGCATCGACTGCCTGAAGTTGTCTTCAAGCAACGGCCCCAGAATAAATGCAATGAGGAACGGCGCTGCCGGAATCTGATAGCGCATCATCAGGAATCCGACCCACCCCATCACAAACATGACACCCACATCAAATATGTTGTTGTTTACCGCGAAGACACCAAAAATGCACAGAATCAGAACCGCTGGCATAAGCAGTGGCTTTGGCACATCAGCCACAAACCGAAATCCTCTGATTGCCACACTACCAACAATAAAAAGAAACACCGAGCTAATGATAAGCCCGATAAAAAGCCCATAGATAATGTCCACGTTGAGCACGAACATCATCGGCCCCGGCTGCAAGCCGTGAATCATAAACGCACCGATGATGATCGCTGTGATGACATCACCCGGCACACCCAGCGCCAGCAGCGGAATCAGTGTGGCTCCGGCGACACCGTTATTGCCAGCCTCGGATGCGGCGACGCCTTCAATTTCACCCTTGCCAAAATTCTCCTTGTGCGGCGACTTACGACGTGCCTCTGAGTAGCTCAGGAACGCAGATGGCGCGGCACCGATACCTGGAATAGACCCCAGAAACACACCGATAAAACTACCACGGATAATTGATTTAAAGCTGCGTCGATAGTCGGCAAGCCGAACCTTGGTGTGCCCCAGTGCCCTGGCGTTGCCAAGGTGTGCCTTGGGGTTCCAGGCCATTGCGATGATCTCCGGAATTGCAAAAAGACCAATCAGCACGGCGATAAAATTCAACCCACCCATCATGTTTGGATTGCCGAACGTGAATCGGTTAGTGCCATACACAAGGTCAAGCCCGATCGTTGCAAGCAGCAACCCCAACAACGCAGACAGTGCGCCGCGCAGCAGGCTTTCACCGGACACCCCGGCTATGATTGTCAATGAAAACAGAATAAGCGCAAAGAACTCCGGCGGCCCAAAGCTCAGCGCAAATGAGGCAAGCCAACCCGCAAACAGAATAAGCGCCAGGTTGGATACAAGGTCGGCTGTACAAGACGCCCACAGCGCCATGCCAAGCGCCCGTCCTGCCTCGCCACGCTCGGCCATCGGATGCCCGTCAAGGATGGTTGCCGAAGACGCCGGGGTACCCGGAGTTTTAATTAAAATGGCCGGTATAGAACCACCAAAGATACCGCCCTTATAAACACCCAACAGCAACAAAATACCTGTTATTGGCTGCATGCTGAAGGTAAACGGCAGTGTCAGCGCTACCGCCATGGTGGCCGACAAACCCGGGATCGCGCCACCCACCACACCAATACACACACCCGCGAACAGCGCGAGAAAAACCTCAAACGACGAGACAATCGAAAGGCCTGCCTGCAGGCTGTCCAGAAAGCTCATGGCAGCCTCACAAATTCGCCCTGCGGTATGGCGACACCGGCGACGTGGGCAAAAAACGCGTAAAGAATAAACGGTATCAACACGGCACAAACCAGCGCAATGATCCGATGCTGAGTCTTCAGCATTAACGCAACAACTGCAAACACCGGAATCGAAGTCCACACCATTCCCAGCCGCGGAAGCAGGAACATTGTCGCCCCCATCACAACCGCCAGCGCAGCCAGCCTCATCCAGGGACTGCCATCAATCTCTTCATCAGAATGAAATGACTTATCCAGACTTATCACACGCGACGACAGCACCAGCCCGAGTCCCGCAAGCCCGGTTAAACCGGCCAGTGTGTAGGGCCAGAAGGTTGGCGAAAGCACAATGTTAGAGACGTTGCTCGGTGATGAGACCCAGGTTGGGATTGCAACAAAGATAAGAAACAGGGCCACGACACATGCACCAAGGCCCAGCCGCAGTTGTAGCGCGCGTAGAGACACGGCGACTCCGATAGAGTTGCTGAGCGGCCACCAGACGGCGGCCGCAGATTGGATGATGTTAGAAGCTTGAGCTAGCCTTCGATGCGCATACCGAGTTCATCAACCAGTGCGCGGAACACCTCGTACTGCCCTTGAATAAACTCGTTTGCTTCAACCGGATCCATTAACTTTATAACTGAACCGCGCTTGGTCATGGCATCGTTAAACTTTGCATCCTGTGTGGCCTCAGCCATCCAGCCGCCCCACAACTTGGCTACATCGTCAGGCAGATCATCAGGCCCGGCGATTCCGGTCCAGCCGACCAGTTGATTGAGTTTGTCTTTACCCAGCTCGTTCGCCGTTGGTGCATCAAAGCCAACTACCGGCTCAGGCGTTGTGACCATCAGTGGCTTAAGCTGACCGTTCGCCACAAAGCTGGCCAGAGCGGATGAATTGGTACAAAGGAACGTGGCCGTGCCGTTTAACACCGCGGTGGCAGCGGCACCACCACCTTTCAGCGGGATGTGGGTGGCAGCTTCGAGCGGTTTTTCAATACCGAACTCTTTCAGTACCATCGCACCCGCAAGATGCAGCAGAGAACCCACCCCGGATGAGCTGTATGTGACACCACCTTCATTGACTTTGGCGACCAGATCTTCCATGGAGTTGATGCCCGATGAAGGAGCCACGGCACATGCAACCGGATTGATTTCATAGACAGTCACGAAGCGGAAATCATCCAGCGTGTAGGGAAGTGTAGCCTTCATTGCAGGGTTAACCGAGTGCGAACCAACTCGTGCAAAAAGCATGGTGTAGCCATCAGCCTTGGCATTTTGTACGGCGACAGAACCTGTGGCACCACCGGCACCGGTGACGTTGGCCATAATGAGAGGCTTGCCTACCGCATTACCCAGAGGCTCTGCTATGGTGCGCGCCGAAATATCGGTTGCTCCTCCGGCGCCGTAAGGGATGACCATATTAATAGGCCGCTCTGGGTATTCAGCCAGTACGGGTGCGGCAAAAAACGCGGCGCCAAGTGCCAGCGCGCCTGTTAGTGCTCCGGCTATTCCTCGGCTCAGGGCTTGCAGTTTCATGTTTTTCCTCCGGTTATTTTTTGCTACCAGGATAGCGATTGCAAGATACACCCGGACCAGCATATCGATCCGGATACTCCATCATCTTCATCATTGGCTTGCAGTATAACGCGGAAACGGGCGCGACAGGCGATATTTACGCCAGCGCCAAACCAGCAGTGGAACGCACGGTGGCGGACTGGTAAAACGTGACCAGCCACACACGGAAACTGCCTGACCGGAGTACGTTTCCAGTTACAGAGTTAAGGCAGAATTGCCTGCTGGTGTGCTTTCAGGGATATCTGTTTTACGCCTCATGCAGCTTTCTTAACTGCCGCATCAATCGCGTATCCAACATCAAACATCGCAAGTGGGGAGTCGTCAGAATAGTGCCAGGGGTGCTCGTAGTATCTGCCTTTAAGCAAACTCAGGCACGTACGTAGCAACACAACCTGCTCTGCCTTGCTGAAACAAAAAGCGAAGTTATTCAGCGCCTGGTAGTAATGGGTATTATGATCGTCAGACTGCCGAAGCTCTGCAAAGGCCCCGGATAGTTCAGCCATTACCGCACTGTCGCGAAAGTAGTAATCAGCCGCCTCCTCATCCTGCATTGACTGATAAAGCCAGCACTCAATATGCGCGCCCGCCAGCACCCCACGCAGCAACGCTGGCGCAGCATCACCGACACAGGTTTGACGTGCAAACGCAAGCGCTGCACCCGGCTCACCGCCCCACTTCTCGGCGAGCGCGCACATCATATTCTGATGGACATCATAATGATGCGGATACTGATTATTTGCCTTCTGATAGTAGCCCTTAAGCAACTCGGGATCACCACCAGCCCCCATCTCCTGAGTGATTAAACCGATGTACGGCTCCGGACCAGCATAGCCTCGATCAATCGCCACATTAAAAGCGATCTCAGCATCATGCAGACAGGTTAAAAACTCCATATACCCGGCTTGCGTAATAGTGTCGGCGGTGCCGCTACCACGAGCCTCCCACGCCATATTCACAAAACAATGCCCGGCAAGTAACCCTGCGATAGCCGACGCCCCGTCTCTTTTATAAGCCTTGAGGATAGCGTCGCGCTGCTTACCCGTTGTGCAAAGCGATTGAATAAGCTCAAACCGCTCCTCGACAGGGGTATCTTCAAGGCGCTTTTGAACACTGCTTAATTGATTGTGACTGGCCAGGGTAACCAGCTTTTTTACTTCAGGGGACTGTGTGGCATCTACG
>CAYMFQ010000067.1:17216-23969 GCA_964389335.1 uncultured Granulosicoccaceae bacterium
ATGCCGCTGTTCGAAACCCATCGGCAGGACGATTGCTCGCCTGAAACGAGGCACCTGTAATTGATACTGTGCGCAGATTCCTTTCTCATTTATTCCGAGTCACCATTCACGCTAGTTTATTAGCTCCCATAACCAACGTCTTACCAGCCGTGGCGCACAAGGCAGCCGCCGATTGATTACTGTATGCTGACGCAATAAGCAGAGAGACGGTTTCACACGGCATGCACCATCAATCCACTCATCCCGGACGCAGAACAGGCTGGGTAACCTCTGAATACTACTACTGGCATGACACCCTTAACTGGTGCGGGTTTTATCCGCCTACACTGCACCTGCAGCCCGGGGTGCATTTTGAGAACCCGGAAACTAAGCGAAGGTTTGAAAACCTGGTCCGGGCTACCGGCATGGTGCAGCACCTGGTGCCGATTGATCCGGTTACCGTATCGGACGAATCACTTCATCTCGTTCACCCGCCACAGTACCTGGAACATCTGCAACAGGTTTGTCAGCGCGGTGGTGGCGAAACCGGCGCACTGACTCCGGCAGGTCCGATTAGTTATGACATAGCGCGTCTTGCAGCCGGTGGCGTGACAACCGCAATGGATTCAGTAATGACTGGCGAGGTTGATAACGCCTATGTGCTTTGCCGGCCGCCGGGTCATCACGCATTACCCGATAACGCAATGGGGTTTTGCATGCTGGCTAACGCCGCCATTGGCATTCGACACGTTATGGCTACACATCAGGTGCAGCGCGTGGCCGTGGTTGACTGGGATGTACACCACGGCAACGGCACCGAGGCAATATTTATTGATGACCCCAACGTACTGACCATTTCTTTGCATCAGGACAACCTCTTCCCGCACGACAGCGGTGCCGCAACAGTAACCGGCACCGGCGACGCAACGGGTGCGAACATTAATATTCCGTTGCCACCCGGGTCAGGGTCTGGCGCCTATCGTCACGCCTTTGAACGCATTGTGGAACCTGCTTTGCGACAATTCGACCCACAGTTAATTGTGGTTGCCAGTGGCTATGATGCCTCCGCCCTTGATCCGCTGGGTGTACAAATGTTGTCCTCTGAAGACTTCAGATGGATGATGCAACGCGTTATGAGCGTCGCTGATGATCATTGTAACGGACGAGTTGTGGCAACTCACGAGGGAGGCTATTCCGAAATCTATGTGCCCTATTGCGGGCTTGCTGTACTGGAAGCCATGTGCGGTATATCGGACCCACTCGAAGATCCATTTCACCTCGACATTAAAAACTACGGCGGCCAGGCACTGAGTGGCGATCAGTCACACGCTATTGAACAGGTAATAAGAGACACAACGCTATAACATTAGTATCCGGTATGCAGTAACGAACCGCCATCTACCGGCAGCGACACTCCGGTAATAAACGAAGCCTCATCGGACGCGAGAAACAAACAGGCGTTCGCGACATCCCAGGCAGTGCCCATTTTCCTGCGCAGCGGCACTCGCGCGTCGCGCTCTGCAGCAACCTGTTCCCGAGACTGGTTCCACTCACGCGCCCGAGTGTCGACCGCCATGGGCGTATCCATTAACCCCGGCAAAACGATGTTAGCACGAATGCCAAACTCGGCATTGTGCTGCGCGATTTGTTCGGTGTAGGCGATCATACCAAGCTTGGAAGTTCGGTAGGCGACCGTCGGGTAGTTGGTGGTTACCGCTGCAACCGACGAGATCCCGATAATCACTCCTGAACACTGCCTTTGCATAGGCACCAGCGCGTGCTTGCAAGCCATGATATATCCACGCAGGTTTATCGCATTGACCGTATCAAAATCCTCCGCACTGATATCAAGCGGCCCCTTGTCACCGCCAGCGAGACTTACCCCGACGTTATAGTGCAGCACGTCCACACGCCCCCACCTGGCAAGCGTGGCCGCAACCGCATCGCGAAGATCTGACTCAGATTTAACATCAGCTTTTACGGCAAACGAATCACCATCGAGCTGATCGACAGTATCCTGAGCGGAGTCGAGGTCTACATCAGCTGCGGCAACCAACGCACCTTCGCGACTGTAAACAACGGCTGATGCGCGCCCGTTACCCATACCCTGCCCCGGACTCTGACCAGCTCCAATCAGCAACACCACTTTATCTTTCATTCGCATTGATCTGTTCCGCAGTCCGCCAGACAAGGCTGATTAATCGAATCCCGCCGCAATTGACTGGCATAGTATTCGATTTCACAATACAGTGCATATCACCATTTGCTGCGCGTCGAAAATCGAACGGGAGAACCATGACTTCACCAAACAGGTTTTCGATTACCGAGGCCGCAAAGATGCTGCGCGACAAGCGCTTAAGCGCAGTTGAGTTAATGCAGTCCTGCCTCGATCAAATCGACCGACGTGAGCCGGTGGTTAAAGCGTGGGTTACCATAGACCGCGAAGCAGCACTCGCAAGCGCAAAGCAGGCTGATGCTGAACTGGCACGTAAGGGTTCAACCCCCGGACCCTTACACGGTATACCAATCGGTATCAAAGACATTTTTGATGTAGCCGGCATGCCAACCACCGGCGGCACAGAAGCCTACCCATTACGGGTTGCCAGCAAAGATGCAACGTCGGTGGCACAACTAAAAGCCGCCGGTGCGATTGTGACTGGCAAGACCGTCACCACCGCTTTTGCCATGGGTGATGCCGGCCCAACCACCAATCCATGGAACAGTGCACACACGCCCGGTGGCTCCAGCTCCGGATCAGCCGCGGCAGTGGCAGACCGAATGTGCCTGGCAGCGTTGGGCACCCAGACTGCCGGCTCCGTCATCAGACCCTGCTCTTATAACGGACTGGCAGGCATTAAACCGACATACGCAGAGGTAGACATTGATGGTGTTATCCCCCTGTCGTGGCAACTCGACCATGTGGGCGCACTAACACGCAACCTCGAAGACGCACAATTACTGTGGCGGCTATTGAAAAGCTCTCGACATAGCGGTGCCGAGCATCAATCTGCATCGGAAACCGCCAAACCGCAGCGCCTGTGGCGCGCGCGTGGACTGTTCGAAAGCGAAGCCTCTGCCACAATGAACCATGCAATGGAAGAGCATTGTCAGCAACTAAAGTCACAGGGCATTGAAATTGTCGAACGCGATTTTCCGGAATCCTTTGCCGACATTCTCAACAATCACCGCATCATTATGGCAACCGAAGCTGCAGCCAGCCACCACGATAACTTCCGGCAAAGACAATCGTTATATCCACTGAACATAAAGTCGCTGATTGAAGCGGGTCAGCAGATAAGTGCCGTCGAATACAGTCTGGCACTGCAACACCGAAAATTGGCCATTACTGATATGAACTACGCGTTGCGTGATGTTGACGGGCTGCTATCGCCGGCGGCGGTCGACTCCGCACCGGCAGGGCTGTCACACACAGGTGACCGCACGTTTAATGCACCGTCGAGCTATCTCGGTCTGCCGGTCGTTACCTACCCTGTAGCTCTTGATCAGAAGGGCCTGCCGTTAGGCTTACAGATTATGGCAGGTTCACACAACGAGGATGCGTTGCTGCGAACCGGAATATACTGTGAACGGATAGCCAGCTTTGACAGATTTCCGTCGTAATAGTTTTTTATATTAGCATCACCATAGCTTTACTCAAACAGACAATACTACGGAACCCCTATGGGCATTTGGTTGATTTACTACGGCATTGCCAGCACCGATCGCGATGCATATCTTCACTGGTTTGAAGGCCAGCATATCGATGAGAAACTGGCGCGACCAGGTTACGACTGGGCGTGCCACTATGAAGTTACCTCCGGGGGCATGGCTAATCATGCAGACCACGTATATATAGCGATGTTCGGTGGTAATACCACTCGACCGTTCTTTGACCCAAGTCCGGCGCAGATCAAGCCCAATCAGGACGAGCTCACCCGCACCATGATTGGACATCGTATCAAGGCGACGGCCGCCATTGCCACAGAGGAATGGTGCGAATATCCGGCGGCACACAGCAATAATTCTGCGGCACAGCCAGCGGTTAACTCACCGATAATCAGATTGGGAATATTCTCATCATCAGTGGACGATCAGGAAGTAGTTGCCTGGTGCGCACAAAACCACTTTCCAGCGCTAATGCAAACAACTGGGCTGACAGTGGCGCGCAAGTGGCTGGCATCTTTCGGCGCTAATCGGCATTTAGTGCTGGAGGAGCACACTGACGTCCCTGCCTCAATGGGCTCATGGCAGGAACAAATATCAACCAACCTGATGTTCGAACCCGCCACAGCGACCTTGAGGGTATTCAGACAATAACTCTGCCGCGCTCTATAAAAACACAGGCACTATAAAAACACACGCTCAATGAACCACCATGCACCCACCAGTGCAATGATCACTGATGCAGGTATGGCAATCCACTGACGATAACGCGGGTGTTTTCTGAACCAGATGCCAACGGCAAAAAAGGCAATCGCCACAACAGTCAGCTGCCCCAATTCAACACCCACATTAAAACCTACCAGCGCCGGTATAAACTGATTAACCGGCAGGCCAAACTCGCCCAGAACACTGGCAAAGCCCAGCCCGTGCAGCAGACCGAAGGCGAATATCAACACAGTGCGCCACCGCCCCAGCTTATCGGTGAATATATTCTCCAGGGCAACGTACACAATGGATGCGGCAATTAACGGCTCCACAATTGAGCCTGGCACGTTAACCAGGCCGAGCGCCCCCAGCACCAGAGTAACCGTGTGTGCCAGTGTGAACAGGCTGATTTGCCACACGAGTGACTTAAAACTGGTACTCAGAAAAAACAAACCCAACACAAACAGAATATGATCCAGCCCTTTCGGCAGGATGTGATCGAAGCCAACCGGAATGTAGCTGACGAAACTTTGCCATGCCGTTTGTTCGGCACCGCCTGATAGCGGAATCAGCTCACTGCTGGCGCCTGCCTCAAGGTAACCCGTGTAGGGCTCGTCAACCCCCTGCTGTCGAACAACCAGCGCCCCATAATCGGCGGGCCAGTCAATACTGATCGCGCGCGAACCATCCGGAAGACTGGCAGTAACCCCAATTTTGGAAGAACGTGGCAAGTCGATGTTGCCAGCCTCGGGGATCATCACCTCACGCAGAGTTAACGGTAAAGGCTCTGCAGCATTGATGGCGATTCGCTGCTGCATCTGCGGCCAGAAATCACGAAAGGCAGCCTCAAGCTCGTCAGCTGACATTGCCCGAAACTGATCGTAGCTGCCCGCACCTTCCGATTCATCGGTATCCGCCAGCGATTCCAAATCAATACCTGCTACAAATGACTCGATATTCAATGAGATATCGAGATTGACTGATCGACCATCAATGTACAAATCACTGACTGAAGGTGTAACTTCATGAGCCTGAGCAGAGCTCGTCGTCAGCACTGAAAAAATTGCTAGAATTACACCGCTTATCACTCGAACGGTTCGCACCGCCAGAAAAGACATGAGTTTGCTCATATGATTCAACGTTTGCTTAATAACGTGCGCAGAGGTGTGCTCTGCGTTGCACTGTGGATGTCATTGCCGTCTGCGCTCGCGGCGCATGAATTCTGGATTGAACCTGAACATTATCAGGTTGCAGCAGGTGATACGATTGTAGCGAACCTTTACAACGGTGAAAAATTCGACGGGTATGGACAACCCTACGTAGAGAGCACCACTAACCGTTTTGACATTTTACTAAAAGGCGACGCCAGCCCGATCAAAGCGAGAGTCGGCGACAGGCCGGCAATAAACGTAGCAACAAAAGACGCTGGCCTTGCTATCCTCGTGCATGAAAAAAAATCGACCACACTGCGCTATGCACAATGGGAGAAGTTTCAGAAATTCGCCGACCACAAGGGCTTTGACAATATTAAACAACGACACGACGCACGCGGCCTGCCCGAAGCGGGGTTCAAAGAGGCCTACTCCAGACACTCAAAATCGCTGGTCGCTATTGGCAGTGGAGAAGGCAGCGACCAGCAGGCTGGCCTGGAAGTTGAACTGGTCGCGTTAAACAATCCGTATACCGATGATCTGGCAAACGGTTTGCAGATTGCGGCCTTCTACCAGGGTGAACCCGTACCTCACAGTCAAATTGAACTGTTTGAAAAAGATCAGGATGGCAACGTCACAATCACGCTGCACAAGACTGACAGCAACGGTGAAGTGCTGCTGCCAGTGCAGCCACAACACAGCTATCTTGCCGATATGGTTATTCTGAGAGAGCCGTCGCAACGTGCCACTGGACAACCAGTTGTGGCGTGGGAAACTCTGTGGGCTTCACTGACTTTTTCAGCGCCATAAGTTTGTACGGGCCAGGGTAGCAACACCGGCGCTACCCCTTATCTATATTTGGCAACGCACCCGATTCTGCGAATAGAAACACGAAAAGCCTGGCCCCGACTGGATGGAAATTTCCTATTCCAGCACCTCCTGACGTGCACGCTCGTATTCCTCGTAATCCTGATTGCTATGTTCAATGCACTCGGCCCGGGATGCATGGACCTGCCTTTGACAGTGTTCGCGCTGCTGCCGACGCAGATCATCATATACCGCTTTGTTGCTGCAACCGACAACGCTTAGCGCAACCACCACTGCGAATAGTTTAGTCATGACTTACAGCCACCATGCTCTTCAAAGTAATGCACCAATACCAACATCGCGTTATCTGCGGCATATTGTTCACTCCGCTGCTGCATAAACCGAATGATGACCGACACATCAAATAACAACTCCGGGTCTCTGCAAT
>CAYMFQ010000068.1:0-9276 GCA_964389335.1 uncultured Granulosicoccaceae bacterium
GTTTTGCCAGCGCCCAGAAAGCCTGAGAGCACCGTGACCGGTAGCCGTGGGTTTGTATTGATCATGTGCCTGTTTATGTGTCGGTTGGGGCTGATGGTGTGAATTGCCTGGCTACGGCAGGCATTGCAGAAACACGCTGCACAACTCAGATATGTTATAACATAACATTTCAAATTTCACTGTTGCAAGTCAGATACCATCAGGCACGCAGAACAACATAGTCGTTGACGATGATTTGACACCTTCACATAATAGGCACCCTTGTTATCCCCGACGGTGCGGAACCGGGGCGGTGACAGTTGAAGAACCGTACCCCTCAAGGCTGGCGGCCTGCTGAACCAGGCAATTTCGAGTCGACAGCAACAGGTAAAATTCCACCCCATGAACATCATTCTAGCCACCCGGGTAGTTGGCTTGATGGTCCTGATCGCAGGCATCATCATCGTCGCAAACCCGGAACTCATCATCAAAAAGCCCGTACCGGAAGACACGTTTGAAGCGATAGAGCGGCGAATATGGTGGGGCCTGCTGATTGGCACTGGATTGCTGCTTATATTTAATCAGCAATGGTCCCCGTGGCTGCCCACACTGCTGATTACCGCTGTGGCCTTGCTGGTCGGCCTGCTTGCGGCACGATTAATCGGGATCGTGCTCGACGGATCTTTAACAAAGCAGTGGTTACTGGTGTTAGTTGAAGTGGCGATTGCAGCACCGTTGCTATGGTGGTATCTGCGCATTCGTAATTAACTATGGCCGCGGCCAAACCCAGCTTGCTTGCACCAGGAGATTCCGCGCCGCAAATGGGCGCTGTCACGCCAGCCTGAGGACCTGATACCGCCAGAAGCGAAGTAATTTTGCAGAGCAATGGCACGGCGCTGCTGGCGCCGTGCTACGCATAACTCGCCTGCACTTAGCGTTAACAGCATTCAACACTTGCTTCGAATTTCTTCCAACACCGGTAACAGATACTGTCGAAAAAGCTGTGGATTTTCGCTCATCGGGAAATGCCCGAGATTTTCCATTTCGATCATGTCAACGCCAAGTTGGCTGGCAAGTTGTCGCGTATCATCGGGTGTGCAACTGTAGTCATAGCCGCCAGTCAGTAAATACAGTGGGCACTTCGATGTATCAATGCCGCTCAGTTGCTCGCGAATGTCACCGTCAATTTTATAAAAATAAAGATCGCCCTTGAACACTCCCGGGCCACCCTGCTGATAGTGCCAGACAGTTTCGTAACGATGGTCATCCGGGCTCATCGGCGCCATCAGACCATAGGCAATGGCACCGCAGATTTCACCACCGTGCACATCGGAGCGATGCAGCCAGGAGGTGTCGTAGTAGGGTTCAACATGTGCGCTTGACTGCAAGCCGATCAGTGCCGAAAAGCGCTCAGGGTGGTGCAATGCCAACTGCAAAACCACTCGTCCGCCAATAGAACACCCCATGACCACAGGTTGCTCCAGCGCCAATGCATCGCAAATGGCCAGTATCTGGTTGATATAGCCCTCGGTGTTCAGTTCATACGTGTGCTGCTGAAAGCCTGCCGGTGGCGAAGACTTCCCGTGCCATGGCATGTCAAAAACGATGACACGAAAGTTAGCCGTGATCTCTTCATCGTTAAGCAGTTCGCGATACTGACGCCCGTCGGCGCCCGCGGTGTGCAGACACACCAGTGGAATACCACTGCCGGCTTCCTCCCAGTAGACCCGATACATTTGCCCATCAATCGGCAGCCTCATGTATCGACCGGTAACCGGTTCTATGTGCACCTGGCTATTCACGATGATGTTTCCGTTCGAAGCGATTCAAACAACAGCTTGAAGTACATCAGATGACTCATCAGCGGATACAGGTTGCCCTGTAATTCAAGAGCGCCGCGACGCAGCAGAGCGATAAGATCATGAGAGCCCGGTGGTGGCACACTTGATAGGAATAACTGCCAGTCGGGCTCACTCGCTGACAGGCTGAAGTCGAAAGACGGCATCACATGCGGGCCCGTGCTCACAGACTGCACAACACCCTGCTCTATCCGCAACAATAGTTTATGTTCATTACACACAAGCATTACAACCGATGTGAGCTGGCTGCCCTTTACAGCAAGGGCAGAACCGGCAGCGGCGTGTTGTGGCAGTGTGCTTAGTCGCTCGACAATATCACTCATAATCATCATTGTAACGACAAGCGGCGAACAGCGGTATCATAGACAGCGAATTCACGGCACAACCGATACAATGAATTTTGACCTGAATGAACAACAGCGTGCATTTCACGACTCAGTGAATCGATTTGCCGAGAGTGAGCTCGCAGCAGATGCGGTCCGGCGTGCCGGCAGCAGCGCCTACCCGTGGGATATCGCAGCAAAAATGGCAGATCTGGGGTTGCTTGGCATTACTGTGCCCGAAGCAGCGGGCGGTATTGGAGGCACATTGACGGACGCCATTATTGCGATCCAGTCGGTCGCCTCACACTGTCCGCGCAGCGCCGACGTGGTACAGGCCGGCAATTTCGGCGCTATCCGCACATTCAGTGAATACGCAACCGAAGAACAACGCCAGCGCTTCCTGCCGGATCTTCTGGCAGGCAAGGCGGTAATGGGTGTGGGCATGAGTGAACCACAGGCCGGTTCCGCAGTAACAGAATTGCAAACCACAGCATGTAAAACAGATAACGGTTACCTGATAAACGGCAGCAAGGTATTTGGCACCAACAGTGTCGAGGGTAATGTGTTTTTAGTGTACGTACGTTTCGGGCCGGGGCTTGATGGCATCGGTTCGGTGCTGATAGAACGCGGCACACCGGGCTTCGATATTGGCAAGCCGACAGACTTTATGAATGGCGAGGCGTGGTCACAGTTGTATTTTAATGACTGCCTGATACCGCACGACAACCTGTTACTCGGCCCCGGTGGTTTTAAAAAACAAATAGCCGGCTTCAACATTGAAAGACTCGGCAATGCCTCGCGCGCCGTCGCCGTTGGTCGCCATGCGTTTAACGTTGCTCGCAATCATGCACTCACACGCGAACAGTTCGGACGGCCTCTGTGCGAGTTTCAGGGTTTGCAGTGGAAGTTCGCTGAAATGGAATTAAAACTCGAATCTGCGCAGTTGTTACTGATGCGCGCAGCCACCAAGGCGGATCAGGGCTTGCCATCGGCGCACGATACGTCACTGGCAAAACTCGCCTGCAATGAAGCCGGTTTTTTCGCTGCCAATGAATCAATGCAGGTCTTGGGTGCACTGGGTTTTAGTGAAGACAACATTGTGCAGTATTGCGTCAGACGCACACGCGGATGGATGATTGCCGGAGGCTCCGTCGAGATACTTAAAAACCGTATTGCCGAAGGCATTTTCGAGCGTCGATTTTCACAACGCCCGCCAGCACCAGTTGCGACCTGATGACCAACAACCAGGCACTACTGAACGCACTGCTGGCACCGCAATCGGTGGCTATAGTCGGTGCGTCTGATGTGAGCGGCAGAGCAGCATCGCGTCCGTTTGAGTTTTTATACAAACATAAATTTGAAGGCCGGGTTTATGCGGTTAATCCCCGTCGTGAAACCGTAGCCGGACACCCTTGTTACCCGATGCTTGCCGATCTTCCCGAGCCCATACAACACGCGACCATACTGGTTGGCAGTAACCGCGTGGAACAGGCACTTGCTGATTGTATTCAGGCCGGAGCGAAGGTGGTGTCTGTATTTGCCGATGGTTTTGCCGACGCCGGTGATGAAGGCTTACAACGCCAGATGCGGCTTCAAGCCATGGCAAGTCAGGCAGGGGTATTACTGATAGGGCCGAATTCAACCGGGGTGGTATGCACTGGCAGCAGGTTTTTCTGCACCACCAACGCGGCTTTTTCCGCGGCCAGTCAACACCACGGACGCTTTGCGGTGCTTTCTCAAAGTGGCAGTATCATTGGCACCCTGTACTCTCGAGGTGAAGCCGCCGGTATCGGCTTTTCTACGCTCATCTCGGTTGGCAATGAAGTATCGTCAATCGGTCAACTCGGTCAGCTTATACTGGATGACCCCGGTACCGATGGCTTTATGCTGTTTCTTGAAACACTGCGTGAGCGCGATCAGCTTCGCGACTTTGCCATTGCCGCAAACCGCTGCGGAAAACCGGTGGTGGCTTATCTGATCGGTCAGTCGCATGAAGGGCAACAGTTATCTGTGTCACATACCGGCGCCTTGCTGGGTGCCGGCACCGCGATTGACAGTTACCTGGCCGCCTGTGGCATTCATCGTGTGGATCTTTTCGACACGTTACTCGAAGCACCTGCAGCACTGTGTACCAGGCCGCTTAACAATCGCCCGAAAACTGTCACGGTAGTATCAACCACCGGCGGTGGTGGTGCGATGGTGATTGATCAGCTCAGCGTACGCGGCGTAGAGATATCTGGTTGTAGTGATACCTCTCGAAATTTGCTCGAGTCTGAAGGAATAACACTGGGCACCGGTAAGCTTGTCGATGTGACAATGGCAGGTACACGCTATGAAATTATGAAGCGGGTTGTCAGTGTATTATTGGAAGATCCTCACACTGGCGTGCTGGTTGTCGCAGTCGGCTCTTCAGCCCAGTTTAATGCAGAGCTTGCGGTACAACCGGTCATCGATGCCGTCGCCGTGGCCGGTAGCGACTCGGCAACCGTCATGGCCTTTCCGCTGCCACATGCACCGGAGAGTCTGGCTGCATTTCGGGCAGCTGGTATTGCAGCATTTCGCAGTGTCGAAAGCTGTGCCGAGAGCATCGCCCTATTGCTTGCGGAACGACACCCGCCAGAGTTCCCCTGTGCACAGTTACCACGACCGGCAGAGGAAATACTTGCACGGTTACCGCGCGGAATCGCCAACGAGCATCAGGCATCACAGCTGCGTGAAGCCCTTGGTATCAGTGGCCCGCCATCGCTATTCATACCCGCAGGTGAAGCACTGCCAGAGTCACTTCCCTTTGACTGGCCGGTGGCGGTCAAGCTTGTCAATGCAGACATTGCACACAAGTCTGATATCGGTGCTGTGGTATTGAATGTAGAAAGTGCAGACCAACTACATGCGGCGTGTGTGACAGTGACCGCGGCTGTTGAACATACCAATGCTAAACCAACAACCGACGGCATCCTGATACAGCAGATGATCGAAGGGACCGTTGCCGAATTGCTGTTTGGCTACAGTGTCGACCCGGTCGCCGGGCCTGTGGTAAGTATTGCCACCGGCGGAATATATACCGAGATTTTTAACGATGCGGTCACTCACCCAGCGCCTCTGTCGCTTAGCCAGGCAAGGCGCATGATAGACGAACTTCGCGGTGTAAAATTATTGCACGGCTACAGAGGCGCGCCGCGCGCAGACATTGAGTCGATTGCTGTCGGGCTGGTGCAATTCTCACAGCTTGCTGAATGTGAACAGATTGAAGAGATGGAGCTTAACCCGGTACTGGCATTGCCGGATGGCATAGCAGCAGTCGATGCGTTATTGCGCTTAGCGCCGGAATAAAGCATTTGTTTTTTTAAGACAACACCTGTTGCAAACCATCGCGTAACAGATTCCACACACGCTTAATACGTGGTGTCGACTGCATAACTTTATGTGCCGTCAGCCATACCGGCAGTGGCGCTATGGGAAAATCCAGTGGTATCTGTTCCACTAACGAGTCATTGTCTGCAATGGACTTTTGCGAGAAACCAATGCCACAGCCCTGCCTAACCAGCTCCCAATAGACTATCTGGTTGTCACAACGAGTGTGAAAGAAATGCCGGTCAATGTTAAAACCGGCCGATCGCATACCGGCTATGATTTGCTCGTTACGATCGTAGCCAACAAACTGATGACTTGCGAATTCCTCAATGGTGGTTGGACGCCCGTGTTGCTCAAGGTAACGCGTGGCCGCAAACGCGCCGATTTCAAGGTAGCCTAGCTGCCGTGCCACCAGATCTAGCTGTTCCGGCTGATACATTCTTATTGCAATATCCGCTTCACGAAACAACAGATTTTCAGTTGAGTCACTGGGAGCCAGTTCCAGTTCAATCTGCGGCTCGGCGCTACGGATGTCTGCCAGTATCGACGGCAGATGTGTGTGCGAGACCAACTCACTGGCAGTGATACGCACGGTGCCGCTCAGGCTTTGTTGCTGACCAGCGGCAATTATTGAAATTCGGTTGATCGCATCACGAACATCCCTGGCCGCAGGCACGAGCCGCTCACCCGCTTCCGTGAGCGCCAGGCCACGCGCCTGGCGCACAAATAGTTCTTCGCCCAATTGCTGTTCTATGGCTTTTATTTGCCGCCCCAGAGTGGGCTGGCTGGCGCCAAGCTGACGCGCCGCAGCTGACAGCGTGCCGGTTTCAGCCACCGCCAGAAACGACTGTACCAGTGCCCAGTCGAGTTTATCGGTTGAAGCATCCATTCATTATTGAATACATGTTGTGCAATATTAGGCAATATATATTCTATAACGCATGCCGTAAAGTCACTTTGAAACCACAATTCAAGGTGATTGGAAATGACCGGAACAGTTTTGATCCTGGGCGCAAGCGGACACATTGGCCGACACTCGGCAATGGCTTTTGAGCAGGCCGGGTGGCAGGTTCGTCGCTATGACCGTGCGGCCGGCAACATGCCCGCGGCGGCACAGGACGCAGACGTCATC
Source organism: uncultured Granulosicoccaceae bacterium (assembly GCA_964389335.1). Lineage (GTDB taxonomy): Bacteria > Pseudomonadota > Gammaproteobacteria > Granulosicoccales > Granulosicoccaceae. Next base: position 6,645 of record CAYMFQ010000068.1, read on the forward strand.
GTCAACGGATTAAATCCGCCCCAATACCGCAACTGGGACACAGAAGTTCCGCAGATCACACAGCAGGTAATTAATGCGGCGCAGGCATCCGGCGCGACAGTCATCGTGCCAGGCAATGTCTACAACTTTGCCAATCAGGCTGGCGTGTTTGACGAACATACCCCGCATGACGCAACGACTCGCAAAGGTCGTATTCGGATCGATATGGAACGCCGTTACCGCGAGGCTGCCGGGGTGCAGACCATTATCCTTCGGGCTGGAAGCTTTATTGACCCACAAGGCGATCAGGACGTAATGGGACTGATCCACATGCGTAATGCTGAAAAGCGAAAGCTAACGCAAATTGGTGGCATCGATACGCGCCACGCCTATTGTTATCTGCCAGACTGGGCACGTGCGGCCGTGGCCATTGCTGAGAAACGCGAACAACTGCAGCAGTTTGAAGACATACCCTTCCCGGGCCACGCTTTCACCGTTAGAGAGCTACAAACAGCATTGCAAGAATCCACAGGCAATCAATTTAATGTTGATAACTTCCCGTGGACAATGCTGCGAATACTGAGCCCGTTCTGGAATCTGGCCAGTGAAATGCTGGAGATGCGCGGTTTATGGGAGACGTCGCATTCCCTTTGTGGAAAGAAGTTTCAGCAATTGCTGCCAAACTTTCAGGCAACGAATACCATCGAAGTAATGCAATGCAGCCTGCCGGTAACGATGCGTTGATCGCACCACCTCCCGATCGACTGATACTGATTGAATTTGTCCACCGCCTTGTGCAACGATGACAACCAAAGGGTTTACTGCGCTGTACAACCACACTTAACCTGATTGACAGAACACTATGCTATACATCGTTACCGGTGCGTCCACTGGAATCGGCAGAGCGGTTGCGACCTCACTGGCAAAAAGAGACCATGATGTTTTAGCTGTGGCGCGTAGTGCAGATAAGCTCGCAACGCTGCAGACAGATTGTGGTCGACGATTACAGGCAATGCCCGCCGACCTTGCCACTGAGACCGGTCGCATATCAGTAGTTAATAAAGTTAGCGCCCTCGCATCAGCCGGTGGCGTCGACGGGATTGTCCATGCAGCCGGCTCACATGTTAACCCGGTGGAATATCAGGGCATCAATTCAGACAACATGATGGCGGATTTTCAAGTCCACGTCGCCACACCAATTGCGTTGAATAACCTGCTTGCGCCAGTGCTAAAAGGCGCACGCATTCTATATATAGATTCATATTCAGCAAGCAGTCTGCGCGTCGGCTGGTCGGGTTATTCCATAGTAAAAGCAGCAGCTCAGATGGCGGCACGAGCGGCCGCCGAGGAATGTACTGATTCAACGGTAATACGCGTGTTTCCGGGGGCTGTTAGAACCCCACTGATCGACACCATTCTTGCTTCCGAGAAACAGACGCCAACGGTTACTCTGTTTAAGGAGCTGGAATCAAACGGTGAACTGACCAATCCGGCAACGGTAGGGGAGTTTATTGCCAACATTATGATAAGCGCCACCGACCAGCAACTTGCCGCGCGCGAATTTTGGGACATTGGCCGTGCGGAAGACCGGATTTTCCCGCAAACCTGATAGCCGCATCAATGAATGCGAATTTCGGTACAGGGTCCGGTCACCTCATGGGTGACGGGGTCCGTGTTTGTCTGGCAAATTTTCAGGATACCGTTACCAAACGACTGGCTGATGTTTCCGGGTACACGCTCAATTTTATCGACTTCAGCTCTAAGTGCATCGATGCGCTTGAATTCGGCTGCTGACCAGGTTTCAGATTCAAGGTAATAGTTGTGTAGCAGATCAATTGCATCTGTTACCAGCATTCCATCACCCGCCATTGGGGCTGGAGTGATTGTCTCCCTGCCATCTGTTTTACTGTCAAGAATAGCGCTGGACATGCGCATATAGTATCCGGACAGCAGACCATCACGGGTACATGACTCCGTGCGAACACACGGATCAGTTAAAGTTGAAAACTCCAGTCTAAACTGAGACCAGTTAATAATCTGCCTGATAGAAGATAAAGGTATATTCTGTCGGCTTAACCAATTAACCAATCTGCTTGTCTCTTCGAGTATATCTTCTTCAGGCTCCCACGGAGCGTTGTACCCCTTCGACATTTCCCTAACGATCTCCATCGGTATGGTGTCGCTGGTTCTATCATCCGTTGCAACGTTCACCCCCGGTTGAGCGTTTTCCGTTGCTATGCCTTTTTCACTACTTGCCGTTTGGGCAGTTTCCTCGCCCGCACAAGCCATCAACACAAGAAAAAGACCGAGACTCGAGAATACCCTGAACATTTCAAATACACCTGTGTGCTGCGGGTAGTTGCCACTCTAACCTACACCGAGCATATAAAAAATTGCCGAAAAGTTTGCCCGTGGGGCAACACTAATCCGGGGACCAGAATTGCCGTCTGCTATTGCAATGCAAATTTCGCTATTCAACTGCACGCGGAAAATACTGCACACTGTTTACCGTTCTCTCTGCCCATGGGGATGTGAATTTGTCTATCGTCACCTATCAGAAATGTCAATCACTTGTTTGCGTGACCCGACACGAAAGGGCGTGCTATCAACCATCACATGATAAAATCAAGACACAAGGACAGTAATTTGGCCT
>CAYMFQ010000068.1:9376-19094 GCA_964389335.1 uncultured Granulosicoccaceae bacterium
CGTGCTATCAACCATCACATGATAAAATCAAGACACAAGGACAGTAATTTGGCCTTGTAGTTGTGCCACACTGGCTGAAATAGACCAGTGTTACCGGGTGTTTTTTTATTGTAAAGGAGGATTATCTATGTACAGGAACACTTGTATACTCGTAGCAGCCCTCGCAGGGATCTATGCGATTGCCTACACCCTTGCCCCCCAACTCACCGCGTCATTCTATTTCACCAATGCCGACGCAGACACCGCGTTGATGGGCCGCTATTTTGGGTTAGCCCTGGTTTTTATGGCCATGGTTTGCTGGCTACTGAAAGACAGCACCAGTTCTGAAGTACAGATTGCGGTCAGTACGGCGGGAATCGCAGGATCATTGCTTGGGTTTATAACCTCATTGGTATTCACGTTAAATGGGCAGATGACAGCATTTACGTGGGGGCCTGTACTAATTTACCTGATCACAGGCGTTGCATGGTTCATAACAAGAAATCGGGCCATTGCAAATTAAAAAAAGTATAAGGGGTGGGTTAGTTCTTTGGAAACTGCCCACCCTATCGTGCAACTCTCGGGAATCTACACGGTACTCAACACATTTTTAATTGCAGTGTGTTGTGGGAAACTCCCCCACTCGGACGAACGTCTGTTCAGTTGCGAAAAACGCTTAGCCATCTGATTTTATTATAAAAAATTGCTGATTATTTTTTAGCGCAGTAATCCGTGTTAACTTGCACTGCAAGGAGCACTTACCGATGGCTAAATCTGCTACAGAAAAACTCAAACAAAAAAAAGACAAAAAGAAAGTCGTCCTCGACAAGGACTTCGCCGGCATTAAGGCAGGCCAACTGATGCTGGTTGGCACTCCGCAGATGATCGATGCATACATCCGGAAAATCCCCAAAGGCAAATTCAAGTCAATGCGTCAGTTGAGGAATGAATTAGCACGTCGCAACAAGTGCGATGCAACCTGTCCCGTCTCCACTGCTATCTTTGTCCGAATTGCCGCTGAGGCTGCCCTTGAAGAACTGGATAATGGCGTACCGTTAACTGACATTACGCCCTTTTGGCGCGTTGTTGCACCAGAAGACAAAATGGTGACAAAGCTGAATGTCGATGAAAACTGGATTAGCAAGCGGAGGCAGTCCGAACAGTAAACGCCAACGCGATTGCCGCGAGTTCAGGTAAACCTTGTGATGACTCTCGCCACCCGCCAGGCAAGCTGCGTTGCTCCTGATAAGTCTTTACAATGACCACCAGACCGACACGAGGAAAACGCGATGGTGGCCAAAGCCCATATGCATCTTGCACAGTTTTTAACGCACGGGCCCAGCTATCACAGCCTTGGCATGTGGCGCCATCCAAAGACCGCGAGCGCTGGATTCGACTGGCGCCAACCCGATCTCTATCAGCATATTGCACAGACCTGCGAGCGCGGTCTGTTCGATATGGTGTTTTTTGCTGATCTGAACTACATCTCCGACACATACACTGGCACGCTGGATCCGGCGCTGCGATACGCCGCACAAGCACCCGAGCACGATCCGATGCCACTGCTGCCGTGGTTGGGTGCCGTAACAAAGAACATCGGGCTCGCCTCGACGTTCTCAACCAGCAATCAGCACCCTTTTTACGCTGCCAGAATGTGGGCGACTATCGATCACATGACTTCGGGCCGAGCGGGCTGGAATGTGGTGACATCGCTTAATCACAATCAGCAGGCCAACTATGGCGCCGAGCGTACTGCCTCTGATGAACGTTACGATCGCGCGCATGAATTCATGCAGGTCTGTCGCAAGCTGTGGGAGAGTTGGGATGAAGATGCAATCGTGATGGATCGGGAAAACGCAGTCTTTGCCGATCCACAGAAAGTTCGGCGGATCGAGCACGAGGGGCGGTTTTTCAAATCACGCGGTCCACTAAACGTGGTGCGATCACCGCAGAACGGTCCGTGCATCCTGCAGGCGGGAACCTCGCCCAAGGGGCAGGATTTCGCCGCCCGCTATGCCGATGCGATTTTCGCAATTCAACCGCGCGCGGAAGATGCGGCGCGCTATTACTCGTCGATTAAAACCCTGATGAGTGATCTGGGGCGCGATCCATCACACTGTCAGTTGTTGTTCGGTATGCAGCCGATCATCGGCAGCAGTGAGTCGCACGCACAGGAACTGCAGGCCGAGCACAACGAGCTGGTGCCTTTGGAAGCAGGGTTGACGATTCTCTCCGCCCATCTGGATTTTGATCTGTCGGTGCTGTCGCTTGACGATGATATGACCGCACGCGAAGAGCCCGAACTGCAACGCATGCGCACCCGTTTTCGCAAACCCGACGGCACCGCTATGACACTGCGTGAAGTAGCGCAGCGGCACGGCCAGAGTGTGGGTCTGCCGCAATTCGTCGGTACTGCTAATTCAATTGCTGATCAGATGGAGGCGTATATCGCAACCGCCGGTGGTGATGGCTTTATGTTGTCTTCAATTCATACACCCGGTGCAATCGAGGAATTTGTCGATCAGGTAGTGCCCGAGTTGCAGCGGCGTGGTCTGTTTCGAACACAATATAAAGGCAACAGCATGCGTGAGCTTTTGCGACAACGGGATTGATGACACATGCACAAAGCTACAGTGAGTGTCTGTGACAAATGACCTGACTCCGGTGCTGGTCGGTTGTGGCCAGATCACCCAACACGAGTCGGACCCGTCGAAAGCGCTCGATGCAATGGCTCTGGCAGCAGCGGCCGCCAGGCAAGCGGCAAACGATGCATCGGGTGGTGATGCGCTGTTGCAGGCACTGGATACCATAGTGGTAGTGCGCTCGTTTGCAGACACTTCGTGGCGCTTCACCAGTCCGTTCGGCGGACCGGCCAATCCACCGGCATCGGTTGCGCAGCGGCTGGGCATTCAAGGTGCAAAGCGACTGGTCTATACCTGGCCTGGTGGCAACATGCCACAGTGGTGTATCAACCGGCTGTTCGAGATGGTCTCACGTGGCGAGGTTGGCACGGCGCTGGTTTGCGGTGCAGAAGCATTGGCAACGCAGCGTCGGGCGAAACGATCCGGGCTTGATCTCGACTGGTCCGAGCCATGCAAAGAGCCGCCGGTTAACTGGGGCGTTGAAACAAGAGGCTGGAGTGATCTCGAGGCACGTCATCAAATGCAAGGGGCAATATTCGCCTATCCACTATTTGAAAATGCGCTGCGCGGCGAGGCGTCGCGCAGTGTCGACGAGCACCGCCTGGCGATGGGGCAATTGTTTGCGCGGTTTGCGGCAGTAGCAGCAGATAACCCGCTTGCAGATCGGCGCCAGGGCTTCAGTGCCGAACAGATCGCCAAGGTCAGCGATAACAATCCGTACATCGGCTTTCCGTATACGAAGTTGATGAACGCCAACCCCTATATTGATCAGTCGGCCGCATTGATCCTGACATCGGTCGGCAAGGCGCGAGCACTGGGGATTCCCGAGGATCGTTGGGTGTATTTGCACGGCTGCGCTGACGCCCATGACCACTGGTACATCACGGATCGGATCAACTATCACTCATCACCGGCGATGCGTGTGGTCGCACGTGAAGCGATGGCGATGGCCGAATGTGATCTTGCAGATATCGATCGATTCGACATCTACAGTTGCTTTCCTTCCGCCGTGCAAATTGCCTGCGACGAGATGGGGCTTTTAGTTAATGATCCGCGCGGGCTGACGGTGACAGGCGGGTTGCCCTACTTTGGCGGCCCCGGGAACAATTACGTCACCCACTCAATTGCGCAGATGATGATCGAGCTGCGCCGTGCTCCGGGTCAGTTAGGCATGGTGACGGCGAACGGTAATTACGTGACTAAACAATCGATGGGTATCTATTCCACCACAGCGCCTGAAAAACCTTTTGCCCCGCGCGCACCCGAACAATATCAGTCAATCGTTGATGCCGAACCAGGACCAACACTGGCCGAGCACGCAAAAGGGCCTGCTACCGTTGAGACCTATACGGTCATGCATCGAGGTGGTGAACCGGAGTACGCAATAGTTGTTGGCCGCCAGGTGGATGGCCGACGTTTTATCGCCAATGCACCCGACGATGCCGCGTGCCTGCGGCAGATCGTGGCGGCGGATTTTCTCGGTTCGGCCGGACGAGTATTGCAACAGGATAAACGCAACGTGTTCGTGCCCGATTGATAAAGCTTCAGTGTCAACGCTATTCAGCATCTCGGACCGTCAACGCATTGAGCAGGTTTTACGGACGTATAAAAAGTCTGCGAAATGCAACGGTGTATCACTTACACAGCTGTCCGAGATTATTCATAGTTCGGCCTATTAATAATGCACAACGCGCAAAATGAAGCGCATTTGATGACTTTGTTGAATACGTTGAAATTGCTGTCGCTGAAAGGGCTGTAAGCAGGGTAATAATCCAGCCGGTGCGTTTACAGACGAGGAATTTCTCTGCCCGAAATCTTCCGAACCAGCCAACCTGACACACAATCTCACCAACGCCAACTTGATCGCGCCCGAACGAATGGCTATTATGTCATGACATTAAATAGCCCCAGTGTACGGTCTAATGGCAAACAGAAAACTTCTCATTGCAGCGGCATTCTTAATTCCATTGTGGTTCTCGACGAATGCGTCCGCAGAGTGTAACTATGACAGCGCTGACCAGTACAACGGCTGGGGCTGGGATCCGGTTAACCGGCAAAGTTGCCCTCCTCTTGCGGGTGAGTGCGAAGATAGAGGTGGATATCCGTGGGGCTGGAATCCAGTCACACTGACCTCATGTCGACTCGATGCACAGACTACCGATCAGACACAAACCACAGCTCTGGTCCCTGCGACCAGTGGGTATTCACTGCACCTCGCACCAACGCTGCCGTTTTCGCAAACCCAGGTGACTTCGCTCCCGCCCGATACTTACACACATTATTATCGGATTGATCTTGAGCAACCCATGGCGTTGCAGCTTGATGGTGATCTGGATAGTGAACTGGAAGCCGCTATTGGTGGTGTATATAAAAACTGGCATTCGAAATCACTCACTCTCGGGGAACCAGCGCGTTGCTTTACATCAGGCACTTACTATGTGATCGTAGTTAATTGGGGCAATGATACGGACCGGCCCTACAACATAAACGTAACCGCAAAGGATCAGCAATGTGTGAACAGTGTTGCCAGCGCTGTCAACAATGAACACCCCGACGGCGACTGGTATGTCGACTGGAGCATTGGATCTGACGGTACCGTATTCGCAAGACCTGTCTTCTGGAGTGGTATCACCGCATACGATCAAAACGGCGATGTTCTATGGAGCAAGAGTGATCTCTATCCTGCAACCGCACCAGATCGATTGAGTGATGGGTCAACAGCGGTACTTTCTCAGCAACACAGGCTGCGGCTGTTGGATATCAATGGTGATTTTCTGTGGACAATTGAACTTGCCGATACTGAATTTCCCAGACTGTTTACTGACCTCATTGCCAACGACGATACAATTTTACTCTACAACAAAGTAGAAGTAGCCTCGTTTAACAGCCACGATGGATCCTTGCGCTGGCGATATAGTCCACAGGATGACGTTCGAGATGTAAAGGTAGCTAACAATAACAAAGTACTGGTCTTTGGCTATAGCGATCCGAATCTGGGGATTTACTACCTTGATAAGTAGCGAGACTTCATATTAAACCATGTAAGCGCCGCATGAGTCGGCACCTTCTTAAAAGATAAGGCGATTTTGCACTGCAAGACACCTACTGCATGCGAGATATCTATAGCGTACATTTACGTGTAATTGCCAGAGGTACGACCGTACACAGAAATCAGCAACTGATTCTATTATCGTACGAATACCCTCTTTTGCGCATATAGAATATCCCAATGTAGGTGAATACCGTTTTTAAATTTACGGACACCTGGCGCCCTGACGTAGCTGCCACAACACAGCCTCACTTTTTGCAATACACTTCAACATAGGAGGTCCTCCACCATGCATGTATGATTGAGGATAGGTGCGTAGCCAATATCTATTATCCGAAGGATCAATATGCAGGCTTTCGCTCTTCTCATTGACAACCAGTTGTTTCAAGCGGTTCTGCAAGAGCCACTCGATTCTCTTACAAGCAGCGTCACCCTGCATCTTATAGTCTACAAGAACCCATTTGCCTCTGATTTCACTTTCGTTCGACCCCAACTCTTTCATAATGCTTCAATAAAGTCATGGCGATTTTTGGGTTTCACGTCAGACTCCTCGGTCATAGGACCTATCTTCTTAAGCACCACTTCATACGACTACCTGATAATATCGGGGCGATCTATCCAATTCGTTAGGCTGATTTAGCTTCGGAAAACCACTAAAGCACATTTTTTCTCACTCGCCTCTTTGAATACATCGACAACCAGTTTGTAATTGTAAGCAACATAATCAACTGCACTTTCACCTTCATGCCAAATAGAAGGATATATATCATTCTTTTCAAGCATGCCTACATTACACATAGTCCGAAACTTGGACACGGGTATATCCTCCAATGCCAGGTACGCATCAGCGACTTGGTTAACTGAAAGCACTCTTGCTGGACCCCAGCCAAGATCTTCCCCTATCGGCTCGCCACCCATTACAACATTTGCAAGTGGAGGATCACCATCCCACACTGAACCTGTTAACGTAAAATGTATTGCATGCCAGGCTTTGTCTATGTAAACACCGTCATAATCCTTTTCTTCAAATAGAAATTTCTCAACCGAGTCCGGATCTGAATACAGTTTCTCTAATTCAGACGCTGTAACGACCAGGTAGTGTCCTACCATTGACATCTGATGTAGCTCCTGTTTTTTGGGCTAATGCTCAGTTCAGCTACAGCGTATGCGGGGGCGAACTGTGTGCAACAATGAGAGCCTGCGACCATACACACAAGTCGACGCCGCACACATCGGTAGCAAACGTTTATTAGCCTCAGAGACCTCATAGTTGCCACAACCCATGATCGTTTGACCCAATAATATAAATAGCAATTTTCCCTTTTCCAGGAATCTCCATGGGCGGTACGGCTACCTGACCACCTTCCGCCTCAATTTTCTTTAACGCTTCCTCGATGTCATCAACCAGCCAATATGGCCGCACGACTGGGTCTTCAGATTCTCTCAACGGACCTCTCACACCGACAACTGAGCCGTCAGCCAACGTACACGTTTTAGCCCCACCAAGAAACTCATCTGGTTCACTGAAACAAACAGAATTGGTAATTTCGTACGCCTTACAAACAGCGTCTACATCATTTGAAACAATCTCTAAATATTGCACTTTCAATGTCGATTCTCGCTAGTGAATATTGCGCCTTACACTGGGCACAACCATAAGGCGAACCCACGGCGCACCGAATAAAACGGACTAAGAAGGCAACATACCTGCTGGCAATGTCAGCACATGCAGACCTTCGCTGACACCCTGGGCGTTGTGCATACCAAGGTCGCGCCAGCTAATGTCTACTATATCGGAAAAATTCTTTGAAACCAGCAGCGATACGCCGATATCTTTAGTTAAACCTTCGAGCCGACTTACTTCATTGGCGACCGGGCCTATTACTGAAAACTCCAGTCGATTTGGCAGACCTATATTTCCATACATCAGCTCGCCAACATGCAGCCCCAGCCCAAAGTCGATAGGATTCAGGCCTGAGGAGAGTCGACTATCGTTGGCAGATGCTATCTTCTGTCTTGCCATGATTGCAGCCTGCACCGCATTGTTGGCTGCATCAGAAATTGTCTGGTTATCAGTGGCTGGAAATACCGCCAAAACAGCATCACCGATAAAGCGTAATACTTCACCTTTATGTTCGAGCACAGAGCCAGCGGTGCACTCAAAATATGAATTCAGGACGCCAGCGAATTCATCTGGTGACAACTCCTCTGCCATAGCGGTCGACCTTCGCAGGTCGCTATACCACACGACGGTGGGCATTCGATCAAATTCACCGAGTCTTATCTGCCCCTGCAGCACTCTCTCGCCGGCATCAGTGCCAAGATAGGCGTGGGCGATATTGTGCGCGGTCGATTCCCGTTTATATAGCTTTGCCACTAGCCCAAGATGGAGTTGCGACGATCTGAGTAGCTCAATATGTTGCTCTGTAAAACCACCCGGATCATCAGTCAGCCAGGAAACCATCACGCCATCCTGACTGGCAACCGCTGCATCTTCCTCGGCAAACGCTACCAACTGCGCATAGTAGTCAGTTGCACCGGCGGCTAAGAAATCCTCAAATATGGGGAATCGAGACACGTCAGGTGAGCCCGCAGTCAGCTTTTGGCGAAGCTCCATCTGATTGTTACTCAACATCCAGTAGGTAGGGCTTTCCAGCCACTCCTGAGGGCTATCGTTATGCTCTCTTATATTGGTCACATTCGGCTTTTCGTGCCACCAGACCAGATCAACAGACTCCACCAACGGGTGGAGAATATGCATGCCAAGTTGTCCACGCAAAAGCGGTAGTCCGGATGCTCTGGCCTCAGAACAGAAGTTACCAAAAAGCTGGCTAATATCAGCACCGGCCAGGGATCCTTCGACAAGGTTTCTAATAGGTCCTTCGCTAAATATCACTGTCCCGGTTTCCATTCAGATTATTATTGGCTATTCGCCAGACCGAATTTTCAATTCCATCTGCAGACACTCATCTGCGCTGAGCTTAATCCCGACCTTAACCATCGAAAAACTCGCAAAAACCCTTGAATCGCTCGATACAATTTAGGATATTCTTTATAGCACGGCAGCATATTGCTCTATTGTGCAGATAATACTTGTTTGCACAACCATTACGCCAAACTTGTACTGCCTGTGCGTTTTCAGCATTAAATGCCCGTTTTTCACCATTGGATGGCTAGTACCGTGCAGCGATTGAAATTTACTTTTCTGGTTTTAGGCTTTGTGTTTTCTACATTGGTAACAACGCTGCATCTAAGGGCCGATGAGATTGTATTGCAGCAGGACGGTTATACCCTCACTGAACATCATGTAAAACAGGCTATAGAGATTGAAGCAGCATTTTCAGATGGTGGCCCATTGTCTGACAATGATCGTTTACAGATTCGTGCGGATCTAGTCGAGGAGTTTGAATTAGATCCCAGGGAGACGCTGGAAACACTAACTGAAGTCTATGCAGATGTGGTGTCAGGAGCAGCCTTTTCGGATGACCTCGTTCCCGAGGGAAAACAACTTGATACGACCATAAGCAACGCAGAACATCAGGCGGCCGATTTCAAAGGACCCGGGCATGCGCAGATGCAGGAGATTTTCCGAAATTTCGTTTCCAACGGCTGGCTACAGGGTGGTGGACATTTTTCAGGTTCACTTGCCGACCCGCTCCGTGCGTATGTCATGAACTCGGTCGTTTCAACGTCACATTCGAACGCATACTCATCGGGTGATCATCGTTACTACTTCTGCGCCGGTGGAGTTTTTAATTACTACTACGGCTCAAGCACCTCAGTCACCGGGAACGCAGGCGGCGCTGAAGTCAGCAGCACATACGAAGCGAGCGCCCGCGGAGTCTGGGACACCTACCAGCAGGAAGGCAACGCTTTTATCGTGATGTATAGCAATGATCCCGCCTTTGCGGAAGACTCAATGAACAACTCCGGATTGCTGATCCTTCCTGTGGCGGCGTACCAGGAAGATCTCATACAGATTGGTGTAAAAGGGACACGGGCTACTCCGGATAGCCTGCTGGCACGCCGACCACAGATATGCAACTAG
>CAYMFQ010000068.1:19194-23829 GCA_964389335.1 uncultured Granulosicoccaceae bacterium
AACAAATGCGCGCTTTCACTCTGCCAGCCCAGGTAAAACGTGCCACCACTGGTATGATCAAGACTGGCGAGTTCTCGCTCCTGTAACTGGACCTTTAGCTCGGTGCCGTCAGCAGTCTCAAGAAACAGCGTTACCACCGAACCAATAAACTCTTCAGAAATCAGCGTACAGGCCACCGAATTATCACCACTGCGCGCATCGCGTGTTACTTCTACCAAATCGGCTGCGATAACAAACGTTACCTCATCGTCAATGGCCGGCAGATGACCTTCGCCAAGCACGCTAAACTGACCAATAGGTGATGCCACGGATACGATGTTGCCGTCGATAGCGGTGACTTTCCCTGAAATGATGTTGTTACGCCCCACAAACTCTGCCACAAAGCGATTGGCGGGCTCGCGGTAGATGTCACGCGGCTTGCCGATCTGTGCAATGTGGCCCTTAGACATGATCACGACGCGATCAGCCATTGCAAACGCCTCTGACTGCGAGTGCGTAACATACACAAACGTTATTCCAAGTTCGCGCTGCAGGCGAGTCAGCACCGACTGCATGCGTATCACAAGGTGCGCATCAAGTGCGGACAAGGGCTCGTCAAGTAATAACAGCCGCGGCTCTGTGACCAGTGATCGGGCCAGTGCCACGCGTTGCCGTTGACCACCCGATAGTGTTTCGACATTGCGCTCGGCAAACTCACCTACCCCCAGACGCTCCAGCCACTCCATTGCCTTACGCCGTCGCACAGGGGCATCCTGGCCACGCATCTTCAGACCAAACTCAACATTCTCACGCGCGTTTAGAAAGGGAAACAGCGCTAATGATTGCCACACCATCGGGGTATCGCGTTCGTGTGGCCTGACGTTGTTCATTAGCTGCCCGTCGATGGTTATCGTGCCTTCGGTCGGTTGCTCAAGACCCGCCAGCATGCGCAGCGTGGTGGTTTTACCGCAGCCGGACGGCCCCATGATCGCAATAAACTCGCCGGCATCGATACTCAGATCGATACCTTCAACGGCAACAAAGTCACCAAAGCGTTTTGTGACCTGTTCAAACGTGACCAGCGGGCTTTGAGTGGTGTTGGCCATGCCGCTGTCTGCGCCAACATCCCCGCTGCTATTCAAGCCGCTCTTCATGACAGTGCCCTGCTATGACGTAAAGTAAAAAACACCTGTGCGATGATGACCAGCGTCATCGACACTAAAAACACAAACGTTCCAATGGCATTGACCTGCGGGTCGATGTTGCCCTGCACAATCTCCAGAATCAGCACCGGGATAGTTTTGTTTAAACCAGAAACAAACCACGCAATCGCAAACTCATCAAATGACACCGCCGCAGTCAGGAACAGCGAAGAAATAATGGCAGGTTTGCAAAAAGGGATGATTACCTCGCGCATGGTGCGCCACTCACTGGCGCCGAGGTTCCAGGCAGCGGCCTCAAGGTCGCTGTCCATCTGATTCAGACGCATGCGGCAGATGGCCATGGCGAACGGGGCGGTCAATACACTGTGCGCAATAATGATCGACCAGAGTTGTCCGGACGCGCCAATCTTCGCAAACCACGCCAGCATCGCCAGCGCCATGATGATCAGCGGTATGGTTGGCGGTAATAACACCAGCGCAAGATACGCACTCTTAAAGCGAAAGTTGTAGCGATAGTCTGTATAGGCGGTGCAAAAACCAAGTATCGTGGCAATGACACAGGTACACAGTGAAACTATGACGCTGTTACGCACAGCGACCCATACATCCGGATCATTCCAGATAGTCTCGTACCAGTGCCAGGTAAAGGACTCGAGCGGTATGGTTGGAAAGCGCGCCGAGTTAAACGAAAACACCACACTGAACAGAATCGGCGCAAACACAAAAACAAATAACAGCAGCGTATAGCCACGCAGAGTCCAGCTTAATAAACGTCCGCTCATGCTCGCCACCATACAGAGACTGTCGCCACACGACGTTCGCACCAGACCCGCTCAACGATCAACTTTGTCATCGGCTTACCCGCTTGCGGTACGCAACCGCCAGTGCAGCAAACGCGATGGTAATCAGTGTCACCATCATCACAACAGCCACCACTGCCGCGCGCGGCCACTGCTGGCCGGACTTGGTGGTATCAATAATTAATATTGGTAGCGTCGGAGGTTTGGAGCCACCGAGATAATACGGGCTGACAAAGTCACCAAAAGACAAAATAAAACAGAACAGCGCCGCCACTATCAGGCCGGTTTTCGCAAGCGGCACGATAACAGAGACCACCGAGCGCCACGGCGGGCAACCAAGATTGAGTGCGGCCTGCACCAGATTCCTGTCGATATTCGACAGCGCAAAGGTCTGCAACACCACCACCAGCGGCAATGTCAGCGTCATATAGCCCACAAGAGTGCCGAACTTTGTGTTCAGCATGGTATAGGGCCCAAGACCGACTTGCGCCAGTATCGCGTTCACCACACCGCTCTCAGCCAAAATGACATACCACGAAAATATACGCACCAGATAACTGGTAAAAAACGGAATAATCAATAGAAATATTGCCCAGCGCCTGACGGCCGGTGACACCTTAAACGCCAGCGCAAACGCCGCAGGAAACGCCACTAAAGACGTTACCACCGTGGACAATGTTGCAAGCCCGAGCGTTAAGAAGTAACTGTCCCAAAAGTAGCCGCGGGTCAGCATCTTTTCCCAGTTCTTCAGCTCGAACGCCTCGACCATGCGATAGTTCTTCACCAGGAAGAACGACATCGCCACCATAAAGATCAGCGGCCCGAGAAAGAACAGGGTTTGCCAGAATATGATTGGCAGGCGCCACGTCAACGGATAACCGTTAAACCGCCTTTTGGCTGTGGCTGTTGGTGTGTTTTCAGCAGAAGAGGTGTTTGAACGCAACGTGCAAAGCCGTCAGTTTTCGGGAGGGGCCGGGCACAGCAATTCTGCGCCCGGTTATTAACACTACTGCAAAATCACCGGTATCAGGCGTTTTTATACTCTGACCAGTAGTCGTTCCAGTCTTCCAGCGATTGCTGCTGCGGAATATCACGGTAGTGAATTCTGCCGTCGTTAATCAGTGCAATCGGCTCGTTCGCCATGCCTTCTATCTGGTGCGAGCGTTCCGCTTCTTTGCGGTCCACTTCGATCAGTTTCGCACGACCGGCTTTGGTGACACAGAAACCCGGGTACGCCGCCATTTGTGCAGACTTAACCTGCCCTTCCGGTGACATCATGTACTGGATGAATTTTTTCACTTCGTCGGCTTTTTCAGAGCCTTTGCCAATGCTGTAGCTCTCGGTGAACTGAATACCACCCTCTTTCGGAATGACTGACGCAACCGGAGCGCCGTCTTTTTCCAGTACACCGGTAATCCAGTCACCGATACCGCACATCGCAAGCATTTCGCCGTTCTTTAGCGAGTTAAACGTGCCACCGTAGTCAAAGAAGCCACCCACCTGCGGGCGCAGTGAGCTGGTGGTCTCCTGCACCTGATTCCACTTTTTGTCGTCAAGATCCCACAATGAGGCACCATTGCCGTCGTACAGGCTCATCATTCCAAGGTTGGGCAGGTGCCAATCGAAGTGACCGACCTTGCCTTCCAGTTCCGGCTTCCAGAAACACTTATAGCTTTGAGCTTCTTCTGCGGTGACGGCATTCTTGTTGTAGGACACCCCGAGATGCCCGCCACGCAGAATCATTGAGAAGAGCTTGTCGTCCTTCCAGTGACCCGGAAACTTAGTGAAGTCTTCATGCAGCATGTCGTCAAACGGGTAGTCCGCTGCGTTCATTTCTTCAATGTAGCCTGCCGCATTAAGCTGCTGCACAAATTCCGCGTCAGACAAAATCAGGTCGTAAGTGCCCGGCGGAGACTGAGCGATCAGCGCGAGCATGTTGTCGCCACCGGCATAGTATTTCGGCTTGAACTTAACGTTATTGGCTTCCTCGTATTCGGCCACCACATCCGGCTCACCATGGCCGTACCAGGCCAGCATGTTGATTTCAGTGACATTAGCCCAGGCGCGGCTTATATATGGCGCACCCAGAATGACCGCACCACCGGCCTTTAGCAGCTTGCGACGGGTTGGTGATGCTACTGCAGGCGTGGATGTGTCATCAGCGCCAGATGTTGTTGTATTTTCAGACTCTTGCATAGGGTCACACTCTCTGGTTGAGGCTCCACCTGACCGTGGCGCCCAATTGAACAATTAATACTGCCGGATGATAACTGCACCCGCAGGTCACAGGAGATCAAGCGCGTCGGGCGGCCATTCGTACAAACGTGTCGTGCAGGGCACGATGACGACCACACCAACAATCGCATCGACGATCACTTTGATGACGTCGGGGTTACCCGTGCGGTTGTGCAGCCACTATAAATTTTCCAAATTCGGAAATCCAACTTAAACTGGAGAAAAACCAGAGTTCTGCCTGAAACACGGGCATAGGAAACACCGACGCATGGCGATGAACAGAGAAGAATTGAAAAAGCGATTTAACACGACAGGGCTGGTTGTATTGCCTGTGATACACGTGCTCGACAATTCGCAGACGGAGCGCAACATCCGGCGGGCTATGGATGCAGGCTGCCCCGGTGTGTTCCTGATCAATCACGACTTCGCGGTCGAACAGTTTTTACCGATCATCCGCC
>CAYMFQ010000069.1:0-23482 GCA_964389335.1 uncultured Granulosicoccaceae bacterium
GAGCTGGCAAGAGCTAACGGAAACTGCGGCCTTTCGGACAATCTGACAATCGGGCTGTGCATGGTGCTTTCTGTAAAGGGTAACTGAAGGCTATTGTAGCGCTGATAACGGGTCAATATTTCGGTTCGATAATTGATTATCAAGGCAGATGTACCAGGCGCACAGGGCGTTTTAGCGAATCGTCGTGTTACGGGCGATGGTAAAAGGCCAGGGCGGTATCGCGGCTATGCAGTTTGTGGTTCAATACCGCGGCTGGAAGCGCGCCGGGTGCGCTGCAACCTACTGCCTGACGGCCCGGTTGGTCGATGCGGGTGAGCAACTCGGGTCATTTACCCGTAGTGGGCGCTGGCAGTACTCAAGTGAAATCACGACTGGAGATAACGCAATGTCAATGGCTGACCGAGACGGGGTAATCTGGTTAGACGGCGAGCTCGTGCCCTGGCGCGAGGCAAAAGTGCATGTGCTCACCCACACATTGCACTACGGCATGGGTGTATTTGAAGGTGTTCGCGCTTATGAAACCAGTCGCGGCCCTGCCATTTTTAAGCTGCAGGAACATACCCAGCGCCTGTTCAACTCGGCGAAGATACTGCGTATGGATATCCCTTGGGACCACGATACGCTGTGCGATGTGCAAAAGACTGTGGTGCGCGAGAACAATCTGCAGTCGGCCTATCTGCGGCCGATGTGTTTTTACGGCAGCGAGGGCATGGGCCTGCGTGCGGATAACCTAAGCGTGCACTGTATGGTTGCAGCGTGGGAGTGGGGCGCTTATCTGGGGGCTGAAAACCTCGAGCGCGGTATTCGCATCAAAACCTCATCCTTTACCCGTCACCATGTCAACATTGCCATGTGCAAGGCCAAAGCCAACGGCCAGTATATGAATTCCATGCTGGCACTGCAGGAGGCGCTGCAGGACGGCTACGACGAGGCGCTGCTGCTGGACAATGAAGGGTATGTTGCCGAAGGTTCAGGCGAGAACTTTTTCATCGTTCGCGAGGGGCAGATTCACACCCCTGATCTCACGTCGGCACTTGACGGCATTACCCGCAAAACCGTTATGCAACTGGCCGATGAACTCGGTATCGACGTGATCGAGCGCCGTATCACTCGCGACGAAGTCTATATTTCAGATGAAGCTTTTTTCAGTGGCACCGCTGCAGAAATTACCCCAATCCGGGAAGTCGACAATCGCGCCATTGGCAGCGGCTCAAGAGGTCCGATCACGGAAAAGCTTCAGTCGCTGTTTTTTGCGGCTGTTGAAGGTAAGTCTGAAAAGCACCATAACTGGCTGACGTTCGTTTAGTTAATTGGAAACCAACGATGAGTGACAATCAAGGCGCCGCGGAGCGCGACACGCAGGTTGTGAAAGTGAGCCGTGCGGATTTGCCGGTGCACTGCCCAACCGAGGCGATGGGCCTGTGGAACTCGCATCCGCGGGTGTATATTCCGCTCGAGGAAAGTCCGGTTGCTTACTGCCCTTACTGCGGCACCCGATTTGAATTGATTGACTAGGTAAAACGAGGTCACTACCCGCACAACTAGCGCAGGTAGTCAGAGTGGTAAGCTCAGTTCCTTGGCTCCAGTGAGCTATTCACTGCTTCAATGTGTTTTTCAGCCAGTATGCCCGCAGCCTGACGCAGTTGCAGGCTTCTGACCACGTACTGGTGCCGCGCTGCCGCGAAATCAGCATAGGCGTTGAATGTATCGCGCAGCGAAACCAGAACTTCTACGGCAGTACGTGTACCTGCATCGAATCCCGCCTGTGTAGCATCCTTGGCAACCTCTGTTGAAGACAGTGCCTGTTTTAGCGCCCGCGCCTGACTGATGTCCGCCAGCACACTCAGGTAAGCATCGCGGGTTTCCTGTTCAACAGCACGACGCACTGTTTCCTGGTTGAACGCTGCCTGCCGCGAGCGGGCACGAGCCTGCCGAATCAGTGCGTTGGTGCGGCCACCGGTGATAATCGGGTAGGTCAGTTGTAACTGGAGTTGTCCGGACTCGATTTCCGGGCGGCTCGAGGTCGCCTCCGTTGTCGAGTTGGTGTAACGACCATTCAGCGCCAGTGTCGGCAGCCGTGCACCACGCTCAATTTTTATATCAGCGCGGGCAATCTCATAATCAAAGTTGGCAATCTTGAGACGCGGGCTGTTGGCCTCTGCCAGTGCCAGCCACTGGTCAAGTGATTGAGGTACCGGAGCCGTGAGCTTGGCTGTCTGTGACAGCGGGTCAAGGTCCGGCACTTCCTGGCCAATGATGACTCGCAGCGCCTGTTTGGCCAGTGCTACCTGATTTTCGGCGACAACTTCCCGCGCTACCGCCAGGTCGAGCTGGGCCTGCGCTTCCTTGACATCAGTAATGGCGGTCAGGCCCACCTCAAAGCGCTTCTCCGCCTGTTCCGTTTGGCGGGAAATTGCATCGCGAGAGGAGCTGGCCGCACGGAAGGCCTCTTCTGCCGTCAGCACATTAAAGTACGCCTGTGCGGTACGAAAGATCAGGCTTTGTTCCGCTTCGCGCAACGACGCTTCAGCCTGAGCGACGCTCAGACGTGCTTTGGCAACGGTTTGCGACGTTGAACGGTTAAAGATCGTCTGTGTGATAGTCGCACCGTAAGCATCGGAATCGAAGCGACCCTGGGCGTCGTCGTTCGTTTCATTCAGGGCCTTGTCGCCCTGCAGTGTGACGGATGGCAGCAGTCCGGCGCGTGCGATGGGCAGGGCCTGCTGTGCAGCTTCAAACTGGGCCTGAGTCGCCTGAATTACCGAATCGCGATCACGCGCCAGTCGGTAGATCTCGCCCAGATCGGCGGCGAAAATCTCATTGGTTGCGGTAAGAGGTGCAGCAAGGGCGAGCAGCAGTGCAAGTGGCGCTTGCAGTTTCATACGAAATCTCAAGTAGGAATGTGGCACGGGCCTGCCTGTCTGGCAGATCTTTATTTTTACCTTTGATGTATGAATGTAGAACGAAAATTGAGATTTGGTATAACTATTTCAGCCTGTGCGTGTGACAATTCAGCCAGTCACCACCACGCGGCTGAGTCAGTTTACATGGCGATTAATCGCAGCTGCACGGGATAGCCGCGAGGTGACCGGCGCCACGACGGTCGCTTAGTGTGCACACGTTGCGTGACGTTGAAAGGGCTGAGTTGACGATCGTTTGTATAGAAGAGAGCGGGGCTAATCCGCTAGTCTCAGAATACAAAACCCGTTGCTTTTTCGTTAGCGCTGTCGTCGCCGATGAGTGCAGGGATATGCGTATCAAAGATGCTCTGTTCCAGCCAGTCGTTCTCACCAATGCGTCGGATAACAAACGTTTCCATGATCGGCTTGTTTTCCGAGCCTATCGTCACGATCAGTCGACCGAGCCTGGTCAGACTGGTTTTAAGCGTCTCCGGTACCGACGGCAATGAACCGTTTACGATGATCGCATCGTAGCTGGTTTTGTCGGGCAGATCGTTCAGCATGTCACCAGTGATGAACTTGATGTTATCGATGTTGCACTGTTCGGCGTTGGCGCCGGCAGACAGGTTGATTGCTTCACTGCTGTCTATTGATTCGACGTGCTTGCAAAGCCTGGCTGCGCAGGCGGCTATGTAGCCGCTGCCACTGCCGATGATCAGTGTGCGATCGTCGTCTTCCAGCACTGCGGCCTGCAGCAACCTGGCCTCAATGTTCGGGTTCAGTGATACACGCCCGTTTTCAAGCGGGATTCTGGTATCTGAATAGGCCAGGCCACTATGTTGTTCGGGCAGAAACTTCTCACGGGGCACTTCCGCCAGTGCGTTAAGCACACGCTGATCGAGCACGTCCCACGGGCGCACCTGCTGTTCAATCATGTTGGCTCGGGCCAGTTCGAAGTTCATTGGTCTGGAATCCGTGAAAACGGCGAATATTAAGGAAATTCCGGCAGAAAGAGAACTGTTTTGCTCTTTCGGTGGGGCGGCTGGGGCAATCCAATACACCCCATTTATCGCAAAATTTACAGGTTTACTTTAACGCGACCAACGCGCTGCGGGCAATGCAATGACAGCTCGGCGCCAGGATTAGTTGCTCTTTTCCTGTACCGGCTTGCCTGAGCGGCTGTTGCTGTTGCCGCCGCTGCTGCCACGTCTGCGGCTGCGCCGGCGTTTTCCAGGTGCACCGCTGCCGCCGCCTGAGTGGCGAGGCCTGCGTGAGCGCTGGCTTTTTACCGGTGGCGCGAGTTCGGGCAGCAAATCTTCCGAGATAGAGTCAGTACTGATCTCGTGCCCCAGTAATTCCTCAATTTCCGGTAGCGAGAAAACGTATTCCTCACAGGCAAATGAAATCGCCTCACCGGAGGCACCGGCACGGGCGGTACGACCGATTCGGTGCACATAGTCTTCCGCGTTTTGCGGCAGATCAAAATTGAATACGTGCGTTACCCCTTCGATATGCAGGCCGCGGGCGGCGACATCGGTGGCGATGAGGGTGTTTAGTTCGCCGGACGCAAGCTCGGTAATCAGTCGCTGGCGCTTGTTCTGGCGTACGTCGCCGGATAGCACCTCGGCGTTAATTTCGTTGCCCACCAGATAGGCGTGAACCTTTTCCGCCACGCGTTTGGTGTTGACAAATACAATGCTGCGGGTGGGAGTCAGTGAACGCATCAAGCCGATCAGCAGCGGAATTTTTTCGTTTGAAGCCGGGTGAAAAACCCGCTGTGTGACCTTTTCTGCGGCAATCTGATCCGAGCGGGTTTTCAGATTAACCGGGTTGTTCATGTGCTCGTACGCAAGCTCCATAACCCGATGCGACAGGGTTGCGGAGAACAGCAGATTCAGGCGCTTTTCCGGATCGGGCATGCGGCGCAGCAGATAGCGTATATCGCTGATAAATCCAAGGTCGAACATGCGGTCGGCCTCGTCCAGAACCATCACTTCGACACGCTTGAGTGAGAACACTCGCTGCTTGAAGTAGTCGATGATACGGCCAGGGGTGCCGATCAGGATATCAACGCCTTCTTCCAGTTGCCGGCGCTGTTTTTCATAGTCGGTTCCGCCATAGGCCAGCACCGTGCGGAAGTCGGTATTCTTGCCGATTTGCTGTGCATCCTTGTAAATCTGGATGGCCAGTTCGCGGGTTGGCGCGAGGATTATGGCGCGCAGTTCAGTTGGTTTTCGCTCCTCGTCAACGGGCGTGTCCAGCAGCCGCTGGTACATGCCCAGCAGAAAAGCGGCAGTCTTACCGGTGCCCGTTTGAGACTGCGCGGTTATGTCTTTGCCCTGCAGCATCAGCGGCAGGCTGAGCTCCTGAATTTCTGTGCAGTATTCGAATCCGGCCGATTGCAGGGCGTCAATGAGTACGGCGTGCAGGGGTAATTCAGAGAAACTGACGGACGTCAGATAATTGGATTTCATGGCGAGAGCATAGCCTATTTCACCGCGCGGCGTTGTGTTGTCGCGAAATGGGACTCTGTGCCCGGGTGTTTCGTCGTGTTACGGCCTGTGTGCGGCGGCAAATCGATCCGACACTATTGGTTGTTTTCTCATCAGCCCTGATACAACAGGCTGTGCCGGCTATTTTCAGCCGAGCTTTCAGTGGCGTTACACCCGCTGCTGGCGTTAAGAAAAACGTTGTGTCGTGCTATTGAAAAAGAGATGTGCTGACCTAACTTTTGCGGGATAATACGAAGTCCACTCAGGAGAACACCGTGCACGAAAAAATAGTAGAAGTTAACGACGGCAATTTTGACTCTGAGGTTCTGCAATCCGAATTGCCCGTGCTGGTTGATTACTGGGCGGAGTGGTGCGGACCCTGCAAAATGATTGCCCCGATCCTTGACGAAATCGCCGAAGAATATGGCGACAAGGTAAAAATCGCCAAGCTCAATATTGACGAAAACCAGAATACACCGCCTAAATACGGCATTCGTGGCATACCGACCTTAATGCTGTTTAAAAACGGTTCGGTTGAAGGCACCAAAGTTGGCGCACTGTCAAAGGCGCAGTTGTCGGCATTCATCGACAGCAATTCCTGATCAATTTCGTACCAATACACAATGAGATTCGCAGGGGTCGCTCGGGACCCCTGATTTCTAATCGCGGTTGGTTACGTTCCGTTGAGCGTAACAAATCAGACAACATCAGCCGCAGCTTGAGCGAAAGCGCGCCAGTGTTTGTTTGATCGTCAGTCATACCGCAACTTTCATCATCCTCGCGTTAGTTATTTCAGAGTTAACAGAAACAACCGAAACGTCGCTACTGCCAATGAGCGCGGCCTGCGGTAGCTAAACCGTAGTATTGCACTTTTTTATTTTTCTCAACTACACTTGGTTAAAGCGCGCTCGAGTCTGATCGGCTGGCGCCGCTTAGCGGTAAGAACGGATGCTGGACGCGGACAAATACGCGTGATAGTGTTAGGGGATACCTGCTATTGAATATTGAGCGCTGCAATCCCACTCGCGGCGTCGACTTCTAAAACACATTTGCTCTTCGATTACCTGCACGCTCGATCAGTTCGAGCGAGATTACGCGGTTCCGCGTTTATCAAATCCGCGTTTCTTAAAATAGCAACTCGATACACGTTCCAATATGAATCTGACTGACCTCAAGAAAAAGTCCGCAAGCGAACTGGTTGAACTTGCACAGTCTGCCGGGCTTGATAGCGTCGCGAGATCGCGCAAGCAGGATATTATTTTTTCCCTGCTTAAGGCGCATTCAAAAAAAGGTGAAGACATCTTTGGAAGCGGTGTGCTCGAAATACTGCAGGATGGCTTTGGCTTTCTTCGCAGCGCTGACAGTTCCTACCTGGCGGGGCCTGACGACATTTATGTGTCGCCCAGCCAGATAAGACGCTTTAACCTGCGGACCGGCGATACGATATCCGGCAAAATCAGACCGCCCAAGGATGGAGAGCGTTACTTCGCGCTGTTAAAGGTTGACCAGATAAACTTTGGTGCACCAGAGCAGGCACGCAACAAGGTGCTGTTTGAAAACCTGACACCGCTGCATGCCACTGAGCGTTTAACACTTGAGCTTGGTAATGGCAGTACTGAAGATATAACCGCAAGAACGATAGATTTTGTTGCACCTATTGGCAAAGGCCAGCGCGCATTGATTGTTTCGCCGCCAAAGGCTGGTAAAACAATGATCCTGCAAAACATAGCGCAGAGCATTGCGGCCAATGATCCTGAATGTTTTTTGATTGTGCTGTTGATCGATGAGCGTCCTGAGGAAGTTACCGAAATGGAGCGCATGGTACAGGGTGAAGTGGTTTCCAGTACCTTTGATGAGCCTGCCAGCAGACATGTGCAGGTAGCTGAAATGGTTATCGAGAAAGCCAAACGGCTGGTTGAACACAAACAGGACGTTGTTATTCTGCTTGACTCAATTACCCGCCTCGCACGTGCCTACAATACGGTTATTCCATCTTCCGGCAAGGTGTTAACTGGTGGTGTTGATGCACACGCGCTGCATCGTCCGAAACGTTTTTTTGGTGCAGCCAGAAACATTGAAGAAGGTGGCAGTCTGACAATTGTTGCAACAACGCTTGTCGATACCGGTTCAAAAATGGATGAGGTTATTTACGAGGAGTTCAAAGGTACCGGTAACATGGAACTGCATCTGGACAGACGCATTGCCGAGAAAAGAACCTTCCCTGCCATCAGTGTTAATCGCTCCGGCACACGCCGTGAAGAGCTTATGATCAGTCAGGAAGAACTGCAAAAAATCTGGATACTGCGAAAGTTCCTGCACCCGATGGACGAAATTGAAGCGATGGAGTTTTTAATCGGGCGCCTGCAGCAGACCAAAACCAACAACGAGTTCTTCGATGCGATGAAACGCTGATCGACGATCATCGTGGACTAGCCAATGGCACTAACACATAGTGCCATCGGCCGGGTAACAACGGTTGTGTATTTAGTTGTTACCTGAATCTTTCGCCGCTTCGCGCTCGACTGCCCGGTACCCGATATCGGTACGATAAAAGCTGCCTTTCCAGTTGATGTTGTTCGCCATTGCGTAAGCATTGGTCTGTGCATCGGCGACTGTGTTACCAGTAGCGGTAACACACAGGACCCGACCCCCACTGGTTAATACCTGTTCATCCTGCATGCGTGTGCCGGCATGAAAAACCATAGTCTGATCGTCTGCACCCGCAGGCTTACCTGTTTGTTGTTCAAGACCGGTAATGGCATCGCCCAGACGAGGATTATCCGGATAGCCTTCAGCTGCAATGACTACGCCGAGCGCCGTATTGTCCGACCACTTTGCCTTGCACTGATGCAATCGTTGTTGCAACGCCGCCTCGCACAACTCGGTTAAGTCTGATTGCAGGCGCATCATAATCGGCTGTGTTTCCGGGTCACCAAAGCGAACATTATATTCAAGCACTTTGGCGTTGCCGTCGTCGTCAATCATAAGTCCGGCATAGAGGAAGCCGGTAAAAGGGTTGCCATCCGCGCGCATACCGTTAACGGTTGGTTCAATAATGTCAGTGACGATGCGCTGGTGCATATCATCACTAATACCAGCCGCTGGTGAGTAGGCACCCATGCCGCCCGTGTTGGGACCAAGGTCGCCATTGTCGCGCGCCTTGTGATCCTGCGACGTGGCCATTGGCAGAACATGCGTGCCATCAACCATGCAGATAAAACTCAGTTCTTCGCCGTGTAGAAATTCTTCTATTACGACTTTGCTGCCTGCCTCACCAAAGCGATTATCCGACAACATATCGGTTATGGCAGACTCCGCAGCATCGCGTGACTGTGCAATCACGACTCCCTTGCCGGCTGCCAGGCCATCCGCCTTTATGACAACCGGAATACTACATTGGTCGAGATACGCGATAGCCGGCCCGGTTTCCGTGAAGACCTGGTAGGCGGCGGTCGGTATGTTGTGACGGATCAGAAAGTCCTTGCAAAAGGCCTTGCTGCCCTCCAGCTGTGCGGCGGCAGCGGTAGGGCCGAATATGCGTAGCCCCTGCGCCTGAAACCTGTCGACGATACCTGCCACCAGTGGTGCTTCGGGACCGACGACTGTCAGATCGATTCCGTCGGCCCTGGCAAACTCGATTAACGCGTCGATATCGGTTGCTGCAATATCCACATTGTGAATGCCGGGTTGCAGTGCGGTGCCGGCATTACCCGGTGCCACGTAAACGTTAGTCACTCGATCAGAGTCGAGTATTTTCCACGCCAGCGCGTGCTCACGCCCGCCGCCGCCAACAATCAATACGTTCATATGCCGTTTTTAATGATGGATGTAATCAGGATGTACCAGCACGTGGTTGCGTGCCTGCTGTTGTATGGCTGTGTGCACCGTAACTGCCGTGATCACACGTCGCTGCGTTATTCTACAGGGAACCGCAAACAACGTGATGGCTTATGTCAGGCTCGATAGACTTTAATGAAAAACCAGAGTTTACCTACGGCGAGTGTGATCAGCTTTCACCACTGGTGCGGCGTATTATTGCCAACAACCCGGGGCCGTTTACCTTTACCGGCACCGGCACTTATCTGGTGGGCACCGGAGAGGTCGCGGTTATCGATCCGGGGCCGGCAGATCCTGAGCATATCGATGCAGTGCTGCAGGCCACAGCAGGCGAGACGATAAGCCACATTCTGGTCACCCATCGCCATGTCGATCACTCGCCTGGTTGTGCGTTGTTGCAGCAGCACACCGATGCCGACACCTGGGCCTGGGCCAGTGACTCAACCGACGGCGGTTTTGGGCTCGATACGCAATTTACACCGGATCACACGCTGGCCGATGGCGATAGCCTCAGCAACGATCAGTGGCAGCTGGACTGTCTTTACACGCCTGGCCACGCTTCGGATCATTTGAGCTTTTATTTGCCCGCAGAAAACGCGCTGTTTTGCGGCGATGTGGTAATGGGCTGGTCAACTACAATCGTTTCGCCGCCGGATGGCAACATGGCGCAGTACATGGCGTCATTACAGCGCCTGCGAGCGCGAACTGACGCAATTTACTATCCCACGCACGGCGCCCCGATTGAGAAACCCCAGACCTATGTGGAGCAGTTGTACCAGCACCGCATCGAGCGCGAAAACCAGGTAATTAACTGCATAAGAAAAGGATTTCATACCATTGATGAGATGGTGCCTGTAATGTATGCAGATCTTGATCGTTCAATGTACCCGGCTGCGTCACGAAGTGTGCTCGCGACTATTGAGTATCTGGTGGAATCCGGCAAACTTGAAAAGAGAGGGGAGGCGAAAGCGCCGAGCTATCACGTGCCTTGATTGCCAAAGATTAAATCTGAGTAACTAATTGACGGTATGTAACTATAACGTTACGGAAAGGGCTTTAATCTTAACGATGCGGATTCCGCGATCCGCTCAATTGCACGGCGCTCTGTCTAAGTATTCCTGGCACCTTTACGCAGTTGATGCACTCTCCCGAGCCGCGAACGGGTGAGACTCAAGCAACTTGCAGCATCGTCAATCGCAGAAAGCTGCTGGAATTGATGCTGATTCCGAGGAAGAACTAGAATGCGTTTACCCAAACTTTTGGTGTTGGCTGTTGTCTACGGCATGTACGCCATTGGCCTGGTGATGCTTTGGAAAGATCGTCGCCACAGCAGTTCGGCTTCATCACAAGCCGGAGCTCTGCGTGACAACGTCACTGAAGACGGTGGGGTACCTGCGTTTAAATAAACGTCGGTCCCTTGTATAGCCGTTAGTCGTGAGGGCCGACCTGTTGGCTCTCGCGGCACACGCCTCGCGCCAGCAACGCGCGAGAGCTGTCGTTCTTTTTTGCTTTTTCCCTGCCTCCTGCGCTAGCCCCGATGTTCGCAACCTTCGCCCTGGACTAAAGGTCTGACATTGAATAGAGATCTGGTTTTTATTGGCGGCGGTCACACGCACGCGCTGGTGATCCGATCATTGGCGATGAAGCCGATTCCCGATGTACGCCTGACACTAATTTCAGAGCAAACCCTGACCCCGTACTCCGGCATGCTGCCGGGTTACATCGCCGGCCATTACACTCTCGCTGAAACGCATATCGATCTGAATCGGTTGTGCCGCTGGGCCAATGTTCGATGGATCAAGGCCCGCGCAATTCATATCGATCCGGACTCGCGGCGGATACAGCTCGATCAGGATAACCGCTCTGTCAGCTACGACAAGCTAAGTATTGATATTGGATCGACGCCCGACTTGTCTGTGCCAGGTGCAGCGCAGTATGCGGTCGGGGTAAAGCCGGTCAGTCACTTTAACCACGCGTGGACGCAACTCCTCGATACATCATCGTTCGACACAGAGACCAACTGGGGAGTTATTGGTGCTGGTGCCGGTGGAGTCGAACTGGTGTTGGCGATGGCGCACCGTCTGCGTGAGCATAGCTCGTTGCGATTCCATCTGGTGTTTTCGGGGGAAACAGTGGTGCGTGGCTATCCGGCAAAACTAATAGAGCATGCTGAAACTGCCTTACGCAAAAGTGGTGTGCAGCTGCACTCGGGGTTCCGGGTATCGCGTGTGCTGGCTGATGGTCTGCAGGCTGAAGACGGACGTCGGTTGGCGCTCGACAAAAGCATTTCCTGTATGGCGGCAGCACCGGCGAAGTGGCTTGCGGACACTGGTCTGGCACTGTCTGATAACGGCTTTCTTGCGGTTAATCCGTTTCTGCAGGTTCACAGCCACGATGATGTTTTTGCCGTTGGTGACTGCGCCGATATGCCACACGACCCGCGCCCGAAGGCCGGCGTATATGCGGTCAGGCAGGCGCCGTTTCTTGAGCGCAATTTGCGCGCGTCATTTGCCGGCAGGTCGATGACACGGGTAAAGCTGCAAACAGACTTCCTGTCACTGTTATCACTGGGTGAACGAGTTGCGGTGGGTAGTCGCAATGGTTTTGTCGCCGCCGGTGGATGGGTGTGGAAACTTAAAGACCATATCGATCGCAAGTTTATGCGACGTTTAAATGAACCTGCTGCAGACACCGGCATGGCGATGGTGATGCCGCCCGAGGATACCGATATGCATTGTGCCGGCTGCGGCAGCAAACTCGGGCCCGATGTCATCGCAGCCAGTCTTGCCACTATTCCGCATTACCCGCGTAGCGAAGTAGTCGCAGCGCTCGGCAAGGCCGAAGACGCATCGGTATGGACAGTACCTGACGGCATGCTTGCCGTGCAGAGTATCGATGGCTTTCGAAGCTTCAGCAGTGATCTGTATCAATTTGGAATTATCTGTGCGAATCATGCATTGAGTGATCTGTATGCAATGGGGGCAGAGCCGGTCAGTGTGCAGGTATGGATCAATCTTGCGTTCTCGCATCCGCGTTTACACAAGCGCGATCATCTGTTGCTGATGTCCGGTATCGCCAGTGCGCTGCAGCAACAACAGGTAGCATTGGCCGGTGGTCACAGTACCGAAGGCGCCGAAACACACGTCGCGATTGTGGCAAACGGACAGGCTACAACTGCACAACTGTGGAAAAAGAATACTCCGCGCGCAGGCGATGCGCTGGTGCTGACCAAGGCCGTTGGCACTGGTGTGATTCTGGCGGCTGATATGCAGGCCCGGGCCGGTGCCGTGGCCATAGAGGCGGCGTTCGATATGATGATGCAATCGAATCGACAGGCGGCGCAGCTGCTTACGGAGCTGCATCCATCGGCGGTCACTGATGTGACCGGCTTCGGCGTGCTGGGGCACCTACTCGAAATGCTGGGTGAAAGCGACCTGTGCGCCGAGTTGCAAACGGAGCGTTTGCCACTGCTGCCAGGTGCCCTCGAACTCGCACGGAAAGGAATACGCTCAACGCTTTATCCGCAGCTACAGGCGTACACCACCGAGTGCCAGGTTGGCGACAGTGTCGATCAGGCACGACTGGATTTATTGCTGGATCCGCAAACCAGCGGCGGGCTTCTGATTGCACTGCCGGAGGACGCGGCTGCGCTATTGTGCAAAAGACTGCCGTCAGCTGCCCGCATTGGGGCGGTGGTCGATATGGATAACGCAGGTGCAACGCGTATAGCGTTGCATTAGTGGTTGCCGCGCGGTTAGCTCAACAGCTGGGTGCTATGAGCCCAAAGCTGCACTTTGGTACAACCCGCCCGGGATATAAGTGTACTCGCGGCGATTGCGGCTGATTTGATTCTTTACTGCCTCAATGTGCAGCCGCAGTGCGTTCTGAAAATCAGAACTGGTATCGGTGAATCGAACACAGGTGTCAAAGCGACCGGCAACTTTGTTGTCATCGCACATTACTACTTCGGCTTTGGTCATCAGCGTCGTGGTGCAGTGCCCGACTCTGAGAGCCAGCCAGACGCACTGTGATGGTTTGAGTTGTTCGGCGTGCGCAAAATGCAGGCTTTCGGCGTTGATTCTGACCACGTGAGTGGGTTGTTCCGGAAGACTGGGAACCGCGTTTGGCTCTGCCTGCAGCACCTGCAGTGAAAGCGCATCAGAGGTACTTTGCAGAGGGGCGTCGGTCGATGCAACGGACGAGGCGAGCATTGGGCTTTCGGCTGTCATTTGACTATCTTTTTACTGGGTCTGCTTCGGTGGTCACATCCCTGATCACTTGGAGAGTCTGGCACCGACACTGTCCGGGCATCGATGATACGGTCGCATCATCGGCGCAACATGCAAGCCAGCCAAACGTTACGCGGCTGTGCAGTGAGAGGCGGTTCAATTTATTGGATGCGTACATCTGAAGATTCGTATCGTTACCGACGTCCATCGTCCGTGATTCCCTGGTTACCAGCTAACCGCTGAACTATGCCAGCAGCAGTTTCCAAACAGCTTCCGTGCAATCGCGCAGAATGTTATGCGCGAAGGCAATCGTGGCGGATTGCTTTCCGATGCAAGCCGTCAGTGTTGGTTTTCGCAGTTAATTTGTCAATCACAGCAACGACTAATGCTCGGTTTAGTGACGCTCTTCGCATCTACTCAGGCACTGCGTCAGACCAGTGAAAACCCCGGTACCCACTCATAGATAAGTGCAAACAGTACCGCCGCCAGCGCGAGGCGATAGACCATAAAAATCCACAGGCCAACGCGCTTTACCAGCGCCATAAGCAGCGCGATAGCGAGGAATGCCGCGAAGAAAGTAAGCACGGCTGCCCAAATCGCGTAGCTTGGGATGCCACCGCCAACCTGAATCGCTTCAATTGCGGTCAGACTACCGGCAGCCGCAATAGCCGGAATGCCAAGTAAAAACGAAAATCGAGCAGCCTCGGCGCGTTCAAAGCCAAGAAAACGGGCGGCGGTCATGGTAGCGCCTGAACGACTGGTGCCCGGAATCAGCGCCAGCGCCTGCGCACAACCGATCATCAGCGCCGGCGCCAGCTTCATGTCTTCCATCTTCTTCAGTCGACTGCCAACAGCGTCTGCTATCCAAAGCAATATGCCGTACACCACGGCAGCCCAGGCCACCACTTTCGCAAGCGTCAGCGGGTCTGCGCGCAGCGCATCGAGGGTGCCTGACAGCTTTAATGCCGCGCCAACAGCCAGCGCCGGAATCGTTGCCAGCGCAATGTACATTGCCATGCGCGAATTGTCGGTAGTGCGGAAACGGATCAGATCCCAGGTGCCCGCCAGCAGGTTTAGTACATCGCGCCAGAAGTAGGCAATTACAGCAAACAGCGACCCGACATGTACCATGACATCAGTGATCACGCCCTGATCGGGCCAGTCCGTGACGACCGGAATCAGCGCCAGATGACCCGACGAGGAGACTGGCAAAAACTCTGTCAGGCCCTGAATAATGGCGATGACAATTATCTGTTCGATACTCATGAAAGAAAAAAATACCTGGGTTAAGTCAGTTAGAATTTTTACCGCTGACTGGAAAGATCGCTTTAAAATACAGAGCGATCAATTCGGGTTTTTGGCGTATGCATCGACGGTGCAACAGCTACCTATGTTTATAGTTGATTAAATCGAGGCAGGTGGAAGTGCCGGGGCAGTTTGTCGCGCACACGGGGCTCACACAAGCACAGAAATATGACAGCTCAGATGGTATCGTGCGACGGTGTGTCGGTTTATTGGCGAATGGCGGAAAAGCTGCCGATGTGGCGTCACAATACCGAGGTTGAGCCGTGTGCCACGTAACGCATAACAAACAGCGAGATAAAAAATATGACTGGGTCAGTGTTGGTGACAGGTGCCGGAGGTTGCATTGGCGCGTGGGCGTTGAAACAACTGGTTGAAGACAACAAGCGCGTTGTCGCGTTTGACTTAAGCCGCAATACGCGCCGTGCGTCGCTGCTGATGACAGAAGAGCAAATGCAGTCGGTGCAGTGGGAGTATGGCGACATTGCCGATGTCGACACGCTGCAGTCCGTAATCAAACGTCACGACGTCGAGGCGATTATTCATCTCGCGGCTTTGCAGGTACCGTTTTGCAAGGCCGATCCAATGAACGGTGCGCGTGTCAATGTGCTCGGCACGGTGAATATTTTTGAGGCCGCACGAGCATTCGGTATTCAGCGGGTCACCTATGCCAGCTCTGTCGCATCGCATGGTATGGGCGACTCGCCATGGCTTAAAACACTGTATGGCGCCTATAAGATGTGTGATGAAAATCTGGCCGAAGTCTACTGGCAGGACTGGCAGATACCGAGTGTCGGCATTCGGCCGGTGGTGGTATACGGTGTCGCACGCGATCAGGGTATGACCTCACTGCCAACGCTTGCAATACTTGCCGGCGTGCTGGGCAAGCCGTTTGAGGTACCCTTCACCGGCACTGTTGGTTTTATCTATGCGCAGGAAGCCGCCATGGCATTTATCGCCGCTGTATCTGACAATCAGCAGGGCGCGCATGTTTACGATCTCAACGGCACACCGGCAACGGTGCAACAGGTGCTGGATATCACCAGCCGCGAGTGTCCGGGTGCGGCACTGACCTGCACCGGTGATCCGCTGCCATTCCCCGGCGAGCTCTCTGATGAGCCGCTGCGAAAAGCGATTGGTCAGTACCCTACGTGGAGTATCGAACAGGGTGTGGTCGAGACAGTTGAGCGTTTTCGTGCGTTGGTTGCAGACGGCAAACTCGGAGAAGCAGATCTGCAGCCGGGTAAAGGCTGATGCACTCCAAACAATAAACAGAAAGCTGCTGGTCGATCGCGCCGGTGGAGGAAACTATGGCTCAGGTTAATGGCAATGCGTCGGTCTATTTTCTGGATCGACAGGCGACAGGTGCGCAGGCTGATCATCCGGCGTTTATCGAAGCCGACGGCAAACAACGCACAATTACCTATCGACAACTGTCCGAGCGCGCCGCCGCTGTTGGCGATATTTATCGCCGCCATGGCATTCGTCGCGAAGATCGGGTGGCTATGCTGGTGCTCGATGAAATTGAATTCCCCATTATCTTTTGGGGTAGCCTGCGTGTCGGCGTTGTGCCGGTTGCCATCAACACATTGCTGGCAACAGATGTTTATGCATCAATACTGAATGACAGTCGCGCGCGTGTGTTGTTTGTATCTGCTGCGTTGTTACCCGTTGTCAGCCCGCTGCTAAGCAATCACCCATGGCTTGAAAAAATATTTGTGATCGGTGGTGACGCCACTTCTCATCTCGACTTTGGGGCAGAGCTTGAACAGTCGACACAGATTGAATCGGTAGCGACAAGTGCTGACGAGACAGCTTTCTGGCTGTACTCGTCCGGTTCAACCGGCCAGCCCAAAGGTGTGCGGCATGTACATGGCAGTTTGCAGTTTACTGCAGATACCTATGGTCAGTCGGTACTCGGCATAACATCAGCCGATGTCGTCTATTCTGCCGCCAAGTTCTTCTTTGCCTACGGACTTGGTAATGCGATGACCTTCCCGATGTCTGTTGGTGCTACTACAGTGCTGCTGGCCGGCCGACCCACTCCTGACGCTGTCATCGCGCTTCTCAATAAGTACACGCCTTCTATTTTCTGTGGTGTGCCAACACTGTATGCAGCCACTATTGCCTACCTTGAAAGCGGTGCCGCACAGTGTGAAGCAAAACTGCGCCGCTGCATTTCTGCCGGTGAAGCACTGCCCGAGGATATTGGCAATCAATGGCAACGCATCACCGGCTGCGAGATTCTCGATGGCGTCGGCTCAACCGAGATGTTGCATATCTTCTTGTCCAATGCACCTGGTGATGTGGTGTATGGCACCTCAGGTGTTGCAGTGCCGGGCTATGAATTGCGGTTGGTTGATGAACAGGGTGAAGAGGTCGGTGTGGGGGAAGTCGGAGAGTTACTCGTCAACGGGGACTCTGCCGCCAGTGATTACTGGAATCAGCGCGAAAAGTCTCGCAATACCTTTGAAGGTGTGTGGACCAGAACCGGTGATAAGTACGAGCGTAACGAGCGGGGCAGGCTGATCTACTGTGGCAGAACCGATGATATGTTTAAAGTCAGTGGAATCTGGGTGTCGCCGTTTGAAGTAGAGCAGGCGCTGGTGTCACACAGCGCTGTTTTAGAGGCGGCTGTGGTGCCAGCCAGAGATGCTGACGAACTGGAAAAACCCAAGGCGTTTGTGGTGTTGAAAAATGCATCTACTGATACCGACACACTGGCGGATACGTTAAAAGAGCATGTCAAAGAACGCATCGGCAAGTGGAAGTATCCACGCTGGGTTGAGGTTGTCGAAGAGTTACCCAAAACAGCCACCGGAAAAATACAGCGGTTCAAATTACGCGATGACAGTAGCTCCGCTTAATTGCATCGACTGGCATGACAACCATTGACCGACAACACAGCACTCTGCAGCGCATTCGCGTAAATAACCACGAGCTTGAATGTCAGTATATCGATAACGGCGCGGCGCCCACTGCTCCGGTGCTCGTGCTCTTGCACGAGGGGCTGGGTTGTATTGCACTGTGGCGGCAGTTTCCACAATTGTTATGTGAGTTAACCGGTTGTCCGGTGCTGGTATATAGTCGCGCCGGTTACGGTGCTTCAAGTCCGGTTACGCTGCCGCGGCCGCTTGATTATATGACGCGTGAGGCTATCGATACTTTGCCCGGAGTGCTGGACGCAGTTAATGCAAAGCGTGTGATACTTGTTGGCCACAGTGACGGTGCGACCATCGCTGCTGTCAACGCCGGTTCAACCACTGACTACCGGGTGCGCGGTGTAGTACTTATCGCACCGCATTTTTTTACTGAAGACAAAGCGCGTATCGCCATTGCGGAGACGCGAAAACTCTACGAGTCGGGTGATCTGTGCGCGCGCCTGGCGAAGTATCATCACAATGTTGACGTGGCGTTTTACGGCTGGTGTGATGCATGGCTCGACGAAGGCTTTATCGAGTGGAATGTGGCTGACTGTATCGACCATCTGCGTGTGCCGGTGCTGGCGATTCAAGGCAGCGCAGATGAGTACGGAACGCTGGCGCAAATTGAAGAGCTTGAGCAACGTATTTACGCACCGCTCGAAAAGACCATCATTCCCGATTGCGGCCACTCTCCCCATCTCGATGCAACCGACGCCACGCTTGCGTCGATGTCGCAATTTATACAAAGGCTGATTGCAATCGAGCAGTCTCAGTGACCGATGCGGATGCCCTGCAGCTGCCGGGCTATCGGCACATACCGGGTCACAATGCGCGGCCGGATTGCAGCTTTCTGCAGTCTGTTGCCAGTCGTGCAGCGGACCAAACCACAGACGCCTCGGCCAGCGGCAACATTGCCTGGTGTTATGGCATTCGACTGTTCAACGAGCACTACTACTGGGAATCTCATGAAGTGCTTGAGACTGTCTGGAGCCGTGCGCTGCCCAACAGTCGCGAGCGCCACCTGCTGCAGCTAGTGATTCACCTGGCCAACGCGCGTTTGAAGCAGCGCATGCAACGCCCGGCCGCCGTGTTGCGCCTGCAGCAAATGGCGCAGGTGCTTTGCGAACGGGCCTATACACACGATAAAACGCTGATGGGTATTGATCAGCAGCAGTTGCAGCGTGTTCTGGATTCGCTCGCAGTCGATGGAAAACCTGAATTAATAGTGCTGGATTTTCAAAAATTATAAATATATTGCTTAAATATTTCTGGATAGGGAATAAATCTTGATTATTTGCTAATTTTTGGTAAAGATATTTACAACCAGAATCCAACATCGGAACAGGCGCCTTGATTGACTTTCGCACCGACCCTGCGTCGTACAAGCACTGGAAAATCGAATATCGCGGCAATGTGGCTTACCTCAGCATGGACGTCGCCGAAGACGGTGGCCTGTTCGATGGTTACGAGTTAAAGCTGAATTCCTACGACCTGGGCGTCGACATTGAGCTCGCCGATATCGTGCAGCGCATGCGCTTCGAGCACCCCGAAGTTGCAGTGGTGGTGCTGCAATCAGGCAAGGAACGCGTTTTTTGCGCAGGCGCCAACATTCGCATGCTCGGTGCGGCTGAGCACTCGCACAAGGTCAACTTCTGCAAGTTCACCAACGAAACCCGCAACACTTACGAGGCCGCGGCCGAGGATTCCGGTCAGACTTACATCGCCGCCATACGCGGTGCCTGTGCCGGCGGTGGTTATGAACTGGCGCTGGCGTGCGAAGAAATTTACATGGTCGACGATGCCTCCACCTCCGTGGCACTGCCCGAGGTGCCATTGCTCGCCGTGCTGCCTGGTACCGGTGGACTGACGCGTGTTACCGACAAGCGCAAAGTGCGACGCGACATCGCCGATGTGTTTTGCTCTATGGAAGAGGGAGCCAAGGGCAAGAAAGCCGAACAGTGGAACCTGGTCGACAAGGTGGTTGCTAACTCACGCTTTGAAGAATTCATCGATAACCGCTCGGCAGAAATTGCGGCACAAACTACACGGCCTGAACAGGGCATTGACCTCGGCACTCTGCAACGCAGCGTTAGTGAAGATGGTGCCGTCAGCTACCGTTATGTGCAGATAAGCCTGTCGGATGATAAGGCGGTAGCCACTATTCAAATTACCGGGCCGGAATCAGTCCCTGCATCAGTCGATGCATTGCATCAGGACGGTGCCGATGGCTGGATGCTGGCGGCAGCGCGCGAACTCGACGATGCCATATTGCATCTGCGCTTTAATGAACTGCAAGCCGGTGTGGTTATTTTCAAAACCATCGGTGACCCTGTGCTTGTCGCTGATTACGAACAGTTCTTACTGCAGCATGACGACGATTGGCTGTGTAAAGAGATACTGCTCTACTGGAAGCGTGTGTTAAAGCGAGTGGATGTCACTTCACGTTCGCTGGTAGCGTTGGTGGAACATGGATCGTGCTATGCCGGAGTGCTTGCCGAGCTGCTGTTTGCTGTTGATCGAAGCTACATGATGGAAGACGAATTCGAGGATGACGACAGAGCAGAAGCTTCACTGTATCTGACAGCGGGTAACTTCGGACGCTACCCAATGGCTAATGGACTGACTCGACTGCAAACACGTTTTATAGGCGAACCTGAGCGCATTGATTCGCTTCAGCAATTAGCTAACACGCCACTGCTTGCGGCACAGGCCAATGAACACCAGCTCGTGACCTTCGCCTATGACGACATCGACTGGTTCGATGAAATCCGCGTATTTCTGGAAGAGCGCAGCAGCTTCTCACCCGATGCCATGACCGGTATGGAAGCCAACCTGCGCTTTGCCGGTCCGGAAACTATGGAAACCAGAATCTTCGGTCGGCTAACCGCGTGGCAAAACTGGATTTTTCAGCGGCCCAATGCGGTAGGTGAATCTGGCGCGCTGCAACGTTATGGCAGCGGTACCCGTGCTGAATTCGATCGGCGCCGTGTGTAAACGAATTTACACCGTATCCAGAAATGAAAAAAACAACCTTATTGTCTTTGCCAGCGTATTCATAGCAGGCGAAGCACGTAAATAACTAACAAGGAAACTGTCATGTCAGCCAGTACCCAAATCAGCTACGACTCGATGATTCCGAACAACGTCGGTCTGTCCAGCGACAAACGTGTACTCAAGGCGCTGGAAAAGTGGCACCCCGGTTATATCAAGTGGTGGAACGACCTTATTCCAAAGAAGTTTCAGGAAAGCCGCGTCTATTTACGTACCGCAGTAAGCGTTGACCCAAAAGGCTGGGCCAAATTTGACTATGTGAAGATGCCCGAATATCGATGGGGCATCCTGCTGGCACCGGAAGTAGAGGGTCGCACCATTCCCTGTGGTGAACACATGGGCGAGCCTGCCTGGCAGGAAGTGCCTGGCGAGTACCGAGCCTTGCTGAGACGTCTGGTGGTGATACAGGGCGACACCGAACCCGCTTCGGTTGAGCAACAGCGCTTTCTCGGGCAAACCGCGCCTTCGCTGTACGATCTGCGTAACCTTTTTCAGGTTAACGTGGAAGAGGGCAGACATCTGTGGGCCATGGTGTATCTGCTGCACAAGTACTTCGGTGCTGATGGCCGTGAAGAAGCCAATGATCTGCTGCGACGGTCTTCCGGTTCTGAAGAGGCACCGCGTATGCTCGGCGCGTTTAACGAGGAAACACCCGACTGGCTGTCGTTCTTTATGTTTACCTACTTCACGGACCGCGATGGAAAAATGCAGCTTGAAAGTCTGGCGCAATCGGGTTTTGATCCGCTGTCGCGTACCTGTCGATTTATGCTGACAGAAGAAGCGCACCATATGTTCGTTGGCGAAACCGGCGTCGGTCGTACCATACAAAAAACGCTGGAAGTCATGAACGAGGCGGGCATAACTGACCCGTACGATATTCAAAAGATTCGTGAACACGGTGTTATCGACCTGCCAACACTGCAGAAAAAGCTGAACCTTCACTACACACTGTCACTCGATCTGTTTGGACAGGAAGTGTCCACCAACGCGGCCAATGCGTTTAACTCGGGCATTAAAGGTCGCTACATGGAACACCGCATCGATGATGATCACAAGCTCACCAATGCCACCTATCCGGTATCGCGTTTTACCGATGAAGGCATCCAGCTCGAAGATGTACCGGCTCTGACTGCCATTAACATGCGACTGCGCGATGACTACACCAAAGATGCGTCGGGTGGCATCAAGCGCTGGAACAAGATGATTGAAAAGGCCGGCGTTGATTTTACGCTTAAGCTTCCGCACGAAGGCTTTAACCGATCTATCGGTGCGTTTGCCGGTAAGCCGATTTGTCCCGAAGGCAATGTGCTGAGCCAGGAGAGCTTCGACAGTCAGGTTGGCAACTGGTTACCATCGACTGCGGATGGTGACTACATACAGTCGCTGATGGTGCCGGTAACCGAAGCGGGTAAGTACGCCAGCTGGATCGCGCCGCCCAAGGTAGGCATAGACAACAAGCCAGGTGACTTCGAATATGTGCAGTTGCACATGGCCTGAGCCATATCAACATCCACAGAGTAGCGTGAAAGATGTCTGAGCCTGTTAAACAACACCTGATTGATCCGGAAATCTGTATTCGCTGCCACACCTGCGAAAACACCTGTCCCATCGAAGCCATCACCCACGATGACAACAATGTTGTCGTGGATGCTGAAAAGTGTAATTTCTGCATGGACTGTATTCCGGTGTGTCCTACCGGCTCTATCGATGAGTGGCGTGTTGTGCAAACACCATACTCGCTTGAGGAGCAGTTCGAATGGATGGAATTGCCTGAGCAGCAGGAATTTACTGCGAGCGACAGCGGCGGTGAGGGCGGTGCCGGAGCCACATCTGAAGTTATCGAGGCACTTGATGATGCTGTCATCGCGCTGCTCAATGAGGCGCATCAGGGGGCGGGTGGCAAGTCGCGTGCACCAGCCACTGCCGCTAAGCCCAGTATCAATCTGTATAACAAGGCAAAGCCTGCTGAAGCAGTAGTGCAGGGTAACTATCGGTTAACCAGTGAGTCATCAGACAGTGATGTCCGACATATTATTCTGGACCTCGGCAGTCAGCCTTTTCCGGTGCTGGAAGGACAGAGTGTTGGTATTACACCGCCCGGCACAGATAAAGATGGCAAGCCATTTCTGCCACGGTTGTATTCGATATCGAGCCCGCGTGATGGTGAGCGACCAAACTACAACAACATCGCGCTGACGGTTAAACGGGAAGATCAGGGGCTGTGCTCAAACTATGTGTGTGACCTGAAGCAGGGTGATACCGTCTCATTGACCGGTCCGTTTGGCGCTACATTCCTGATGCCCAATGATCACAGCGCAAAGCTTTTGATGATTTGCACCGGTACCGGCTCAGCGCCGTTTCGAGCGTTTACCATGCATCGGCAGCGTAATTCTGCCCCTGAATCTGCTGACATAATGTTGATCTTCGGTGCCAGAACGCGTGATTCCCTGCCGTATTTCGGGCCGTTAAAAAAAGTACCTGACAGTCTGCTTGCCAAGCATTTGGTATACAGCCGCGAGCCCGATGAACCGAAACGCTATGTTCAGGATGAAATAAGACAGCAGAGCGACACAGTGCTTGCGTATCTCAGGGACGCGAGCTGTCACGTTTACATTTGCGGCTTGCGCGCTATGGAAGATGGCGTCGAGGAAGCGTTCTCCGACATTGTCAGGGCGGCGGGTCTGCAGTGGGATACCGTAAAAACCGAAATGCGTGACAGTGGTCGGTATCACGTCGAGACGTACTAG
>CAYMFQ010000070.1:0-3308 GCA_964389335.1 uncultured Granulosicoccaceae bacterium
GGTGCCATAAATTTCAACCCTGGGTGCCATGATGTGTTCTGCGTTTTGAGTATGCGTAAAAGGCTAGCCAAGATCATTCAGATCCGTGCTCGACAGCAGCGTGTTAAAGAAAGGTGCGTAGGTCAGTACAGGTCCCTGCTGCATGCCGAGATCATCGAACGCTTCAACAACCTGTGACAGTCGTGTTTTGTCTTCAGGCGCATCGGATAGTTGTTGCAGGCTGGACAACAATGCCGCAAGTGGCGCGGACTTCAGGCTGTCCGGATCGAGGTAAGTTTCGAGCATGCGAATTGTGGTGTCGATCTGATCGCTTGTTATAACGGACTGGCGGTTGTCCGCGTTGAGCGTACCAAAACTTTCTTCTTTGATGCGCTGTTGCATGGTGCTGATAAATTTTGCAAACGTATCCGCGTCCGGCAGATCGACAAACATTTTGACCAGCGCTTCCCGATTGACCTCACTGAGGAAATACATCATCGGCCCGTCGACCACTGGCTCAGGCGCTAAAACCGACAGCACAACGACAAGTTCCTCGTCGCCAAACTGGTTCGAGATGCGGTATTCGATCGTATCGTCAACCAGTGAAAACTCACGAGTTCCGAGGTCCGGGTGCTTCTGGATAATTCTGTCGGTCATTAAATTGAAGTTTCTTCAGTCGTTATTTTGAGCTTTTATAGTACACAGTCGACTTCTGTTTCTACCAGCCAGTCCTTTTCGACAAAGGCACTTACCTCCACAAATGTGCAGGCAGGGCGAATGGTTGAAAATAGCTCACCGTGAGCTCGTGCAGCCTGTTCCCACGTGGATATATCCGTGAGCATGATTCGAGTTCGGATAACATCCTGAATAGTTCCGCCAGCTTCTTCAATGGCTTTTACCGATAGCTCAAGGCAATACCGGGTCTGCTTGTACACGTCGCCGATATATGCTGTTTTGCCATCCATAATTGGTGCAGTGCCGGCAACTGAAATCATGTTTCCAATTCTGCACGCCCGTGAAAAGCCAATCGGCTCCTCCAGATGAGATCCGGAACTTATGTTTTTTCTCATGAGGCTTTTATACCGAGGTTCAATACCCGCGCGCCGGGTCAGTTAAATCATCGATGGGATCTCCGTTGATAAACCGTTGTAAGTTGGCGGCGATTTCTTTGCCGCCCGACTCCGGGTCAATCATAGAGGCGACATGCGGGGTTATGGTTATGTTGGGGTGTTGCCAGAATGGAT
This sequence comes from uncultured Granulosicoccaceae bacterium, assembly GCA_964389335.1. Taxonomy (GTDB): domain Bacteria; phylum Pseudomonadota; class Gammaproteobacteria; order Granulosicoccales; family Granulosicoccaceae. The sequence continues at coordinate 1,224 of CAYMFQ010000070.1, forward strand.
GTGCTTCGGGCAGCGGTTCCTGCCTGAATACATCGAGCGTCGCATGAGCAAGTTGCCCGCTGTCCAGTGCGTGCAGTAAATCGTTTTCATTGAGGTGGGCACCGCGCCCAACGTTGATGATCGATGCGCCCGTCGGTAGCTCGCTGAATAGTCTGGCGTTCAGAATGTTCTCAGTGGCTGTGGTTAGTGGTAACAGACAAACCAGTATTTCCGTGTCTGCCAGAAATGCAGAAAATTTAGCATCGCCTGCGTAACAGTCAATACCTGCAACGCTGCGTTTGTGTCTGGTCCAGGCGCAGACTTTAAAGCCCAGATTGCACAGTGCATCAGCACTGGCGTGGCCAAGATTGCCGAGCCCCATAATGCCCACTGTGCGTTCCTGTGCTACGGGTACGATGCGGTTGTGCCAGCGTTTCTCGCGCTGGGCCGCTTCTGTCTCCGCGCTGAGGCGATGCAGTTTCAGCACATGCAGGCAAACGTACTCACGCATGCGTTGTGTGAGGTCAGAGCCGGTTGTACGTACGATGGGTATGTTGGCGGGCAGGTCTGTGTCTTCGAGTATATGGTCAATACCTGCGCCGATTGAAAAGATACAACGCAGGTTGCGAAACCCGCGCAACCAGCCGTCCGGTGGCCGCCATACGACTGCGTATAGAACATCATCGGGATCGCCGCTGTCATCCCACAGTCTGCACTCGATGTCAGGCAGCAGTGATTGCAGGTGTTCCTTCCACCACTGTGCCCTGGCAGTGCTCAGGTAAAGTACCAGTGCCGGTCTCATGTGATATCTCTGTGCTGAGGAATCACACAGTACGTTCTATCCGGATGCGCGTTGTGGCGCGCGCACCAGAGCGCTGTACTCATCACCAATAATTGATGTGATAGTGTGCATGTCTGCAGCGTCGAATGTGAGCGGTATGCGCATATCCAGCGTGGTTGCGAGAATATTAAGTGTTGCTGGCAGGTGTGGGGCTTCGCCCAGGTAGCGCCAGCTGTCGTAGCGACTGGTAAAGCCCTGTGGGTCGAGGTTGCCGAACCACTTTAGTTCAACACCTCGCGCCGCACAGGCAGCCAGCAGCTGTTCAATGCCACTGGCACTTAAGCCCGTCGCACGAAATTGAATTGAGCTGCCGACATAGGTTTCGGCCTCTGCGCGCAGCGGCACTTCCAGCCCGTCTATTTGTCGGAGTTGCGCTTCTGCCAGTTGGTAGAGCTCGTTCCAGCGCTTGCAGTTATCGCTGAGCAAAGGCAGCTGTGCACGCAGCAGTACTGCGCGCAGGTTGTCCATACGGCCACTGTAGTTGGGTGTGTCGAGCCTGATGTCATCAAATACCTCAGTTGACGGTGCGGCACCATGGCGCTCAAACAACATATAAGAACCGGAATGCATGATGGCGCGCGCCATAATTTGCGGATCTTCAGTGGTCAGGAACCCGCCTTCACCACTGTTCATGTGTTTGTATGTCTGGGTACTAAAGCAGGCGACGGTACCAAAGGTGCCGGATGCTTTACCGTCCCAGTAAGCCCCCATGGTATGTGCACAGTCTTCAATAAGTGTGACGTTGTATTGGTTGCATAACTCGACGACACGATGCATGTCTGCAAGGTGGCCGCGCATGTGGGAGATCATGAAGAAGCGGCAGTCTTCGTTTTCCTGCATCAGTTGCTCGAGATGATTCAGGTCAGCGCAATAGTCTGAGTCTATTTCAACCAGCACCGGTACACCGCCGGCGTTATTGATAGCGCCTGGTACCGGTGCCAGTGTGAAGGCATTGGTCAGTACCTTGTCACCAGGACGGAGGCCGGCTGCCTTGAGTGCAACATGCAGTGCATAGCCACCCGATGCACAAGCGAGGCAATAGGGTACACCCAGATAGTCGGCAAACTCCCGTTCCAGTGCTGCTGCTTCAGATGTTTCGCCTGCGTCTGTGTTGTAGCGGTGCAGCTTGCCGGTACGCATCAGCTTCACGGCTTCGGCAATGCCTGACTCCGGAATCGGTTCCTGACGTGTAAACGGTTTATCGAACGTGTTTTTTTCAGTCATGGCAAAGCATCAGTTATAGCGGGGCAGGCCGTTGCAGCAGG
>CAYMFQ010000070.1:3408-23313 GCA_964389335.1 uncultured Granulosicoccaceae bacterium
TTTTTTTCAGTCATGGCAAAGCATCAGTTATAGCGGGGCAGGCCGTTGCAGCAGGGCGTTGCAGACAGGTGTCGCATAAGCTGCGCTGCAGTATGGCACAATATATTACATCACTTGCGTTGGTCTGATGGCTCGGTCACCATATCTCAGTGTCAGGTGTAAGCGATTCAAGACAACCCACTCAAATCAAGGTAGAAATTCATGAGTCTAGTTGGAACATTGGCCAAAGTTGCCGTTGGTGCCATGGTAGCAAAAGGTGTAAGCGGAGCGCTAAAGGGCGGTGGCGGCGGTGGTCTTGGCGGACTGCTCGGTAGTGCACTCGGCGGCGCAAAGCAGCAAGGCGGCGGTGGCCTGGGAGATCTGCTTGCCGGAGCGGCCGGGCAGAGACGACAGGGTGGTGGCGGACTTGGTGACTTGCTGGGTTCGGCACTGGGTGGTGGCCAACGCGGCGGTATGCAGGGCGGTCAGGGCGGCGGTCTTGGCGATCTGCTGGGTGCAGCTCTGGGTGGTGGCGCACAGCAGGGCGGTGCTGCAGGTGGCCTGGGCGGTTTACTCGATGCGCTCGGTGGCGGCCAGCAGGGCGGTGGTGGCGGTGGCCTCGGAGACTTGCTGAACTCTGCGTTGCAGGGCAAGGAACAGCCAAGCAACCCCACAGCCGAGCAACAGGCTGAAGTATGTTTAAAAGCCATGCTGATCGCTGCACGTGCTGATGGTCAGATAGACGCGGCAGAGCAACAAAAAATCACCGGGCAACTGGGTGATATGAGTGACGAAGAAGCCAACTTTATTCGTAACGAAATGGCTAACCCGACTGATCTCAACAGCTTTGTGCGCAGTGTGCCGCAGGGGATGGAGCAGCAGGTTTACCTGATGTCACTGCTGGCGATCGATCTGGATACACAGGAAGAGGCGCAATACCTTGACCGACTGGCCAAGGGGATGAACATCGATCCGCAGACCAGTAACGCCATTCATCAGAAGCTGGGCGTACCGGCGCTATATAGCTAAGCGTAATAAGCGGCACACCTGGCAATAGCGCCAGGTGTGTTTTGCAGTATTCCTGAGGCGGGTGCTCAGCCTCTCAGGACAGGCCAATGCGATCGCGAATCTGCTGGTCGCGCAAGGACACCTCAGTACCTGCAAACTCAGCTGCATCCTCCGTGCACAGCCATAAGATTGCTTTCGCAGGCCAGTGCGGATCAATATGATCCGACACATCAAGCTGGCTAACCGGATTAATACCTGAAGCTTTGATCAGAACCTGCATGTCGGTGGCGACAGTGCCGGGGCTCAGGGAAATAACCCGCACGCCCGTTGCGGCAACTTCTTTGTCGGCACAACGTGTCAGCATATGCGTGGCAGCTTTTGATGAACAATAGTGACTCCAGCCCTCCAGTGGACTGTGTGCGGCACCGGAGCCAACGTTCACAATGACGCCGTTGTTTTGCGACATCATGATTGGCAAAGCGGCGCGCATACCAAAGTACACGCCCTTGAAGTTGATGTCGGCAGCATGTGCCCAGGTGTCCGGATCTGATGTGGACAGGTGGCCAATGGGGTCGATGACACCCGCGTTATTGATCAACAGGTCCATGCGACCATAGGTTGATTCACAGTGGGATATCAGCGCCTGAACATCCTTGTACTGGCTGACGTCACAGGTTACTGCTTCAGCGTGGCCACCCTGATCTCTGATCTCGTTGGCGTTGTGACGTATTTGTGATTCGGAACGCGCCGCAAGTATGATCGACACACCGGCGCTGGCCAGTTCCGCAGCGGTGGCGGCCCCGATGCCACGGCTCGCTCCGGTTACGATAGCCGCTTTTCCGTGCAATTCATGCATTGGTTAAAACTCTGACTGAAGATACCCTAAGTATACCGTTTAACACTGCGCTTCTGCGCGGCTGTGTGCGAGTGTTACAGGCCCTGGTGCGAGACCTCGGCGCAGGCCCTCGATGTGATATCCAGGTGTGAGATCTTGGCATGAGACCTTGGCCTCAGACCCTGGCTTTTAGACATTGGCACGGGGTAATGGCATCAGTCAGCAGTCGATAGCAACATAGGTCTGACTTCAAGGCAGGCTATCACCAGGAGCAACCGTGTCTACTGTTCAGCCACCCGACAATATAGAGGATGACCCGAGAGTCAAAGCTGTGTTTGACGATATCAGGCAAACACGCGGCAGCGACTTTATCAACAATGTCTGGCGCTATCTGGCATTTGACCCGACACTGCTCGAAGAAGTGTGGACAGACGTGCGGGATGTCATGGCGCGCGAGACGCTGATCGATTTCAAGACCAAGGAAATGATCTACGCAGCAGTGTCGATAGCCAACACCTGTGAGTACTGCATACATTCGCACACGGCAGCGGCAAAAGCGCGCGGAATGACTGACGCGGAGCACGCCGAGTTGCTGCGTATTGTCTCTACCGCCGCGCGCACCAACCACATACTCAATGGACTGCGGCCGCCGGTTGATGCAGTGTTTGATGCGGATAACGCCGGTAGCTGAAAAACCTTCGCAGCAGCGGTTGACCGCGCAGGGCCTGCCATGGGTTTGGAGGCGGGCAGGGCGCTGGTGCTGTTATACTGGCTTGTATGCAGATTACTAACGCCACCGATCTATGGACGCAACTTTAATTCGTTTGCTCGCCAATCCGGGTAACTGGCTGGCTGCGCTCGGTCTCGGTTGTCTGTGGCTGCTCAATCTCCTGCCCTATGTGGTAAAGATTCGTTTTGGCAAAAAACTGGGTCGCATGTTGTATTACGTGTTACGCAGGCGCCGTCATATCGCAAGCACCAACCTGAAGCTGTGTTTCCCTGAGCTGAGCGAAGCCGAGCACCAGCGGCTGGTACACGAGTGTTATGAAAATCTCGGAGCCGGGCTTATGGAGACGGCCATGGGCTGGTGGACACCCGAAAGCAAAATTCATCCGCGGGTCTCTTTCGAGGGGCGCGAGCATCTCGATGCGGCCATGGCGCAGGGCAAGGGTGTCATACTGGTGGGGGCGCATTTCTCCAGCCTCGACCTCGGACCCAAGCTGATCAACAAGCACTATCAGATTCATGCGGTGTATCGACGGCAAAAAAATCAGCTGGTTAATTATGCGCTGGAGAGAGGACGGTCAGCTGTTGGTGTTGAGCTGATAGACAGTCAGGATGCGCGTCAGATGGTGCGTAAAATTCGGCAGGGCAACATTGTATGGTTTGCCCCCGATCATGATATGGGAGCAAAAGTGTCGGTGTTTGCACCGTTCTTTAAGCACGAGGCGGCGACTGTTACTGCTACCGGCAAGTTTGCAAGGCTAACCGGCGCACCCGCAGTTTTTTGTTCTAATCATCGCAATGCAGATGACAGCGGCTACACAGTGCGACTCACACCGATTGACGCAGACATCGCCAGTGCCAACGAAGTCGACTGTGCGACAATCATCAATGAAGTAATCGCACAGCACATCATGATAGATCCGGCGCAGTACTACTGGTTTCACCGCAAGTTTAAAACCCAGCCCGGTTTGCCCAAGGCCGCGCTGTATCAGGTGGAGCAGCAACACAACTGATATGAAGCGTTACAGCAGGGTGTAAACGGGTTCGGGTTCACGGCGCCCGCGTATGTTGATGGTGTCGACCAGTGACAACTCGGGCTCGCGCAACCGGCTGGCCGTGCGCGCTGATATCAACAGTCGAGTACCGACAGACTTGTTAAGTGCCTCAAGCCGTGCAGCGAGGTTCACCGCGTCGCCATGCACGGTGTAACTTACCCGATCAGTCACACCCACCAGGCCACCGGTTACCGACCCGGTAGAAACGCCAATGCGTACTTTGTAGTCCATGCCATGTTGAAACTGTTGTTCTTCCACAGCCTGCAAAATTTCTGCTGCGGCGACGACGGCATTGCGGGCGTGATTGGTGTCGGGTGATGGCAGGTTAAAACTGGCCAGTATGGCATCGCCCTGAAACTGCGTTACCGCGCCACCAAGCTTTTCGATGGGCCCGACGGCCAGTGCGAAGAACTCATTCAGGCTTTCAATCAGTGTTTCCGGTTCCACACGCTCTGCCATGCCGGTGAAGTTTTCAATATCCAGATACAAAATGGTGGCTTCAGTGGTTTGCGTATTGTGCGCTGCTTCACCGCCTTCTTCAGTAATTCTGCGTGCCACTTCGGATGGCACAAATCGCGACAGATCTGTCGCTGCGGCACGGGTGGAAGCGGCTTCAATCATCAGGTTGCGAGCGCGCCGAATAGCGAGTGACAGGATGACGGTTACCGACACCAGCGTAATCAGCTTGTCTATTTCGGCGCCGATCAGAATGCGGTTGTTGGTCATGTAATCGATAAAGTCGGTGGTGATTCCTGAACTGGCTGGGCTGGTGCCGATGGCATAGATCACCACACCAAGCCATGCCAGGGACGCCATGCCGCCAGCCAGTAATACATAGCGTGCTTCGAATCGCAGCGCGCGGATGGCAATAAAGATAAACAGGTACATCATGGTGGGCAGCTTTAATGCGAACGATGCGGGCTGCATATATTGAACGGGAAAACTGATAAGTAGTGCAGTCAGCACAGCGATGTCGACAATGACTGACAGAATCAGTATCGGGTGACCGAGCTTGCGGTGATAGGCCAAATACAGTCGAAACAGACTAAATGCCGCATACGCGGCAAGTGCCCACGGTACCGGTATAAACGGCGCATCAGGCGGATATGACTTCGGTGATGTCAAATACAGCAGCGTCCACAGGCAGACAATTGTCAGCTGCACCCAGCTGATGATGACCTCGCTGTCGTCCTGCTGGCGCAACACGGCATCGCGAATTTGCTCAGGTATCTGCACAGGGTTACTGGCCAATCAGCTCATCCAGGTGGTTGCGGCGTGCCGCAGTATAAACTGCCTTCACTGAGGCTGCGGAATTACCCGCAACGGGTATACCGATTCGACCGCGTTGCTTCTCTGTTGTTCAGAGGCGATGGGAAATTTACCTCACCCCGCTTCGGCACGGACGTGGCTTTGAGGTAAAATCAGGTCCGGCGCGGTTTGTGCCCTTATTCCGCCATTCCCCTTTTTATCTTTTCCAGAGACGTTCTTTGAATATCAACCAAATTGCGAGCGGAAATAATCCGCCAGAAGATGTCAACGTGATCATCGAGGTACCGATTGGCGGCGAGCCAATCAAGTATGAAATCGACAAGGTATCAGGTGCGCTGACAGTTGATCGATTCCTCTATACCCCAATGCGATACCCGGGTAACTATGGTTTTGTGCCGCACACACTGTCAGAAGATGGTGACCCCATCGACGTGCTGGTCTGCAACACCCGGCCGATTGTGCCTGGCGCTGTCATGAACTGCCGGCCGATCGGCGTGCTGGTGATGGAAGATGATGGCGGTCAGGACGAAAAAATTATCGCGGTCCCGGCCGAGAGCATCTCGCGCCGCTACGTCAATGTGAGCGAAAGCGCAGATCTGCCTGAAATTACCCGCTATCAGATTCAGCACTTTTTCGAGCACTACAAAGACCTTGAGCCGGACAAATGGGTGCGTATTGAAGGGTGGGGCGACTGTGCTGCCGCAAAGACGATGATCACCCAGGCAATCGAGCGCTACAAAGCCAGTAGTTAACGGGGTGCCGGCGTGCCGTCAGCGGACGGTGCGTCGTGCGACGCCGTGAATGACAATGCCATGACTCATAAATGACACTTATAGTTTCATTTATGAGTCAGTAAAAATGACAGTGTTATTAACGACTTAGTCTTGCCGATGTAACTTCTGTCGCTTTCGCCGATGCTGTACACTTCGTAACCGAAGAGCGGTTTCCTCCTCATATTGCGGTCAATTCCGTCCGTTGCGGCTGCGTCGCCGGCATTCAGGGGTCAGGTTGTTTGCGCTCACCCATTGGTTCGAAGAGAGTCCCCGGTGCCTAACATTTTCAACGCCGTGAACCGAGCGTTTTTACGTCCAGTTGCGAGTCTGTTTTTGCGTTTTCATTCAGTTATTTTGTCACTCTTAGGTCGTCGCGCTCCTGTTGTGTCCACGCCTGCTAACTGCGCTTTCAATTCCGTCGCAACCGCGTGGTTGCGTGCCTGTTGTTTAGCGACCGCACTCGTTGCGACCGCACTCGTTGCAACCCCGGCGTTTACCGCGCAATCTGATGCCGAGTGGCAGCTATCCAACTGGCAGATGGAAGATGAATGGCTGTTGGAAGACGATCGACCCGTGGTTTATCTCACCTTTGATGATGGCCCCTCAGCTGACTTCGTCACGGAGGAAGTACTGCAACTGCTGGCCAGGCACGACGCTACGGCTACGTTTTTTATCACCGGTGATCGGGTGCTGCGCGACGGTGGGAAGATCGCTGAAATTGTGTATGCCGGCCACGCCATCGGCAATCACACACACAAACATTCGAAGCTTACGGAAATAAGCGAGGCGCAGGTACTGAAGGAACTGACTACCGCGAGCGACGTGATTCTCGCAGCCGGCGGTCCGCCGCAAACCTGTTTTCGCCCGCCGTTTGGTGCAACCAACAAACGAATCAATCAGATTGCCAAACAGCTTGGCATGGTGCCGGTCGGCTGGTCGATTGATACACGTGACTGGGAGGCCTCGACCTCCATCGGCGAGATTGCAGCGGCGCTCGATCGAACCACCAGCGACTCGGTGGTATTGCTGCATGACGGTCCGTCGCATCGCAGCAAAATGCTGCTGGCACTATCGGCCTGGATGGAAACCTCGGCACATAAGTATCAGTTTCGTGCACTGCCTGAATGCACGCCAACAGGAGGCATCCTGATGGCTGGTGTGGCGCCGGAGCCCCCCGTTACCAGAGCCAGGCCAAAGCCGGCTGAGCCACAAACACAGCAACAGCCGGAGACCACAATTGCCTCTGGCGCCGGCGAGCCTGAGTCCACATCCGCCACTTCAGAGCCTGTTGAGCAGACCGCAGTGGTTGCGCCCGCAACGCCAGCGGCCGTGGCTGACAGCACGCCGCCGCCCGCCGAGGAACTGACCATCGCTCAGCTGCTGGATAAGATTCGCTCGTACAAACTGGTCCTGTACGATGGCGACGGGCAACAGGTTGATTTAACTCAGATCACCGCCAACGTCGCCCACGAAATTCACGGCGAGCACATCTACTTCCGCTTTTAGTCTGCTAACCCGGTAGTCCGGTCGGGTCGCGCACGGGTGCGCCGCGTGTGCTGCCGAGTGCTATTGTCTTCGCTGCTGCCCGGCCAACACAGTTCCTGTTGCATCGTAATCTCATCGCAAAACGAGTGATAAGAACTGCTGCGTTTACACGGTTTCACCCACGTATCGTGTAAGTCTTATGCCGAGAGCATATAATTCGGCATAAGCAACGCAGGAGGGGCGTTTCGCGCTCGACCATCATTTATGAGTTTATTCGACACGATTTTTCGGCAGATTGGCGATTCTTCGATCAGACAACTCGAGGGTAAGCTGAATCTGGGCAAGATGCCGCTGCAGCCGATCGTCGACAAGGGAATTCGGCTCGTCACCGAGAGTTTGTCCGCTGTGGCGCAAACGGAAGAGGGGCGAGAGCGACTCTATGAGTCCATTCGATATATGGACGACACGGTGGTTGATCGCCCGGAAGAGCTGTTCGCCGGTAAATCAATTGATGAGGCGCTGTCCGCCGGCAACCAGTCCCTCGCTGAAGCGATTGGCAGCGATGCTCGCGATCAGGTGGCGCAGTCGCTCGCTGTTGAGCTAAATCTTGACGCGCAGCAGACTGACCGCGTTGTCGGTTATCTCACACCGGAAGTATTCGGCTCGCTCAAACGCGAGATCGACCGCGGCAACGTGCTCGACAATCCGGATGGTATCGGGCAGCTGTTTTTCGGTAATGCGGTGCCGGTTGCAACTGATGGCACAGCCGCTAACGCGACCAGCAGTAGTATCAGCGCCAGCGATACTGACTCAGCGCGCCCGAGCGCGTTGAAAGTGCGTGGCGACGACAACGACACACAGGCGACTACCGACTCCGGCGCTGCTACATCGTCTGGTACCGCCACTATCGGTTCTGCTACGAATACAAGCACGGCTTCAACAACCACGGCTTCAACAACCACGGCTTCAGCAAATACTGCTGCATCGACTGCTGCGTCAAAACCTGCAGAGACGCAGACACGAGTTACAGCGCCACCAGTCGGTAATCTGGGAGGTGCTGCGGCGACTGTCGCCGCTGCCAAATCCGCACCGCCATCGGCACGGCAGTCAAGTGCTCAGGTAGATGCGGTGACACACGATCATGAAGGCGGTGACTGGTCGTGGCTGTTCCGATTTGCGCTGCCCATCTTGCTGATGGGTGGGTTGATGGTGAGCGGTTTGCGCAACTGTGGCGGTGAGGCCCCGGTTGCGGATATTGCAACAGCCACATCCGGTATCGTTGCTGAGCAGAGCCCGGCCGAGCTTGAGGCGCTGGCGTCGGTAGAAACTTTGCAGGCGGAGCTTGCCGCGGCACAGCAAGCGTCACAACAGGCGATAGCCGACAAAGATACCCGCATCGCAGAGCTACAGACCGAGCTTGAAACTGCCAAAGCGGAGGTGCAGCAGGCCGGTGCAGAACAGACAGATACAACAGAGTTAACCGCACTGATTGAATCGATGACCGGCGAGCGCGATACAGCCGTTGAGCAACTGGGGCTGGCGCAGACGCAACTGGAGCAATCAACCGTCGACACTGAAGCGGCGCAGGCAGAGCTTGCGGAGCTTACTGCACAGGTTGAATCGATCAGTGCTGAGCGTGATGCATCTGCCGGGCAACTGGCCGAGGCACAGTCGCAACTTGAGGAGTCACAGGCACAACTCGAGCAGGCAACAACTGAAAAAGAAGCTGCCGCAGCAGAGCTTGCCACGTTAAAAACCGAGCTTGAAACAGCGCAAAACTCTGGTCAGTCTGCTGAGATGCAACGTGAGCTCGAGGCTATCACTGCTGAAAATAACGCGAACCGTGAAGCCTTCAGACGTTTAAGTATTGAACTCGACGACACCAAAGCCACTCTCGCTGAAAAAGACGCGCTGCAGGGTGAACTCGATGCAGCCAATGCTGCCAAGGCTGATGCCGTGGCGGAGATTGAAAAGGTCAAGGCAGAACTCGACGAAAAGACTACGCAGCTCGAAGCGCTAAACACTGAACTCGATACTGCGCAGCAGGAAACCGAGTCCGTGCGCGCTGAGGTTGAGGCTGCGAAAGCAGCCAGCGCCGAGGCTGCGGCGGGCTATGAGTCACAGTTGCAATCGAGTGCAGATGCACAAACTTCATATCAGGATGAAATTGATCGCTTAAAAACACTGCTTGAAGAAACGGTAGCGGCATCAAACAAAGACCTGGCCAGTGCACAGGCAGAAACACAGCAACTGATGTCCGGGGCGTCACAGGATCGTGATGCCCTGCTGCAGGAAATTGATACCCTGAAGCAGAGCTCAAGCGAACTTGAAGAGCAGCTCGACCAATATGCGGTTGAGCTTGCGATGACCACAGACCAGTCAACCGAAATGCAAACGCAACTGAGTGCCACGGAAGAAAAGCTGGCCACTGTGCAAACACAGCTTGATCAAAGCGAAACGTTACGCAATGGTCTTGAAACGCAGATTGCAGACCTTGAATCCAAGCTCGATACAGCGCGCCAAAGCAGCAGTTCGGACATTAATCGACTCACGGCTGTATCCACTGATCTGCAGAGCAGGCTCGATGCTATGTCAAGCGCCAGAGACGAAGCCCAGGCGGCTATTGCAGAGCGTGAGGCGCAGGTAGCTGAACTAAACACTAAAGCCGACGAGCTGCAGGCTTCCCTCGACAGTGCCAAAGCCGAGATAGAAGTAAAACAGGCTGAAGGTGCGGCGCTGCAAAAACAGCTCGACGAACTTGCAGTGACGAACGAGTCGTTAGCAGCAGAAGTTGAGCAGGCCGTTGCCGCGGCTGATGCCGGTCAGGCAAAACTATCCGAGCTTGAAGAAGCATTAACAGATGTGACTGATGAGCGCGACGATCTGCAAACGCAAATAGCGCAGATGAACGAATCTGCCAGTCAGCAAAACGCATCACTTGAAGATCTGCAGAGTCAGTTGTCGCAGTCAGTGTCCGACCGGGATAAGTTTGCCAAACAGACTGAACTGCTCGCTGCGGAAACTGTGCGCTACCAGTCAGAGATAAAAACCCTGCGAGAGGAACGCGACAGCAGTGGCGGACAGCTTGACGCACTGAACACCGAATTGACAACACTTAAAAGCCAGGTTGATCTTACCCAGTCGGAGCTTGCAACAGCTGAACAAACCGCCGCGGAGAGTACTCGTAAGGCTACGCTGTTTGAAAAGAACATCGATGGTCTTAACAAAGAAATTGATCGCCTGAAGGATGAGCATGCTGGCGCGCTTGTCGAGCTTGAATCTACCGTCACTGAACTACAGTCCGAGCTTGATGAAGTCGTTGCTGCATCGGCCGATGCGCAGGCGCAGGCTGCAAGTTTCAGTGACGAGAAAGCCGCTATGCAAAGCGCACTGGCTAATCAACAGGCTGACGCAGACGCTCTGCGCGAGCAGGTTTCAACGCTTGAATCCGAGCTTGCGGCAATGACTGATGCAAGAGATAACATGGCCGCTGAAGCAGAGGCGATGCAGGCTCAATCGACCGATGCAGAACGACGCGTGGTGGAGTTGTCTGGTCTTGCCGATTCCTATCAACTGCAATTGCAACAGGCGGAAGACGCACGTCGCGCTGAAATTGATGCCGTTAGTACCGTCAGCAGTGATATCGCAAGTCGTTTGGCTGAAGCGGGTGTTACGGATGTGGAGGTAAACACACGAGACAGCAATACAGCGGTGGGAATCACTATCGGATCCGGCAATCTGTTTCGCGCCGGTAGCGCAGACCTGAGTCGCGAGGGCGGTGAAGTGTTGGCTAAAGTCGGTGCTGCTGTTGCGGAGTACGCCGACTGGATTGTCGATGTCGAAGGCCACACTGACAATCAGCCTATTGGTGGTGCATTGCGTGAACGCTACCCGAGTAACTGGGAGCTCTCGGTCGCGCGTGCGTCTTCAGCTGTGCGCTTTCTGCAACTTGAAGCGGGCGTTGATCCGGCGCTGCTGTCAGCGCGGGGTTTTGGTGAAACACGACCACTCGACAGTGAAGACACACCGGAAGCACGACGCAAAAATCGCCGTGTAGAGGTGGTGCTGAGAAAGGCGCAGTAAGCACTGCTTTGTACATACAAGCATACGGCTGCGATCGCAGCCGCGCACCGCGCTACACACTTTAGAAATAGGGCAGGGATATGATTGACGATCCACCGGTACTGACACTGAAGCGTAACCTTGCACGTCCGCAGCAATCGCAGGTCGATCAGTTAAAAGGTGTTGCTACCGGTTTTGTTGTTGATTGTCTGGGCGGCAGCGGTGCAATGGATGCCGCCATCAAGGTCGTCAATGACAACCGCCCTTCGTTTTGTGGTGTTGCCGTTACCTGCGATGCCGGTCCCGCGGACAACCTGGCCGTGTTTGGTGCCCTTGAAATTGCAACCGCGGGCGATGTGCTGGTTATCTCCACCGGTGCATATGCGGGTTGTGCTGTGATCGGTGACCTGGTGTTGGGCATGGCTAAAAATCGTGGTGTGGTTGCGTCAGTTACCGATGGCTACGTGCGCGACATCGATGGTATCAATGAAGTTGGGTTGCCCTGTTATGCCGCCGGTGTTACGCCAAACTCGCCTGCTCGAAATGGCCCTGGCACAGCCGGTCTGCCGGTGATGACCGGTGGGTTAAAAGTAGAGTCCGGTGATGTTGTGGTTGGCGACAAAGACGGCGTTGTGGTCGTGCCGCGTGAGCAACTGGATGCTGTCTTGAAGCGTCTGCCGGAAGTGCTGGAAGCGGAAGCAGAACTCGACGCTAAAGTAAAAGCCGGGCTGGAGTTGCCCGACTTTGTGACCGGCCTGTTGTCTGGAGACAGTGTGCGAGAGATTGGCTAGTGGTCTCGACTGCCGGTTAGAAAACCGGTGGTATTTCCTGCTGCTGTGTGCGCAGGATTTCAACACTTATCCCATCGGGATTGGATGTCGTCTTCAGGGATAGGTGTAACAGAAAGCTCTCTGCGGTGTCTGTATGGTCAAATTCGATCGCCGTTTTGGAATGATAGGGTGGTTTAACCGCTGTAACGGGGTTAGCCGTGAAAACCAGCCTGATGCTTTCATGAATACTGCGTTGCACGACGTATTGATTTATCGCACATCTATTTTCATCCTCCGCCGTGGTGGCGGTAACGATCACCAGACACGTCATGGCGATTACCCGTTGCGGTATGTATAGCTGTAGCCGTTAAGTGCGGGTGCACCACCGAGGTGTGCGTAGAGCACGCGAGATCCTTTTTCAAAAAAGCCTTTCTTTGCCAGATCGATCATGCCCTGCATGGACTTTCCTTCGTAGACCGGGTCGGTGATCATCGCCTCGGTTTGGGCAGCCAGTCGAATTGCATCATTGGTCTCGGTGCTGGGTACACCGTAGGCCGGATACGCGTAGTCGGGGTTAATCACAATTTCGTCGTCGCGAACTGCTCTGCCCAGTTCGACCAGTTCTGCGGTATTGTCTACGATCCCGCGCATCTGTTGTCGCAGTTGTTCCGGTGTGCCTGAGCCATCAATGCCAATCACTTTGTCTGCACGATTATCTGCCGCAAAGCCGACTATCATGCCTGCCTGTGTTGAACCGGTTACGCAACAAACAATGATGTAGTCAAACTTAAATCCAAGCTCTGTTTCCTGCGCGCGAACCTCTTCGGCAAAGCCGACGTAACCGAGTCCGCCATACTTATGCACAGACGCACCGGCAGGGATTGCGTATGGTGTTCCGCCGGTGTCTTTCACGGATTGCAACGCGTCTTCCCAGCTTTGCCTGATGCCGATATCGAACCCTTCATCAACAAGGCGGCTGTCGGCACCCATAAGCCGTGTCATCAGGATGTTGCCAACACGGTCGTACACGGCATCTTCATGTGGCACCCAACTCTCCTGTATGACGACGCATTTCATACCGATCTTTGCCGCGGTTGCGGCAACCATACGCGTGTGGTTCGACTGCACACCGCCAATCGACACCAGCGTGTCAGCGCCTGATGCGATGGCATCCGGAACGATGTATTCGAGTTTCCTGAGTTTGTTGCCGCCCATTGCCAGGCCTGAATTGCAGTCATCGCGCTTGGCGTAGAACTCAACATCTGCGCCGATGGCGTCAGACAGGCGAGGTAATGGCTCGATTGCGGTGGTGCCGAATGTAAGCGGGTAGCGGTCGAATTTCTGGAGATTCATGTCAAGACTTCATGTTGCGAATGGATGGATATACCGTATGCGAAATCAAATGAAAGGTGATTACAAATTATTGGTATAAAAATTTAAATAGTATTAAAAATACAAGATATATGTTCTAATCAAAAACATAATTGGGATTAAGCAGAAGATTCTTTCAGAATGATTGAGCTGGATCGAACCGATCGGGAAATTCTTAAGCAATTACAGGCGGATGGCCGCATGTCGAATGCCGAACTCGCGGAACGCGTCAATGTGAGTGCGCCAACTTGCTACCGTCGCACCCAGCGGCTAATCGAAGAAAACGTGATAGCCGACTTCAGGGCGCGAATTAATCCAGATGCAGTGGGCTTCGGAGGAATGGTCATTGTCGGTGCCGTGCTGGAGCGCTCTACACCATCCAGCTTTGCTGAGTTCGAAGCGGCGATTTCAGAATTTCCGTTCGTGCTCGAGTGCCAGTGTGTAGCTGGAGACTTTGACTATCTGATCAGAGTGCGCGTGCGGGACACAGTCGACTTTAATAAGCTGCATCGCGAGCAGTTGCTGGCGTTGCCGAACGTACGGCAACTGCGTAGCTTTTTCGTTTTAAAGGAGGTGGTAGACACAGCGATGCTGCAAATCTAGGTAACCCAATCGCCTGTGTCACTGTAAAAAGTGCGCCTGGCCTTTTCACGCATTGTTAGCGCCGGCGTTTTATTTCTGCTTTTAAAAGCGCTTTTTTTTCGAGGTGTCGATTCGAAATTCCTGAGTATTTGCATAGAGATTCTTCGTTTTATTCGAGAAAACAAGGTTTATTGAAAAAGCGGGTTTATGGATGCTGGTGGCTTTTCCGCAGCGCCTGGTAAGGACCACTTGTTCCTGTCATTGTCGCCACTATTTATCGGTTCTTGGAGCGGCGCGTCGCAACGTGCCAGCAATCAATCGTCGCACGGGCAGGGTATTTGTGACAGAAAAAACAATAGCAAACGCACCCGAGCGGGACTCCGGCGCGGTGTTTTCAACGGTTGCATCGGGCTGTGCGGCGCTTGTCGCACTCGCTGCCTCTGTGTGGTTTGCGCTTCAAATAGAACGGGTGGCAGCGGGTGGTGCTCGGGAATACATCACGCAGTGGGTGCCGTCGCTTGGCGTAACGCTGAACTTCAGGCTCGACGGACTCGCGCTGATGTTCAGTCTGTTGATCAGTGTCATCGGCCTCCTGGTGGTGTTATATACCGCAAGCTATTTCAGACAGCACCCCGACCGAGGGCGGTTGCAGCTATTGTTGCTGGCATTTATGTTGTCAATGCTGGGTTTGGTCTCCGCTGACAACGTCATCCTGTTGTTCGTGTTCTGGGAGTTGACGACCGTCACCTCGTTTTTACTGGTTGGCTTTGACCACAAAAACGAACAGGCAAGGCGGTCCGCACTGCAGGCATTGCTGGTTACCGCTGGCGGTGGTCTGGCGCTGTTGCTCGGCCTTATTATACTGGCGCAAATGGCTGGCACATACCAGCTGTCTGCGATGATAGCGTCAGATGTGTCGCTTACAACGCACCCGCATTATCCGGTCGCGTTGCTGTTGATACTGCTTGGTGCCTTTACGAAGTCGGCGCAGTTTCCGTTTCACTTTTGGCTGCCTAACGCGATGGCGGCACCGTCACCGGTGAGTGCCTATCTGCACTCTGCGACTATGGTGAAAGCCGGTATCTATCTGTTGATGCGCTTTCAGCCGGCATTGGGCGGCACCGATTGGTGGTTCTACACACTGACGATTTTCGGTGCAATCACTGCCGTCTGGGCATCGCTAATGGCGCTGCGCCAGACTGATATCAAGCTCATGCTGGCGTGGACAACCGTGATGGCGCTCGGGACATTAACAATGTTTCTGGGGTCTGACTTGCGCATTGCAGCGCTGGCCGCTGTGACCTTCCTGCTGGTGCACGCGTTCTACAAGTGCGCGCTGTTTCTCGTGATAGGTAATGTTGACAAGCGCACCGGCACACGCGAGCTTCCATTGCTCGGTGGTCTGTTTCGTTCCATGCCAATAACCGGGTTCATCGCTGTTGCAGCTGGCTTATCGATGGCAGGCTTTCCGCCTTTTCTCGGTTTTATCGGCAAGGAACTCAAGTATGAAGGTGCTCTGGCTATAGCGGAAGAACCGTGGCTGATCGTGGTGGCAGCCGTTGCCGCCAATGCAATGATGGTTGGTATTGCACTGACCATCATATTTAAGGTGTTTTTAAGCGGGAAGCTGCAAACCGACCGACGACCATCCGAGGTACCACTGGCAATGTGGTTCGGCCCGTTGCTGCTTGCGATAGCCGGTCTGTCGACCGGCGTCTTTCCCGAGCTTATTGCTCCGGGGTTGATCGAGCCTGCAATCAGCAACGTGCTGGCAACACCGACGGACGTTAAGCTTTCGCTGTGGCACGGTATTAATGTGCCACTGATGCTGAGTGTGGTGACCGTCATTCTCGGCTGCCTGGTATTCTGGAAGCTACCTGCGATTAAAGACCTGCTGGACCGATGGGCGCAGCGACTGCCAAGTGGAGACGGTATCTACCAGACAGCACTGAGGGCGATAGATCAGGCAGCGACATTTGTTACTGAGCGCCTGCAAACCGGTTCCCTCAGCCACTACCTGACTATTGTGATGGCAGTTCTGTTATTGGCTGTCGGCAGTGCGTTACTAGTGTATGGAATTAACTTCGATATCACCGGATTGACACCGGTACCGGTGTTGGCTGCTGTCGTTGTTGCACTGATGATGGCGGCTTCACTGGTAGTTGCCGTTAGCGGATCAAGATTGCTCTCCATTTGTGCGCTCGGTGTGATCGGTAGTGGCGTGGCGTTGCTGTTTTTAATATTCGGCGCGATAGATGTGGCCATTACCCAGCTAATGGTTGAAACCCTGTTTGTCGTGTTGATAGCCGCTGTACTGTTGAGGCTGCCACGATTTCCCGGTGAAGCGCACCCCGGACGGGGTGGTAACTTACGTGACGCTGTTATATCGGTTGGTGTTGGTGTGGTTTTCGGCGTACTGACATTTGGTGTTGCTATGACACAGGCAGATCTTGCGATAACCGAGTTTTTCGCTGAAAACAGCCTGACTAAAGCTTACGGGCGCAACATTGTAAACGTCATCCTGGTTGACTTCAGAGCGCTGGATACATTCGGTGAGGTGGCAGTGGTGGCGACAGCCGCAATGGCGGTGGTAGCGCTGTTGAAAGTCAGATCCGCAGACAAAGAGGCTTCCTCATGAATTCACTGCTTTTCAGTACCATCAGTCGTCTGCTGGTCGGGTTGATGTTGTTGTTTTCCTTATTTCTGTTGTGGCGTGGTCATAACGAACCGGGTGGTGGCTTTATTGGCGGGCTGGTTGCGGCTGCCGCGATTATCGTGCACGGGCTGGCTGAAGGTCCGCACGTGATGCGTCAGTTACTGAGAGTCGATCCGCGCACGCTCGTTTTAATCGGGTTGTTACTCGCGCTGCTTGCCGGGTTATTGCCACTGATCAACGGGCAGGCATTTTTAACCGGGATGTGGATGTTCTTCGGTGCAACAGCCACCGATAAGGGCTTAGCCATCGGCACACCCCTGTTGTTTGACGTGGGTGTTTATCTGGTAGTGCTTGGCGGTGTGGCTGGTATGTTCATCGCCATGGAAGAGGAGCTGTAGCGTGGAAATTTTAATGAGTGTGTTAATCGGTGTGCTAATGGCGGCCAGTGTCTGGCTCATGTTAAGCCGCAACATGGTGAAGTTTCTATTCGGACTGGTGCTTATCAGCAATGTAGCCAATCTAATTATATTCACGGTGGGTGGGCTCACCGAGGGAGCGCCACCGCTTATCGTGGACGATGGTCCCGCAGTTTATGCTAACTCGCTGCCACAAGCGCTGGTACTAACTGCCATCGTAATCGGGTTCGGGCTGGTGTCTTTCACGCTTATTCTGGCCCTGAGAGCTTACCAGGCGCTCGGCACCGTTAACGTTGACGAAATGCTGCTCGCTGAGCAGTCGCATCGTGTTGCTGTTGCAGACGCGCGCAATGTGCCGGTGCATGCAGATACCAGCACCGCGACGCCCGCGAGTGTGTCCGGCCACCAGTCTGGCGGGTCCAGCTCATGACCTGGCTTCTAATCGCGTGTCTGCTGTCGCCTGTAACGATGGCAGCGCTCACATTTATTGTTCCGGGTGACAGGCGCGTCAAAGGTCTGTTGAGCATTGTCGGTATGGCACTGCTGCTTCTGCTATCACTGGCATTGCTGTACACCGTCAATACGCAGGGTGTATTGAGTAACCAGATGGGAGGCTGGCAGGCGCCGATGGGGATTACCCTCATTGCGGATCTGTTCAGTGCCGTACTCATTGTGGTCACAGCACTGGTCGGATTAGCAGTGGCCGTTTACTCGTTCATCGATATCAACGAGGCTCGGGTAAAAGGCGGCTTTCATACGTTTCTGCATATGTTGATCGGCGGTGTGGTCGGCGCATTTGTAACCGGAGATCTCTTTAATCTGTATGTGTGGTTCGAGGTGATGTTGATTTCCTCGTTTGCGCTGCTGGTGCTCGGAGGCAACAGGATACAGCTCGACGGCGCGGTGAAGTACGTAGCCATCAATCTGATCTCGACCGTTGTTTTACTGGCGTCGATTGGATTGGTATACGGCCTGACCGGTACGTTAAATATGGCTGATCTCCATCAGCGTATTCCACTGGTGGAGGATCAGGGGCTGGTGTCTGTGGTGGCTGTCCTGTTTCTGATTGCATTCGGAATTAAAGCTGCGGTGTTTCCGCTCTATTTCTGGCTGCCTGCCTCATACCACACATTGCCAATCAGTGTATCAGCAGTCTTTGCCGGGCTGATGACGAAAGTTGGTGTCTATGCACTCATCCGGACCTTCACCCTTATCTTTCCCGGTGCGCTGCACGAGATTGATCAGATCATTCTGGTGGTTGCCATTGTTACCATGGTTGCCGGTGTATTCGGTGCGTTAACCCAGGCGGATATTCGACGCATTCTGTCTTTTCACGTGATTGCATCGATCGGCTTTATGCTGCTTGGCCTCGGGCTTAACTCCACCATGGCGATGTCTGCCGCAATCTTTTATATGGTGCACGGCATATTGCTGAAAGCTCTGCTCTTTATGATGGCAGGTATCGTCGGGCAACTCGGAGGCAGTTTTAGCCTGTCGCAGCTCGGTGGTATTTACCGCGAGCGCCCTGGCTTTTCGCTGCTGTTTCTGTTCGCCATACTGACGCTGGCAGGAATACCGCCGTTGTCCGGTTTCTGGGCAAAAGTCATGATCATAGAGGCGGGTCTGGAGTTGTCTGCGCACACCGTTATCGCACTGGTACTGTTGATTAGCCTAATAACCTTTATTCCACTTATTCGTATCTGGTCAGAGGCGTTTTGGAAATCTGCACCGGAAAAACCCGACCCTGCGCAACAGCTCAGCGCGCAGCAGTTACGCCTGGCACCAACGCCGGCAGCGGCGCTGACGCCGGTTGTTGGCTTGTCGCTCATACTGCTTTGGATAGGGCTGCAGCCCGCCATGCTAATTGAGGTGGCTGACCGCTCAGCGCAGGGCCTGTTGGCCCCGCTGTCCTATGTTGAAGCGGTACTGCCACCTGCTTCAGAAACCAGTCAGTGAGTTCAGCCCTATGACACCGTTTTCTATCAATCTGCTGCTGGCATTTGTCTGGTCGGCTTTAAATGGAACCATTAGCATCACCGGACTGCTGGTGGGTTTCGTCATTGGTTATGCCGTGTTATTCGTGTTGCAGCCGTTGTTTGGAAAGAAGCGCTATTTCACTGCGCTGTTTGACGGCATCGCACTCATTCTGTTTTTTCTTTATGAGCTGTTCGTGTCGAGCCTGAAGGTTGCGTGGGATGTACTAACGCCGGTACCGCTTAGCAAACCTGCAGTCATTGCAGTGCCTATAGACACCGCAACCGATGCCGAGCTTACCGTGCTGGCCAATCTGGTTTCACTGACACCAGGCTCTTTGTCAGTTGATATCAGTGACGATCACTCACATTTACTGGTGCACGCCATGTTTGTTGACGATCCTGAGGTGTTTATACAGGAAATAAAACGTGGCATGGAGCAGCGGGTACTGGGAGCAATGCGATAATGTTTGCACTTGATACGGCCATTACGGTTTCACTGGTTCTAACGGTCATTGGCCTGACCAGTGGCGCTGTGCGAATGCTGTTGGGTCCATCACCGGCAGACCGCGTAGTATCCCTCGATCTGATAACCGTATTGCTTATTGCAATGACGTCGCTACTCGCACTGCATCTTGACAACGCTGCCTATCTGGACCTTGGCCTGGTGCTGGCGCTAATTGGCTTTCTGGCAACTGTTGCGTTCGCACGCTACATCGAACAACGAGATGATTCGAATGAATGATACTGTGGTTGGTATTCTAATCGTATTGGGCGGTGTGTTTGCGGCTGTGGCCGGTCTCGGTTTGATCAGACTGCCCGACGTGCTGATGAGGATGCACGCCTCTACCAAGGCTGGCACACTTGGCGTTGGTCTGATTGTGGCGGGTGTGTCTCTTCACTTTGGAGGCGCACTGGTTGTGGCGAAGGCAATACTTATTATCG
>CAYMFQ010000071.1:0-6705 GCA_964389335.1 uncultured Granulosicoccaceae bacterium
AATTTTATTTCATTAATTCAAACGCTTATTGCTATCTGGATGGGCACTAGTTAGACAGCCATTACCCAAACAAAACCTTACTCATCGACAAACCATGTGTTTTCTTCCAACCCGATGAATGGCAAGCCTCACGTAGCTTATATGAACTTCCCACCAACGATTTGGAACTACGTCCATTGTGCTGCGTGAGGTATAGCCGATGCACAGACCCTATTCTCAACCGACGCACTGTTGCGGTTCGTGTTACTCACGGCAACCTACGTCGGGTGTCGAAACGAACACGAACCACCTGGGTGCACCGCGCACAATCAGCGGCCAACTGTATACTAATCTCTAAAGTTAATGTACTGCATTGGCAACCCGAACTCGCCACCCTTAAGCAATGCGATGGCATCCTGCAGGTCGTCTCGCTTCTTGCCGGTGATGCGTACCTGCTCACCCTGTATGGCCGCCTGCACTTTCATCTTTGATGCTTTGATTGCCTTGACAATTTTGGAAGCGGTTTCTTTGTCGATGCCCTGACGGACGCGCATAACCTGCTTTGCCTTCTGGCCGCTGGTTTGAATGTCGCCCTGCTCCAGACAGCCAACATCAATGCCCCGCTTGGTCAGCTTCTGCAGAATGATCGGCTGCATTTGCTGTATTTGAAAGTCACTGTCGGCTGTGAGTGTCATCGCCTCGTCAGACACTTCGATGATTGCGTCTGAACCTTTAAAGTCGTAGCGGTTTGAAATTTCCCGGTTGGCCTGATCAACTGCATTGGCAAGTTCGTGAGAATCTATTTCCGAGACAACATCAAATGAGGGCATCTATTCCACCTAATCGTTAAGATCAACGTACAATAAAATAACCCAATTTTAGCCGACACGCGAACATGCTGCGCGGGCCGCGATCTGCCAGCTATGTAAACCCGAGAGCACACCACAATGAGCAACCCTCCCACCGGTGATCTGCACGCAGAACGTGAGGATTACAACAAGCACCAGCTCAACCGCGCCGACCTTGCGGCTGACCCGATTACGTTCTTTTCCACCTGGATGCAGCAAGCCAGAGACATGGCGATCATTGATGCCACCGCCATGACCCTGGCAACCTGTGACAGCAACGGGCAACCGTCCGCACGCATTGTGCTGTTGAAACAATTCGATGACGAGGGTTTTTGCTGGTACACCAACTACGACAGTCGCAAAGGCCACGAACTGGCGGAGAACGCTCAGGCGGCGCTGCTTTTTTACTGGCGCGAACTGGAGCGACAGGTGCGCATTGAAGGCACGGTTGAAAAGGTGTCTGCCGAACAATCAACCGCTTATTTTAAGTCGCGCCCACCGGGCAGCCGCTACAGTGCGGCGGCATCTCCGCAGTCACAGGTGGTTCCCGATCAGGCATGGCTTGCTACTCGTACCGAGGACTTGCAACGAGATTTTCCCGACGACAAGCTGGAGCGGCCCGACAACTGGGGCGGCTATCGCCTGCGGCCGGTTCAATTTGAATTCTGGCAGGGTCGCCCGAGCCGCCTGCACGACCGGTTTAGGTACTCTCGCACTGAAGCTACAGACAACTGGCAGATTGATCGCCTCGCGCCGTGACCGGCACGCCCGCGCCAAAGCGGTTTCATGGACTGACTAATGTTTATTGCGAATTTCGATGTGCTGGATCAACTGGTTATAGACCACGACTGACTCCAGGCCATCAACGGCAATGACGTCTCCATCGTGGGCAACACCATTCAGCGTAAAGTCCACCAGCACAATGCCAGGCTTTATTTCTTCAATCGTGTGCATCGTCCAGCGCAGCGTGGAAAAGCGGGCAAAGAATGCCTGCTGCATCTGCATGATGTCGTCCACACCCAGATATAAACCTGTGTTGGCAGAGCTGTAGGTCGACGACTTACTGAACAGCCGCCGGATATCATCAAGCCGTCCGGCATTGGATAAATCAAAATAGTGTTGCGTAAGTTGTATAGATGTCATTGGTTTACGCATGCAAAGGCTATTGGCTGAACAGTAATTATGGCGTCTTCGGCGCGCGCATGGCCAGATACATACCCGGCAGTATCAACAATGTGCCAACGGCGTGAAACCACATCGGCGCCTCTCCAAGCAACCACCAGGCAATAAACGCGGTGTAAACCGGCCCCATGTACAGCACCAGCCCGGTGCGCGCCGCACCCAGTTCCTTCTGCATGAACGAGTAAGCCTGATATGCGCCGAAGCCCGGAAGCAGCCCGGCCATCGCGCTGATAAACAGCGCTTTTGGCCAGTCAGTGGGCGGCGCTGTTACCACCCACTCAACCACCGTGAATGGCAACAGTACCAACAGTCCGAAGCCGCAAATTGCCGTCAGGCGTGCGAACGTACCCAGACAACTGGGGCGCGCCCGAAGCAGCAGCGAATAAACAGTCCAGCTGATCACGGCCACGATGATCCAGATATCGCCACGGGTGAAGTCGACGGCCAGAATTTTTTCAAGCGAACCGCGAGACACAATAAAGACGACGCCGGTCAGCGCCATCAACAAACCGAGTATTTGCCAGCCACGCAACCGATCGCCAAACAATCGGGCCGATGCAACAGCAATTAGCACCGGGGCAACGGCGTAGATTAATCCGATGTTGATCGCCTCGGTTGTCTCACCACCGATATAAACAAACGCACCGCAAATCCACATACCAAGCGCACCGAGTACCAGCAAGTCCTTCCATTCATGCCGCCACTCAGGCCAGCGCTGGCTCAGCTCGCTCCAAGCCAGCGGAAGCATAAGAAGAAAAGCGATCGTCCATCTGAGGAAAGCCAACAGATGCGGCTCGATCACACCCGGCGCGGCGCGGGCGACGATATAGTTTGTCGACCAGATCGCAGGCGTGATAACAATCAGCAATTGCGCAAAGCGCAGGCGTGAAGCGGCAGTCAAAACGGTGAGCTCAACGTTAACGGGGGAAGAATTCCGAACCGGGTGCAGATGCGATCCCGGGACAACCGAGCATAGCGCATCTGCGACCGGACCACCTATTGTTTACGTGGTTCCGACAACGCCCAGTGACAGCTTTTCCTCGTTACCCGATGCAGGTAACGCGCGGTTTCTGTATTGTACTGACCGCGACATAATCGAGGCTGCCGCAACGTGCGGTTTGGCGCTACACTTCACTTCTCTCCCCTACGGTACCCTGGCCGATGGATAACACCGCGGTAGTCAATAAAAGTGTCTTGCTGATTGTGGTTGCGGCC
The DNA here is from genome assembly GCA_964389335.1 of uncultured Granulosicoccaceae bacterium. Classification (GTDB taxonomy): domain Bacteria; phylum Pseudomonadota; class Gammaproteobacteria; order Granulosicoccales; family Granulosicoccaceae. The sequence goes on from CAYMFQ010000071.1 coordinate 3,225, forward strand.
ATTTCAGCACTGTTTCTGGGGATCATCGGCCGCTTTATCGAAGCGATATTCCTAGCCAGTCTGTTCGCCGCGGTCTTTCACCCGCTGTACCGGAAATTCCTTGCCTGGGTGCCTGACTATCGCGGTGTTGCGTCGTTGGCGACCCTGTTGTTGGTGCTGTGTTTTATTTTTATTCCAGTGGGAATGATTGCACTGGTCGTGGCCGGTCAGGCAGCTGACTTTGCGTCGCGCGCCATTCCTTCGCTGCAGAAAATTATCAACGAACCGCAGATCGTGCAGACGTGGCTGGAAGCACTGCCGTTTTACGACACATTGCTGCCATACAAAGAGCTGATTACCGAGCGCCTCGGCAATGTACTAATCACTTTTAGTTCCACCGGGGTCGAGCTATTGCAAAGCGCTACTATCAGCACCGTCAACGCGCTGATTACCGGCCTGCTGGTGCTGTACACCTTCTTTTTCTTTTTAATGGACGGTGATCGCCTGCTGCGATTGATCCTGTTTTACCTGCCACTTGACGACAAAAACGAAGGCCTGCTGCTCGACCGCTTCAGAAGCGTAACCGTGGCAACACTCAAAGGCACTGCCGTGATCGGTTTTTTGCAGGGCGGACTAGCCGGTATCGCACTGTGGATGTGCAACATACCGAACGCTTTGTTCTGGAGTGTCACCATGATGATGCTATCAGTGGTGCCCGGCATTGGCGCAGCGCTGGTTTGGTTCCCGGCCGTGGTTTACCTGGCGTTTAATGGTCAATGGCTGTACGCCGGCAGCCTGTTTGCATTTTGCGGGTTGTTAGTCGGCACCATTGATAATGTGTTGCGCCCGAAACTGGTTGGCAATGACACACAGCTCCACGAACTGATGATATTTTTTAGCACCATTGGCGGGCTGCTGACGTTCGGTTTTTCGGGCTTTATAATCGGTCCGATTATCGCCGCACTGTTTGTCACTGTGTGGGAAATCTATGGCGTCGAATTCAAAAGCTGGCTGCCGGAAACCGGCTTTAGCGTGCTCGATCAGCGCAGAGGCGATCCGATTGCCAAAACCCGACAGGAAATACTCGACACTGTTGACGCACACGATGCTCTTGACGAAACGGCCGATGTACCAGTTGGCACGTCGGAAAAAAACGGCGCGATCGCTGACAGCAAAACTGATGGATACAACACGAAAGAGGACGGAGACGCCGACAACAACTCATCAAAGCCATAGTTATCCTGGCTGCCCAACGTGAATACACATTGTATGCGAAACCGATCGATTGCTGTTTTGATTGCACTCTTGTTACAGCTTACGCACGGCCATACGTACGCTGCCAGTCAGGCGCACGCTGACCGCAAAGTTGAATGCGGAGTCGACATACTGCGCGACCTTGGCTGGCAGATCGTTAACCGGTCGGATGCACCCGAAACACTAAACACAAAAACCTGCCAGCATGAACTGACGCCCTACTTTAATCTGCATGGCAGCCAACGTGCGTTGCTGCCTCGAATCAAATCAGCCATTCAGTCACCTACCAGTCGCTGTCTGGTAAACCGCGCACTTGGTGATAGCGCTCGCGTGGCCACCGACAACATCATTGCCAACAAACGCTTCGTTTTTCCAGAGCCCGGTAAGGACCCGCGTGACCCATTCACACCGCCCGCGTCGAGCTGGGCCCCATCTAACCGGCATGGCTACGACATACCATCAGGCACACTGACCGATGGTATTCAATCCCTGTACAGAGAACCGGTGGTTGCAGAGTGCGCGGCGGCGATCCAGGTCGCTCAGGTCGCGACACTGGTGGAGCACTTCGACAACGTAGATATGATAAAGGCCAGTGACATTGGCATTGGCGTATGGCGAGAGTTTGCTAAAAGCCCGTCAATAAAGGCAGATAGAACGCTGTTGGTTAGTCGCAAACACCGACGCCGTGCACTAAAGCGGCTGGCCTCACTGGGCCGTGGTGCATTCTTTAATCAATCGGGTTACATCAGTCCGGTAACCGAAGGCTTGGAATACATTGACTCACTGGACAATCGCGGCCAAAACTTTCTTATCGTTGATATCACCGAGCAGGCTGTTGCTGATTTGGCAGAACGTCGGCGGCCGTTACGCGAACTGAACCATCTGTCGCTGGTGATCTGGAATAAGTACGATCGACTGCGTAAAACCGGCTTAAGCATGGATATACTGGTGGAGTTAATGGAGAACGATTTGCTGGCCAGAGATACGTTTTTCAGTGACATCACCGTGTATATCCACCCGCTTCGCACCGGGAACTTTGCAAAGTTCCTCGCACGACAGTTTCGCTACAACCCTCGCACTGCGTACCAGTTTGAAGTTTATGAGGACTTTCAGACCGGCTACTTCTTCCACAAATACGTGACGCAAAGATGGTCGATGTGTGAAGGGTAAGCCAAAAAAAACGCCATCCGCTTGCGCAGATGGCGTTGGTTTAAAACCGCTGCGTTTTATCGCATCTAACGTATCAGAATGAATCGGGCAACAGCTGACTGAAGAACACCCGGCTGTCATCAGATACAGCGTGCGCGTCCAGCCAAAGCCCCTGATCGCTCTCGAGACGGGTAATCAGATCCGCCAGTGGATCATTGACATTCATGAAGTTGCCAAAGCCAAAGAACTGCTCCAAATTACTTTCACGCTGAGACAGTGAGAATAAATTGTTTTCAGCATTGCCGGATATCACACCATCATTGACGTGCGCTGTAGCCAGCGCTTCAGCACCAGTTGTGTTCCAGGTTATGTTGTAATCACCAGACTCCCGGTTAACCATCAGGAACCCTTCTGCACTACCGCCAGTGGTGCCAGTGTCAGTTGTCGTAAAGCGGCTAACACCACTCGGCACTATCTGTCGCCGAAACGCACCGTTAGGGAATTCAGCAGTGCGAACTGCGACATACAGATTGCCTGAGTTAATGTTCTGCGCCACAAAGTCGGTTTGTTCCATTGATAGAACCTGCGGCAACGACCAGGTGTTTGGCCCGGTCATCTCTAGTTCCACTGCGACAAAACCGTTTGAACCCGGCGGCCCGACCATGATGTCGACTCGCGTGTCGCCGTCAACAGTAATACCAGACAGCTCGACATCACCAGTGGCAAAGCCGGTGTCACGATTGAAGCTCAGCGAGGCATCGGCAGATCCGCCAGAGGTTGACGCAGGAATTGCCTCCTCAGGCAGCAGATTGGTTACGAACGCACCAAGGCCACCGAGCGTTACCGGCCCTGTATTACTGCCGTCGCCCGTGGTTCCGCCACCGGTTGTTCCGCCGCCGGTTGTTCCGCCAGTAGTTGTTCCACCTGTGGTTGTTCCACCTGTAGTTCCATCATCGGTTCCACCGCCTGTGGCTCCACCATCCGTAGTACCGTCGTCGGTTCCACCGCCGGTAGCGCCACCATCCGTAGTACCGTCGTCGGTTCCACCGCCGGTAGCGCCGCCACCGGTAGTACCGTCATCAGTTCCACCGCCTGTGGC
>CAYMFQ010000071.1:6805-23016 GCA_964389335.1 uncultured Granulosicoccaceae bacterium
CCGTCATCAGTTCCACCGCCTGTGGCACCGCCATCCGTGGTTCCATCATCGGTTCCACCACCCGTGGCGCCGCCATCTGTGGTTCCGTCATCGGTTCCACCAACCGCTGCACCATCATTATCATCGTCATCACTTGCCAGCAATGCACCCGCAAGTACAACACCGCCCACCACGCCAAGCACGGTCGCTGTGTTCGCACCAGCGGCAAAGCCGCCGTTGGTGTCGCCCAATTGATCGCCGGAGCAACCAGCGATAGCAATGCTGGCAGCCATCACACAGCTCAACGGCAGCCTGGAACACCTTCTAAAATTCATCATATTCTTCATCGTATTCGTACACCTGCGTAGTGGGAATCAATGGGATCGTATAAGCAGTTTCCTATGAACACAGACTGTTACACAACCGATTCACGGTTGATAGTAATTTTGTGCAAACAGTGTCAGATCCGACCCAAACTTATACAGCAAGTATAAACGCTTTGCGTTGCCAGCCCGTGTTTTACAACCCCTGGCAATCGTTGAACAATGCAGTGTTATCAACGAGAATTCAACTTACCACTGTGATCGATACTGATTCATTTTTGATACATAGAAATTTGACGCAAACCACTGAGCTATTTCTTTGAAAATATCCGGTACTGGTCGTTAAATCAGCTTCAACCATAACGCAGACAATTCTGTATTCCGGCATGATCGTAAATCCATCACGAGTGTGGCAGGCTCATAACCAGCACAGGGGCAGGCGTTACCAACCATGATGTTTCCAATCCGGGATGAAAATCCTCAACTACAAATTCCGTACGTCACCTACACACTGATTGCACTCAATGTACTCGCCTGGCTGGCACTGCAGGGGGCCGGCGTCGAGCCATCGTTAAGTGCGTCGGTCTGTAGCTACGGCTTAATACCCGCAGACCTCACTGGCACCGCGATAAACGCCTCGGCAGCGTTCTGCACCATTGATGGCAACCCTGACTGGCTGACCATGCTTTCATCAATATTCATGCATGGCAGCTGGATGCATTTGTTGGGCAATATGTGGTTTTTGTGGATCTTCGGCAACAACGTTGAAGATGCAATGGGGCCGTTTCGCTTTGTTGTTTTTTATTTGTTGAGTGGCTTTGCTGCCTCTGCTGCACAGATACTGGCTGACGTAAATTCCCCCATACCGATGGTGGGTGCATCCGGTGCAATCGGTGGTGTTATGGGTGCTTATATTGTGCTGTACCCAAAGGTACATGTGCATATGTTTTTATTTTTAGTTGTGTTTGTCAGAACGTTTGCGATTCCCGCTATCGCAATGCTCGGCTACTGGATTGTGGTTCAGATTTTTGGTGCCGTAAGTTCCATGGATACCAGCGGCGGCGGTGTTGCTTTCTGGGCTCATATCGGGGGCTTTGTTGCCGGCATGGCGCTTATCTTTGTATTTAAAGACGAAGCGTTGCTGGCCAAACATCCCTATCGCGGCTGGCACCAAAAAGAACATCCGGACAGTGCGTGGAAGCCTGTCAGCAACAACCGCGGTACCTGGCACTAATGCTCCCAAAGCGCATACGGTCAGCGTTAAAAGACACGCCCTCTCACGGGAATCAAAAACCTTTGTCACACCCATTGCGAGTGCTTTAACGTGCAGCTCAACCGCTTTGTTTGTCAGACAGAATTTCCGCCGGTGCCTGAAGCGGCAAGCTGGATAGAAAATAATACATTTAGCCCTGACCAACCATTAATTGATGTATCGCAGGCCGTGCCTGGCTATGCAACCGCACCCGCTTTACTGGAACACCTGGCGCAAACACTCACACAGACTAATGTCGCCGGCTACGGTCCGGTGCCGGGCATGCACGCGTTGCGTGAGGCGTACGCTGACTCTTTGGGCACCGGTGTGGACGCCAGTCAGGTGGCTGTAACAGCCGGTTGCAACCAGGCGTTTTACGTAGCTGTCGCTGCACTTTGTCAGCCAGGTAGTAACGTGATACTGCCGTCGCCGTGGTATTTCAATCACAAGATGTCGCTCGATATGCTTGGCGTTGAAACATTGCCCCTGGCGTGCCAAACGGATGACCAACTGATTCCGGACCCGCAACGCGCCGCCGAGTTAATCACACCGGCAACACGGGCAATTGTTTTGATCTCGCCTAACAACCCCACGGGTCAGGTGTACCCGGCAGAGGTGATCGATAGTTTCTACACGCTGTGCGGGGACAAAGGCATCGCGCTAATCATCGATGAAACCTATCGCGACTTTCGTGAGCATCCCGCGCAGGCTCCACACCATATTTTTGCTGATCCTGACTGGCCATCAACAGCCATACATCTGTACAGTTTCTCCAAAGCCTATGCACTGGCAGGTTACCGGGTTGGCGCACTGGTCGCCGCGGAAGCCATCATTCACGAAGTCACCAAGGTGCTCGACTGCATAACCATTTGCGCGGCACAACTCTCCCAGCATGCCGCACTGTACGGACTGCAACACGCGTCTGCCTGGAAAGAGGAAAAGCGACAGTTAATGTTCAGCCGAGCGGACGCTTTTAAACAGGCCATGGGCGATGCCGGGCACGGCTTTGAAATCGCCGCAATGGGCCCGTACTTCGCCTATGTGAAACACCCCTATCCACACCTTCCCAGCCGTACGGTGGCACGACAACTGGCCGAACATTCTGCCCTGCTGGCACTGCCAGGTGACATGTTTGGCGACGACCAGGGCGACTTTTTACGCGTCGCTTTTGCCAACGTAAGCGCTGAGACAATGCCTGCAATCGCCGCACGCCTGGCCCGGCATCGACCGCAATAACACCCCGGCGAATCGCCCGAACTGGCTCGAATATTATTGACTTGTCATCGTTTGTTCACAATGTTTCATCAAATCAGCGAGATTGGGAATCGCCCTGGCCCTATACTGATTGCACTTCGGGGATGACGGGCATTTAAGTCATTTTTCCCGAAGATCAACAAAAATGTCGACTCGAAGGGGTCTTTTCGCACTCGCGTTAATTTGCGTACAAGTCAGCACGACAATCGTCAGTTTCGGTGTCGCGCTCAAAATGAGCATCGCAGTACGCTTCAATGTACGCCCAATTGTATAAGGGGAACTTTAAATGCTAGGAACCATAATTTCAGCTGTAATCGGTGGTGGCGGTGGATTCGCTGGCGGCCAGATCATCCAGAGCCTTCTCGGTGGTGGCATGGGAAGTCCGCTGGTAGGTATCGTTTCCGGTCTGCTGGGCGGTGGTGCCATCGGTGGCCTGATGGGTCGCGGCGGCGCGGCAGCGGCAGCTGGCGACGCTGCAGCCAGTGGCTCAATCAACCCGAAGCAGATCATTAGCGGTTTGCTGGGCGGCGCAGGTGCAGGTGCGCTCGGTCAGGGCTTACTCGGGCCACTACTCGGCGCCTAAAGCCAGTCGGGGCGAAGCCTCGGCACCCAGGTATCAGCCCAAGGTAAATACCTGGGCTGAACAAAAAACGCGGCGCAAGCCGCGTTTTTTTTACCTGAACTCCACTGACCCCTGGTACGGCCGCAGCGGCGGCATGTGCACTTCCACGGAATCGCCCCGTTGGATGACACCCTCTCGCTCCACCCACGCAGTCACGCCGCGGCGCTCCATAGCGTGCTTAACGAAAAAGCGCCCCTTGTCCGGGTGTCGACGTTCGATTTCCTCAGCCGGCCCCGCACAGGGCTCGTTTTCCATATCGATCACGAGCGAAACTCCACCATCGAATAACAACCTGGATGACGGAGGCAATGTAGTAAACGCAGGGATACCCGCTACGCTGATGTTTGCTCCAAGCCATTCAGGTGCCAGTGCATCCACGCCCATGAGCTCTGCAATAAGCGCCAGTTCTTCATCTGACACGATACTAATTTGCCGGGTATTGCGGATAGGCGTACCGATTGGATACTGACGTTTAACCCGTACACAGGAGGCGCGCGTCAACCCGGTGTGAGAATCACCTTCGAAACCGGCGAAACTCACACGTGCGCTGTCCTGCCGACTGGTGGCGATGCCCGCTGCGCTATCACCGTGTACCAGCAGGCTCGTTACGCGACCACGTATACCACTGTCCTTCAGAATGGCCATGACCCTGCCAGATACTAGTTAACTGCTGTCTCGAAGCGAATCGTTATCTCTGATTCAACAAACTCATCCTGCCCACCAACGCCGACACCGAAATCTTCGCGGTTGATTGCAAAGGAAGCGGAGGCGGTGCCATTGGCAACCGACATTAAAAAACTTACCGGTTGACTGTTTCCACGGATAACAAGAGTACCGGTAACAGTGTAGGTATTCGCGTCAGCCGCCGGCTCAATGGAGGTAGAGCTGAACTGCGCCTCCGGGTGTTCGTCAGAGGCAAACCAGTCAGCAGTTACCACGGTAGAATCAACCTGACCGTCGCCGGTGTTAACACTGGCGGTCTGTACCGTGGCGTTCAGTGACGAGCCCGCATCATCGATCACCAGATCGATGGCGACGGTATCAAAAGTGCCTTCAAGCGGCTCGCCCATCTGGGTTGCGGTAAACCCAACAGTATCTGCCACAGCAACTGGAGAGGCTGATGCTTCTGTCTGTGCTTGTGTTTGTGTTTGTGCTTCCGTTTGTATTTGCGCTTGTGTTGGAGCCTCAGATGCACTGCGCTCCCAAAGGAATAAACCGAGCGCCGCAGCCAGTAGTACTCCGGGTACCAATGCATGACTTAAATCTGCTCGCATGCGGTGTTCGTCAGAAATCCACATACGGGAGATCAGGTTATCTTTAAAAATAAACTGGTGTCGCAAAGCCGCAGCGGTGTGCAAAATCACCAGCGCCAGCAGGCCGTTTGCCAGTAGATGATGCGCCTGGTGTGCGCCACCGGCAATCGTTTCACGCGCACTGTCGCTATATCCGTCGGCCGTTCCAAGAGGCAAATGTGGCCATGGAACAGCACCGAAGAGTTCGGTAGCCAGGTTAAGCGGCGATGCCGAAACCATCACCCAGCCACTGATAGGAATAGCCAGCATCAGCAGGTACAACAGGACATGGGTTGCGGACGCTGCAAACTTTTCCCATGCCGCCATCGCAACGGTGAGCTGCGGTGGTTTGTGCGTGAGGCGCCACAGAATGCGAATAACAATCAGCAACAGCACAAGGATACCAAATGACTTGTGCCATTGAATTAATTCAAACCGCAGATGATCGGTCTCTTCAAGCCCATCCATATACTTACCGATGGCGATGAGCCCAATGATCAATAGCGCGATCAGCCAGTGCAGGCTGATCGCGACAGACGTGTAGCGAGAGGGCACTTATTCGGCCTGCAGCAACTCAGCCTGAATTTCGAGCTTTACATCGTCACTGACGTAAGGGGCGTTAGCACCCAAACCCCACTGAGAACGCTTCAACCCGCCAACAGCCGAGATGCCAACTACCGGCTTTTTAGAGAACGGATGCATCGTGGCGTTGTTGACAGTGACTGTCAGTGTGACCGGATTGGTCTGGTCTTTAATAGTCAAGTCACCGGTCAGCGCGTAGGTGCCGTCAGCGTTAGCGCTGATGCCGGTGCTGGCAAAGCTGATGGTCGGGTTGTTGGCTACATCGAACCATTTTTCACCTGTCAGATGCTCGTGAAAAACCTCTGAGCCGGTGCGTACACTGTCGACGTCGATTTCAACGGCAACTGAGGTTTTTGTTGGGTCGGCGTTGTCGAGATCCATCGACACCTTGAACTCTTCAAAGCCCAGGATCGGGTTCGAAAGGCCCAGATGGCTGTACTGCATGTGGATGTAGGCATGCGTTGGATCAACGTGGTAAGTACCTGAAGGTACCGCTGAAAAATCAGCCGCGTTGACAACGGTACCTGCAGCGGAAGCCAGGAACGCGACGGAGAGTGTTACCGGTAAGAGTTGTTTCATGTCTGGAATAAGGCCCTGATGATGGAAGGTTGAAATAGGTGTTGCTCTGACAGCATGCGAAAGCCGGATGTCACCGCGCGGCATTTTTCGGCGCCGCAAAATCGCGGCGAAGAAAACACAAGCGGCAAACCTGCAGCTGCGACAACAGCAGCCAGTGCAGGCACATGTTTCGCGAGCGTGTCCTGGAGCGACCAGCAGTCACTCACATCCGTTTGAGCCGAAGCCGGTAAAAGGGTTCCGCAGATGTTCTGCCGGTGCATCGAAAACGCCTGCAAACAGATACTCGCGGTCGATTATATGCGAATGTGTGCAATCAGGGCCGTTATTTCAACCCACGTGAGCTAAGTTATTCCAGCATTAGTAGGTGCAATGTAGTAAGCGCAAAGTAATCATTGCAAAGTGCAAAAATACAACAAGGTCGTTAATCCGCCAGCCCAAGTCTGCGCAGAAAGGCGATATGACTGTTGACCAGCATGCGGGTGTCGTCGCTTTTCTCAGCCCAGGCCTGCCATGCGCTGATCGCCGCCTCACGGAACTCACGACGATCCGATGGCGACCAAAAGTGCAGCTTTACACCGTCCTCGCGCAACTGTCCTGCCGCTTCGTTGTTTTTTAGCTCATAAGTCAACGCCGTTTGAAACGACAGTTTTTGCATGGCCACTTCGACGATCCGTTGCAGATCCTCGGGCAGTGCCTCCCATTTGTCGCGGTTAATCGCCAGGTGATCAGCTGGCATAGAATGGAATCCGGGGAAAGTCGCATGGTCAACGATATCGTAAAGCCCCAGATCAACATTGTTGGCAAGCCCGGAGGCGTCGGCTCCGTTTAGCGAGCGGTTTTCAAGCGAGTTAAAAACCCGCGTAAAGTCCATCACCACCGGCTTCGCACCAAGCGATGCAAAGATCTCCGCCGCCAGCCCCGGAGGTGACCGAAATGTCCAGTTAACCAGATCTTTCGGACCACTTAGCGGTGTGTTGGAGGCAAATGACTCCTGCCCGTATATCCACCAGCCAATCAGCTTCATGTCATATTTGTTGTACAGGCGGTCAGCGGTCTCCATACCCCCGTTGTATAACCAGGCGTATTGCTGCCAGGCACTTTCATAGCCTCCCATAATGTCGGCCATGAACTGGAAAGCCGGGTCTTTGCCAATCTGATAACCGGCACCGGTCATGTCGCCATCAATAATGCCGGTTGAGGCAGAGTCGAAGGTCTCCACTGACTTGACCACGGATGATGAATAAAACATCTCAATGGTCAGGCGGCCAGACGACATTACTTTTACATCGTCGACAAACTGAGCCACCAGCTGACCGGAGACGGTTTTGGGGGCGTGATGGGTTTGTATACGCAGGTGGTATTCGCTGTCGTTGGCAGCGCTTCGGGCCGACAGCAGCAACGCTGCACAAGCCACTGATAAAAGTACAACGGCGGCGAGTGTGCGCCGGATGATTCCATTTTCCATTTTGGCGAGACTGTCCATATTGGCAAGCTATCCTTGTTTTGCCATGCTGTTTTTTGTTTATGCGAGCCAGTATCGAGCCATCAGGCCATCACCTCAGTAACGCAGCGCAACACCTCCTCGGGCGTTGCCGGGGCATTGAGTTGCGGAAAGCGCCTGCCATTGCCCGCCGCTGTGATCGCATCGCGAATTGCGCTCCACACAGAAATAGCCAGCATCAACGGTGGCTCACCGACGGCCTTGGAGCCGAGCACGGCACTCTCATCGATACAATCTTTAGACCATAAGCTGACGTTAAACGTGTCCGGCGCATCGGCGATGGCCGGAATTTTGTAGGTGGCCGGACCGTCTGTCAGCAAACGCCCGTGATTGTCCCACTTGAGCTCCTCTGTGGTCAGCCAGCCCATTCCCTGCACAAACCCGCCCTCAATCTGGCCACGATCAATCGATGCGTTAATCGAATGACCCACGTCGTGCAGGATGTCGGTGCGCAACACGCGAGATTCACCCGTCAGTGTGTCGATAATGACCTCACTCACAGCAGCACCGGTTGCGTAATACAGAAACGGTCGCCCGGCCGCCCGCTCACGATCGTAATAAATATCCGGCGTGCTGTAGAACCCGTTAGCGGACAAAGAAATACGCGCCTGCCATGCCGCAGTGGCCAACTCCGCCCAACTCATAACCGGCTTGCCGTCAATGGTTGCACCAGTCGTTGTAAACGCCACGGCCGACGCGTCGCACTGTTGTGATTCGACAATGAAGTCGATCAGTCGGGACTTCAGTGTAACCGCCGCCTGCAACGCTGCCATGCCATTCAGGTCTGTGCCGGAAGACGCTGCGGTCGCCGATGTATTTGGCACCTTATCGGTACGAGTCGACGTCACTCTGATACGCTCAACACCAACACCCAGCACCGTTGATACAATTTGCGCGACTTTAGTAAACAGCCCCTGCCCCATTTCAGTGCCGCCATGGTTAAGCAACATTGAACCATCCGTGTACAGATGCAACATAGCACCGGCCTGGTTCAGGTGAGTGGCGGTAAAGGATATCCCAAACTTAACCGGCGTCAGCGCGATTCCCTTTTTAAGCACCGGGTTGCTTTGATTGAATGCATTGATCGCCACGCGTCGGCTGCGATAATCAGAGGCCACTTCAAGCTGCTCGACCAGCGCAGGCAGGTTGAAGGTATTTAGCGTTTGATGGTACGGCGTTATATTGCGATCAGTGGTGTTATAGAAGTTGGCCTTGCGCACATCGAGCGGGTCCTTTTGCACAGCAAACGCAATTTCATCAATAACGGTTTCCATCGCCATCATGCCCTGCGGGCCACCAAAGCCACGAAACGCCGTATTCGATACCGTATGTGTTTTACAGCGTACCCCCTCAATCGTTACGTGCGGCAGAAAGTACGCGTTATCGGAGTGAAACATCGCCCGGTCGACAATCGCATCGGATAAATCCGGGGACAGTCCACATTGTGCTGCCAGGTGATAGTCGACCGCGTTAATAACTCCGTTACTGTCAAACGCGGCACGATATCGATTGATAAAGTTGTGACGCTTACCGGTCATGATCATATCGTCGCGCCGCGACAATCGACACACCACACTCACTCGATTGCGCCTGGCAAACAGCGCTGCCAGGCAACAACACGCATTGGCCTGAGATTCTTTGCCGCCAAAGCCACCACCCATTCGACGCGTTTCAACCACCACCTTGCTTAAAGGTACAGCCATTACTTCAGCGACCAGTTTTTGTGCTTCGGATGGATGTTGGTTGGAGCTTTTAACGACGAACCCGCCGTCTTCATCGAGCCGCGCCATTGCCACCTGGCCCTCAAGATAGAAATGCTCCTGTCCGCCAACAACTACCTCTCCACGAACCTGCTTTAACGTAGCGCCGCTCTTTCCGTGTTTACTGTCTATAGATGCAAAAACGCTGGCGCTGTCACCACGCTTCATCGTATGCGGCGGTCGCACATAGTAACGTTGCTCCATCGCTTGTCGCAGATCGAGCACGGGTGTCTCTTCTGTATACTGGATATCTGCAAGTGTTACTGCGCGCCTTGCCTGCGCATGCGTGTTAGCCAGCACCGCAAAAATCGGCTGGCCGACGAATTCAACCAGCCCGTCACTCAACAACAGATCACCGGGAAACACCGGACCGATGTCCTTGTGCCCGGGAATGTCTTCATGGGTAATAACATCAACGACGCCATCGGCCAGTCGCACGCGCGACAGATCAATTGACTTTATATGTCCGTGTGCGATTTGACTGCCACCGATAGCAACGCTCAGACACTGACCAAAGGTATGGTCATCGTCAACGTAAAGTGCAGCACCGGTTACATGCGCAACGGCGCTGTCGTGTGCTTCATATTCCGAGCCAGTTACCGCTTCCTTACCACTAGACATGTTCACTAACCCGAATCATCACACTCTCCGATGACGTTTCGATACACATCCTCCGAAAAAGGTTAACCACCAGCTGCTGACGATATTCAGCACTGGCCCGCGCATCACTGATTGGCTGAAAATCTTCTGTGAGTGCAGTAGCGACTTCCTTGAACAGTGCTTCATCTATAACCTTACCGATAACGGCACGCTCCAGCGCCTTCGCACGCTTAGGCACCGCCGCCATACCACCAAACCCCGTGCATAGCGATTCGATAACGTCTCCGTGGCGCTTCACATAGAACGCCGCACACACAGTCGAGATATCATCATCGATGCGCTTGCTGACCTTGTAGACCTTCAGTTGGCTGTCAGCGCTTTGAGCAGCTTCAGGTCGTGGCAGGATAACCTCTCGTACAATTTCATTGTCACGTAGCTGCGTTTGCCGGTAGTCGACGAAGAAATCTTCCATCGGCATCGAACGTTTACCCTCCACGGACTGCAACACCAGTGTCGCGTCCATCGCAATAAAGACCGGTGCAAGATCACCAATAGGCGATGCATTGGCAATGCTGCCACCAACCGTTGCCTGGTTGCGCACCTGTGTGGCCCCAAACCGAAAAAGCAGGTTCTGCAGATCGGTACCCAATGGCTGTAGCCCATGCAGTAAATCAGCAATGCTGCACGCAGGGCCAATGTAGAAGTGTTTATCGTCTGACGTCAGATAGTCGAGCTCATCAAGCTGCTGCACACATATAACCTGGTCGTACTGCTTTAACCGCTGAGTCATTTCCAGAGACAGATCAGTGCCGCCGGCAACGATCGCCGCGTGCGGATACCGTGCACGCAGCTCACAGAGCGCTTCAATGTTGCGCGGGCGATAAAAGCCATTGCTCTCGGTTACCGGTTCAATGGCCGCAAGCGTCACCGCGGTATCGTGCGACAGCGCATCAAACTTACCTGCAACGGATTCATCAGATTGCAGGACATGCATCGCCGCATCAATGATCGGGCGATAGCCTGTACAGCGGCATAGATTGCCACCCAGGTAGTGCTCTGCATGGGTTTTCAGTGCGACACCTTCAGGCCGGGGGTTGCGCGTCATGGCGAACATCGACATCACAAAACCCGGTGTGCAAAAACCACACTGCGAGCCATGAAAATCCACCATTGCCTGTTGCACCGGATGCAGCGCCGCACCCTCCTGCAAATACTCAACGGTAATCAGCTGTTGCCCGTGCACGGAACCAAGCAGCGTAATACAGGTATTAATTGACCGATATTGCAGGTGTCCGTCGTGCACGGAAGCGACCACCGCCGTACAGGCGCCACAATCGCCGGACGCACAGCCTTCTTTGGTACCGCACAGCTGTTGGTTTTCACGGAGGTAGTCGAGCACAGTAGTGTCGGCCGCAACATCGGCCTCGGTCACCACAGTGTCGTTGAGGAGAAAGCGCAGCACAGACGGACTCACCTGATTGGGACAGGTAATAATATAGCGCGAAGTCGCCCACCTATGAGATTGGCAAACCGATATTTATAAAAGGGTGGCGGTAGAAAGCCGCTTTGTGGGTGCTGAGTGGCAGCACCCGGCAGTTTTATCTTCTAATAAGGTTACCGTGAATCCAGCCCACGTAGCTGCCAGACTCAGTCTCCACGTTGACCCAAACACCGTCACGTGCGAATTCGACCAGTGACTCATTGCGGTCGAGCTGGGTAACGATGGCGTATTCCGTACCGGGCCCCTGGCGAAGATTAACCACTTCTCTGTCGACGTACAGTACAGGCTGCGATATTGCCGTGCTCTCGCCAACGCCCGACTCGCCTAACCCCGCCTGGCTGGTAGTGGTCGATGAACCGTCAGACTCAACAACCACCGTAGGAATCTCGCGGCTTGGCAGAGTTATAACGGTGCTTGAATCCGTACCCGAATCAGTGCTGGCGATGACGTTGGTATCGCCCGTGCTGCGGGTGATTGTGTTTGTGTCACTCTGCGTACTGCTTTGTACGTCACCACTCGCAAGGCTTCCGGCGCTGGATGCATCAACAATTCGGCCAGGCACACTAGGCTGATCGCCACTGGGCAGAACAATGTAGGCCATGTAGCCCGCAGCGCAAATGAGCGCGAGCACCGCAACACCACGCACCCAGCTGCCGACGGCGCTGACTAAGCCATCTTCATCGCCCGGCCCCAGCAACAACCGGTTGCCCGATTGCCGAATGCGATCATTGTGAAACTTGACGTACAGCACACCGGTAACAATAGAAACCGGCCAGATCACCAGAATGGCGAGCACGCCAAAACCGGTGAAGTACAGCACCGCCAGGATCAGCGTAAACAACACAGCTGTCGCCATGCTGGTGTACGCCAGACCAATCGGCCCGAAAAAGGCTGTGGCGGCAAGTTGAGTTGAAAAGGATTTGAGCATATCTCAGGATTTCTCTATCAGGGGGAGCGCACTTGGCGCAAACTACCAAACTATTGAAATAATTAACTTATTTCTGTTGTAAACGCTCCCTGATCAGACTGTCTGCTCCACCAATATGTGGAAGTGAGTCTGTTTACACCGTATCTGGGTTGTTTCGTCCAACTACGGAGCAACTTGAGCCAACCCGGGTGTCCGGGAGTGCTGCCAGAAGCACTTGTGCCCGGCATGTCGGCCTGCTTTATTATGGTGGGATGCGGTAATTTTATTTGATGCCTGTTTGGCAGAAGACTAACAGAATTGATAATTGACTGGAACAGATCTGTAACGTACGGCGTGAAACAGTCGGCAAACCGCCGGGGAATGGTAATCCTGCCGATCAAAGCCTGCGGTTGCTGGCTACGCGGGCCTCTGTTGGTGGTAAGCTCTCGGTTTTAGCCCGCCCAGACTCTGTAACATTCCGTTGAATTTACACCAGCAACCTGACTCCGCAGTCTATTCTTTGCCAGCACTCGGCACAGACTGCCGCGAATCTGCACTTCCACCGAGCGAACTGATCCGTGCTGACTTTCACTGACTTATCAATCCGCCGCGGTCCACGCGTGTTGCTGGAACACGCGACACTGACCATTCACCGCGGACACAAGGTTGGTATTACCGGCTCTAATGGCACCGGGAAGTCGAGCCTGTTTGCCCTAATCATGGGCAACCTCAGCGCTGACACGGGTGACTTTGACATGCCCCGCAACCTGGTGATTGCGCATGTCGCACAGGAAACCGCGGCCACCGAACGACGCGCCATCGACTATGTCATCGATGGCGACGCCGAACTGCGCGAGCTGCAGGCGCAACTGGAACAGGCCGACACCGACGGTATTAAGCAGGCCGAGTTGCACGCAAAGATAGAGAGCGCCGGTGGCTATAGTGCCGAAGCGCGGGCCGCCACGTTACTCAACGGTCTGGGTTTTAGCCCGGCACAAATACAACAACCGGTAGCGAGCTTTTCCGGTGGCTGGCAAATGCGGCTAAATCTGGCGCGTGCGCTGATGTGCCGGTCCGACCTGCTGTTGCTCGACGAGCCTACCAACCATCTCGACCTCGATGCGGTGATCTGGCTCGAGTCGTGGCTTAAGAGCTATGCCGGAACCCTGCTGCTGATCTCCCATGATCGCGAGTTTCTCGATAACGTGGTGATGGAAATTGCCCACATTGAACAACAGGGTATGAAGCTCTACGGCGGCAACTATTCGCAGTTCGAGAAAACCCGTGCAGAGCACCTGGCCGCGCAGCAGTCATCGCATGTTAAGCAACAGCGCGAGATCGAGCACATGAATGAATATGTGCGACGCTTTCGCGCCAAGGCCACCAAGGCGCGCCAGGCTCAGAGTCGATTAAAAGCGCTTAGCCGGCTTGAACTTATAGCCCCCGCGCATATCGACTCACCCTTTAAATTCAGCTTCAGAAACCCAGACAAACTGCCTAACCCGCTGCTGCGCATTACCGATGCATCGGTCGGCTACGGCGACACACCTTTATTAAACAAGATCAAGTTCGAATTGCACAACGATGCACGCATTGGACTGCTTGGGCCAAACGGTGCGGGTAAATCGACATTGATTAAATTGCTCGCATCCGAGCTGTCGCCGATGTCCGGTGACCTGCACTTCGCCAAAGATACGCGGGTAGCCTATTTTGCACAGCATCAGCTTGAACAGCTCAATGTTGGCAATACGGCCCTGCAACACCTGCGCGACCTCGCCCCGGATGCACCTGAGGCAGACTTACGCACCTTTTTGGGTGGCTTTGGCTTTCACGGTGACCGGGTGTTCGAAACCGTTGGCCCGTTTTCCGGCGGTGAAAAAGCACGGCTGGTGCTGGCGATGCTGGTC
This sequence comes from uncultured Granulosicoccaceae bacterium, assembly GCA_964389335.1. Taxonomy (GTDB): domain Bacteria; phylum Pseudomonadota; class Gammaproteobacteria; order Granulosicoccales; family Granulosicoccaceae. The sequence goes on from CAYMFQ010000071.1 coordinate 20,865, forward strand.
TACCAAAAACCCAACCTGCTGCTGCTCGACGAGCCGAGTAACCACCTTGATATTCAAATGCGGCACGCATTAACCGTGGCACTACAGGATTACAGCGGCGGTATCGTCCTGATATCGCACGACCGACACCTGTTAAAAATGGCGTGCGACAAGCTATTACTGGTGCACGGCGGCCAGGTAAGCGAGTTTGACGGCGATATCGAAGGTTATCCACGCTGGTTGCAAAAGCAGAGCAAGCCCGCAAGTACTACAACCACGACAACGGTACCGTCGGCCAAGCCCGACAAAGATCGAAAACGCCTTGAAGCGGAAAGACGGCAACAGCTTGCTCCACTACGCAAGGAGGTGACGGCACTGGAAAAACAGCTCGATCGACTGCAACGCAAAAACGACGAGCTGCAGACACAACTGGCCGACGAGACAATCTACGAACCTGAAAATAAAGACAAGCTAAAAGACCTGCTCTGGCAGCAGGCTGAACTGGCCAAATCAACCCAGTTGGTTGAAGACGAGTGGATGGAAAAAGCCGAGCAACTGGAAACGCAGCAAGCGCAACAGTAACGCCCTGCTAGCATTGCGATTACACAGCTTTTATCACAACGCTATTTGAGCGTTTTAAGCGCCGCCACAATCGAAGCTTCATAGTCAGGCTTTTTTGCGTCGGTAAAACCTTTGTGCACTTCGATTAGTTTGCCATTTTTGCCGATGATCACACTGGTCGGCATTGCATTAACCTGAAACAAATCTGCCACTTTACCCTCCGGATCGTACCCCACTTCAAACTGCGCATCTAACTCATCAGCAAACTGCCGCGCCAGCGCACGATCAGCGTCAATCGATACGGCAACAATCTGCAAGCCCTGGTCTGCATACTTTTCTCGCATCTCATTCATCCACGGGAAAGATGCCCGACACGGCGCACACCATGTTGCCCAAAAATCAAGATACACAATCTTGTCTTTGTGAGCCGCACTGAAAAAGCGACCGTCTGCAGTGGCAACATCAAACTCGACCGACGGTTCCTCGGCGCATGAAGCCAGACCAATTACCAACAGGGTACCGAGCAACACATGCCGGATATGACGCCAGTTAAAACGACTTAACGAATGAAGAACGTTCATGGGTTAAAAACTCTGTCTGGAAAACTATGCATGATTGTACGAACTAGGCGGCAGTATGGTGTCAGCACCAGCAGTAACGTCTGAGCTGTCTTTTCGATGTCAGCGAGTTTGATAAAACCCGACAAGGCATCTTCGCAATGTTGGCTACAGGGTTAGACGCTTGATCCGCCAAAAAGTTGAGAGCATTCTACCAGCCATCAATTGGCAGAGGTGTTGACCTGCCGTTGTGCTCGCACCGCAGCGGTGCAGCTGCGCTATACTACGGAGGCCCTCCGCTCAACCGAGCCCGAACCTGCATTGAATATATCAGCGTTAGCCTTTCGGAAGTTGCCCGATCATGTGCAGGGTGCCGGTTATCTGCTGCTCGCAGCGGCCGGATTCAGCCTGATGGCCATGCTGATCAAGCTTGCCGGTTCCACATTGCATGTGACGCAAATCATTCTGGTGCGACAACTGGTGATGATCACCATTATGGCGCCAACCATGGCAAGAGACTTCCCGGCCTCCGTTAAAACGCAACGCCCCTTCCTGCAGCTCGCCCGCGTGGCAGTGGCGCTGGTAGCCATGACAATGGGCTTTACCGCACTGATCAATATGCCCATTGCCGACGCGACCGCAATTGGCTTTGCCAAGAGCTTCTTTGTCACGATATTCGCCATAATTCTGCTGAAAGAAACAGTGGGTATCAGACGCTGGTCCGCCACGCTGGTCGGTTTTTGCGGAGTACTGGTTATGCTCCAGCCTGGCACTGATGGCTTTAATCACTACGGCTTGTACGCGGCAATCAGCGCGGTGGCAGCCGGGTTAGTCATGGTGATCATTCGGCTACTGTCACGCACCGAAAAGCCTGCCACCATCCTGATCTATCAGGCCTTCGGTGTTGGCATTGTTATGGCCATTCCGGGAATTTATTACTGGCAACCACCTACGCTGACACAATGGCTGATTCTGATCGCAATCGGCGTGACAGGCTATTGGTCACAGATGTCCAACATCCTCGCTTACAAACTTGGCGAGGCATCGTTACTGGC
>CAYMFQ010000072.1:0-16404 GCA_964389335.1 uncultured Granulosicoccaceae bacterium
GCCTCGAGCGCATCAATTTCTTTAAACAACGCATCAAGTGCCAGCACCACCCCGTTGCCGACCATGCACTCGACACCCTCGCGCATGATGCCGGAGGGAATCAGATGCAATACAGTTTTCTTACCGTCGATAACGAGCGTATGGCCGGCGTTATGGCCGCCCTGAAAGCGGACTACCAGCCCGGCTTGCTCGGTCAGCAAATCGACAATTTTGCCTTTGCCTTCGTCGCCCCATTGCGTACCAACCACCACCACGTTTGCCGCCACCTAGCAATTCTCCAGTAACCACTTTCCGTTGTGTTCAATTAACCTGCGATCACAGTGGGTCGAGTTCTGGCCACCCAGATTCGATACAACCACTTCCCCCTGCGCGCGCAGACTTTCTATCATTCGTTCAAGTTCAGGGTCTGACACGGACGGCGCTTCTATAGCGCCGGGCACCGCAATGTCAGATTCACCGACAATACGCATCAGATTTTTAAGATCGGTACTATAGCCGGTTGCAGGTCGCGTGCGTCCAAATGCGCCGCCGATACCATCGTAGCGGCCACCGCGCGCCACCTCCACGCCGACGTCAGCAACGTAGGCGGCGAACACAATGCCGTTGTGGTACTGATAACCGCGCAGCTCTGCCAGATCAAAGTGAATGGTACAGTCGTCCACGTTACTTAGTGCACTGCCAACCTCACCAAGGCGATCAATCGTCTCGAGCATGCCATCACCGTAGGGGCTCAACAGGCCACGTGCGCGATCGAGCACTGACTCGTCACCGTGCAACATGCATAGCTCTGTCAACACATGCGCGTCGTTGGACTGTAGCCCCAACCCCTCGGCAAACGCCTGCACATCAGCTTGCGCTTTGCGTTGCAGCAGCGCAAACAGCGTTTCCTGATCGGGTGCGTCAAGACCAATGCGACTACACAGTGTGCGAAAGATATCCGCATCCCCCAGATCGAGGTGTGCGCCGGAGATCCCGACTCCGTCGAGTGTGGCCAGCATAAGACGAATAATTTCGATATCGCTGGCATTCCCGCTATGGCCAAACATTTCTGCACCAAGCTGCAGCGGGCTGCGGCCACCGGCGGCGCTGTCTCCATAGGAGCGCACCACGGTACCAATGTAAAACAGTCTGTTGATGCCGTCGTTACCAAGCCTGTGCGCATCGACACGGGCTACCTGCGGCGTCATGTCTGCGCGCAGTCCCATCATGCGTCCGGTAAGCGGATCAGCAATTTTGAAGGTTTGCCGATCAAATTCGGCGCCCGCTGTCGACAGCAGTGACTCCAGGTACTCAACAAACGGGGGTGCTACCGGCTGATAGCCCCAACTCAGGTGCAGATCGTATATCCTGCGCCGAAGCTGCTCTAAAAAGCGCGCCTGATCTGGGAGCATCTCGTCGATGCCTTCAGGCAGCAACCAGCGCTCGGTACTCGAGGAGTTCAAGGCTATCCAGTGTTAGTAAAGTGTCGGGCGGTGCTGATGCGGGCCGGTGTTGATGCTGTGGCACCGTATGATACCGGCGCGGTATAAAAGGCAGTTGACGAGGACTGTCAAACGTTGCTCTCTAATATCCCTCTCGGGCCCGCTGGCATCAGCTTCTAATCAAACCGAGCTATTATAGCTCGACGGCTAACCGGGAGACAACTTCGAAACACGCGGGCCTTTTCGGCGTTCTGCGCAGACGCCCGTCTTACGAACCCTAGCTGACGAAGTGCAACAGCAGCGCACCAAAAACCATCAGTCCAAGTCCGGTATAGCGAATGCTTTTGTCAGGCAGCATTGAGAGTTGCGCCGCCGCTTTTCGGTAAGCGGTGGGGCTGATGGCGGGCAGCAGGCCCTCGATCACGATGACGAGGGCAACTGCTGTTAGTATCTCACCGACCATGGCGGCCGATACTAATTGCCAGCATCGCCATTAAAGTACCGGAAGAATTGCGAATCCGGCTTGATCAGCAGTACATCGTTCTTGCCGCTGAATGTGGTTTTGTACGCATTCAAACTACGATACAGGCTGTAGAACTCGGGGTTCTTGCCATATGCCTTGGCGTATATTTCAGCGGCCTCTGCATCGGCCTGACCACGAATCTGCTGTGATTCGTTGTAGGCTTCAGCAAGCAGTTCAGAGCGCTGTCGTTCAGCGTCCGCCACAATACCCTTGGCTTTCTCCTGCCCTTTGGAGCGGAAGTCCTTCGCAACCTCGGCACGCTCCTGTTGCATGCGTCGGTATACCGAATCACTGACGTCTTCCGGCAGCTCTACCTTCTTGACTCTTACATCAACAATCTCGATACCGAGCGGCTGAGCCTGTCTATTGGTGGCAACGGCTACTTCCTGCATGATCGCCTGTCGCTGACCTGCGATAACATCCTGCATACTGCGCTTACCGATTGAGTCCTTGATACCCTTGTTGATGAACTGCGACAGTAGACGTTCGGCGTTGCGGCTGTTACCGCCGGTTGCCTTGAAGTACTGCTGCGGATTGTCGATTCGCCATTTGACGAATGAATCGACGATCACGTTCTTTTTCTCGCTGGTCAATACACGCTCCGGTGCCGCATCGATATTCATGATGCGCTGGTCGAACGTGTGCACCGTATTGACGACCGGCCATTTGACATGCAACCCGGGGCCGTACTTCTGCTCTTCAATTTCACCGAGGAAAAGCTTGATCGCGGTCTGTCGCTCGTTAACCACAAAAAACGGCGCAAGCGTGTTGTTCACGGCGATCAAAAAAGCGAGCACCGCAACAATTATCAGTCCAATCCGAAGCATTAGCGAATCTCCCGTGAACGTGATCGACTGTCGTTGTTACGTATCGTCTGACTGTTGATCGTTGATGGGTTGTTTTGGAACTGTGATGACGCGCCCTGTTTAATCTCCTCGACCACACTGGATGCGCTTGCACCGGCAGCACCACCACCCATCAGCTTGTCTATGGGCAGGTACATCAGGTTATTGCCGCCTTCAACATCAACGATGACTTTGCTGCTGTTGGAGAGCACTGCCTCGAGAGACTCGATGTACAGTCGCTCGCGGGTGACTTCCGGTGCCTTCTCGTACTCGGTCAGCAGAGATTCGAAGCGATTGGCCTCACCCTGTGCGGCGTTGATTACACGCGCCTTGTAGGCCCGAGCCTCTTCCAGTGCGATGACCGCGTCACCACGGGCCTGTGGCAACAGACCGTTTTTGTAGGCTTCAGATTCACTGATGAAACGCTCCTGATCCTCACGAGCCTTAATGGCATCAGAGAAAGCAGCCTGCACTTCTTCAGGTGGCTGGGCACGCTCGAGGTTCACTGCGTTGACGCGCATCCCGGCGTTATAGCCGTCGAGTATGATCTGAATTTGCTCGGATGTGTCGTCGGCAATTACATCTCGCCCTTCGGTGATCACAGAGTCCATAACCGTCTGGCCAACCGCTTCGCGCAGCGCGCTTTCAGCCGCCTGGCGTAGGGTCGTATCCGGATCAACCACATTGAACAGGTATTCGCTGGCCTCCTTGATGTTGTACTGCACGGCCAGGTCGATCTCAACGATGTTTTCGTCTTTCGTCAGGATCTCCTGCGATTTCAGCTCCACCGAACGGTTCTGATCAACGTTCACGCGTTCCAGCGACTGGATTGGCCACGGGATGTGCCAGTGTGGACCAGGCTGTGTGGTGTGCTTGTACTGACCAAACTGCAGAATCACACCGCGCTCGGCCGGCTGAATAATGTAGATACCGCTGAGAATCCACAGAACCCCGATAACAGCAAATGCAGCAATCAGCCCGATAGAACCGAGCTTGCCGGGGAAATTCATACCGCCACCACCACGCCCCCCGGTGCCACGCTTGTTGCCGCCGAACATGCCCTCAAGCTTCTTCTGCAGATTGCGAAAAACCTCATCGAGATCGGGAGGCCCGCTATCGTTTTTTTTGTTACCCCAAGGGTCGTTATTATTGCCCCCCGGTTCATTCCAGGCCATCAATTACTCCAGGTGAAGTGTCGAGAAATAGATGCGCGTTGCGCCAATCAAAAGAAGTGTGCTGCAGGACCGCAGGTTCTGACAACGGTTATTTCCTTAAGTCTAGCAGGATGTGGGAAAACTATGTGCTCGCTTTTTTCGATAACAGTGTCAACCTGACTACTGGTACGCGTATGAGCCACTGGCGGCCCATTTGCTGCGGACACTATGGCGCTAAACAGCCCCTACACCCCTGCTGACAGAGCGGGATATGGTGTCAGACCGACTGCTTTACAAGCTCTCCGTCGACACCAGTTTGCTTGATGAATCGCTGCCAGTCCTGCTCCGCGATCTCCAGTTTCAAAATAAATTCACCGGTATCGCCGATTTCCTCCTGCAATACCGCATCGCGGTCGTACAACATGGCACGTTCCCGCCCCTGTTTCGCCGACAGTGTTAGCCAGCCGGTGCGTCTTTCAGGCCTCAGGCGACGGGAAATTCGAGCTCTCAGTTCATCCAGCCCCTCACCCGTCACTGCCGATACCGCCAATGCATCTTCCCCGGTAAAGCTTTCGTACAGGCGCGCCCTCGATGCATCATCCAGCGCGTCAACTTTGTTGTAAACCAGAATTTGTGGAGCGCCGGCGCCGATTTCGTCTAGCACTGTCTGCACCTGCTCGCGACGCTCATCGCTGGCTGAATCACTCGCATCAATGACATGCAGCAACACACTCGCCTCACGTGTTTCCTGCAGCGTTGAGCGAAAGCTGTCAACCAGTTCGTGCGGCAACTTGTTGATAAAACCAACCGTATCGGCAATCACTGCCTCGCCGCTGTCGAGCTCCAGTTTGCGAATTGTCGGGTCGAGCGTTGCGAACAGCTGGTCAGCCGAATACACCTCGGCGTCGGTCAGACGATTGAACAACGTAGACTTACCCGCGTTGGTGTAGCCGACCAGCGATACCGTTGGCAACTCGTTTTTCTTGCGGTTGCGACGGCCCTGCTCGCGTCGCGCGTCGACACGCTCGAGGCGCTTGCGAATCTGTTTGATGCGCACCGCAATGAGACGTCGATCGGTTTCCAGCTGCGTCTCCCCTGGGCCGCGCAGTCCGATACCACCTTTTTGGCGTTCCAGGTGAGTCCAGCCGCGTACCAGCCGTGTTGAAAGGTGCGCTAGCTGCGCAAGCTCCACTTGCAGCTTGCCCTCGAACGATCTGGCACGCTGGGCAAAGATATCCAGAATGAGCCCAGCACGGTCAAGCACCCGGCATTTCAGCAGAGATTCAAGGTTGCGCTCCTGACTCGGAGACAGCGAATGATCGACAATGGCGAGGTCGGCATGACTGGCGGCCACGAGATCAGCCACCTCCTGCGCCTTGCCGGTGCCAAGCAGATACCTGGGGTGCGGGTTGTTGAGCTTTACATCGACCGTCGCAACTGTATTGGCGCCGGTTGAACTGACCAGCTCTGCAAATTCGCCCGGGTGATTTTCCTCACCCGGAATATCGATGTTGACAACGACGCAATCGTTGCCAAAGCTGGGCCGATCAAACAACGATACGGCAACTCGACAGCTGCAATGTGTTACTGACCTTCAGCAGTTTCGTGATCCTCGCCGGGAGGGGCCATTTTCACGGATCGAGCGGGTACGATCGTGGAAATAGCGTGTTTGTAAACCATTTGACTGACGGTATTTTTCAGCAGCACAACAAATTGATCGAAAGACTCAATCTGACCCTGTAACTTAATACCGTTTACTAAATAAATGGACACTGGAACTCTTTCTTTACGCAACGTATTCAGAAAGGGTTCTTGTAGCGACTGCCCTTTTGCCATTTTCTTGGTTCCTGGTTTTATTATTCTGTTCCGGGTGCAGAACTTCGCGGACTGGCTCGCTCACTCTGTACCTTTACTCCGAACAGTGCCTTGTCTACCGGATTACCGCTGCCTTATTGCTGTGTCAACCAAACTATCTGCCAACCACCAGCAACCCAGGGCAGTTAAATCATGTCGTGGCCGAATTGTTACCTACTGTTAACATCGTGTCAATTTGATTGACCGGCCAGGAACCCTGGTAATCTTTTGTACGGACATTTGTAATGAACCGGGCGGCACCTTACCTGCTACCGGCCAGAATGCGTGTTGCACCTGTTTTCTAGCACATTTGCACGTTTGTGCCACTACAATACGCCAAAACCACAGCCGCAGCGGCTGCAACTCCCCAAAGCATCGACTCAGGCTGCCGCAGGCCAACGATCAAATCGTGATTGCAAACAGGCGATCTGCCGTGTCTGATACACCATTCAATCATGACCCGCTCGGTTAACCTCAGGACAAATTCATGATAGGCAAACTCAATCACGTCGCTATCGCCGTGGACGATCTTGAACAGGCGGTCGCCACCTACCGCGACACGCTTGGCGCCGTGGTTAGCGCACCGCAGGATTTACCCGAACACGGTGTAACCACTGTATTTGTAGAACTTCCGAACACCAAGATAGAGTTGCTAAAGCCTTATGGCGAGCAATCACCCATTGCAAACTTTCTCGCCAAGAACCCCGCCGGTGGTATCCATCATCTGTGTTATGAAGTCGATGACATCGAAGCCGCGCGCGACAAACTGGTTGCAGATGGAGCGCGTGTTCTGGGTGATATAAAAACCGGTGCGCACAACAAGCCCGTGCTATTTCTGCACCCGAAAGATTTCTGCGGCACGCTGGTCGAACTGGAGCAAGTCTGAACAGCTTCAGGCGGCTTAACGGCAATTATTACCGCTGTACACCTTTACAAAATTTAACGTTTACGACACCCCAACCATTCTACGTAGCGTCGAAATCGAGCGTAACCGGACTATCGACCGGGCGGGTCTGACAGGCCAGTGTGTAACCGGCCTCTATTTCCCATTCCGCCAATGAATAGTTGGTATCCATTGATGTTGTTCCCGACTTAACCTTACAACGGCACGTGCAGCACATACCGCCGGCGCACGAGAATGGCAGATCCAGTCCCGCTCGCTGCGCGGCTGACAGCACCGTGTCGGCGGCAGGATTAACCACAATCTGTCGCTGCACACCGTCGAGCACGACTGTCACTTCGATACCGTCACCGTCATCGACGGCGGGTTGCACTGCGGGTCGAGGTGCCGGCACGCGAGTGCTGTCGGTGACGAACAGCTCTATATGAATTCGGCTTTTCTCCACACCCAGCGCTTCGAGCGCCGCCGACGTTTGCTCCATCATCTGTTGCGGGCCACAGATATAACAGCCATCGTAGACATGCGGCTGCAATAACTGATGTTGCGTCAGCTGATTTATCTTTTCTGCATCGATGCGACCGTTTAACAACTCCGCTTCCTGCTGTTCGCCACTCATAATGTTGACCAGCCGAAAGCGCTCGATGTGACGATCTTTCAGTGCATGAATTTCATCGCGAAACATCATGGCGGTGGAATTTCGATTGCCGTACACCAGCGTAACACGACTGTCCGGTTCCGCCGCCAGCACCGAACGGGCAATAGACAGACAGGGCGTGATACCAGAACCAACCGCAAGCAACAGATAAAGATGCGTGCCGCCAGGCTCCGCCACAAAGCGCCCCTGCGGTGTCATCACCTGAAGCGTATCCCCGGCACCAAGCTGCATTGCATAGTTCGAAAACGCACCGCCGGGAACCGCTTTAATCCCGACCTCCAGCACGCCTTCCTGCTGCGCGGCGGAGCAAATTGAATACGAGCGTCTAACGTCTTCGCCGTCGATTGTGGCACGCAGGGTCAGATACTGACCGGGAGTAAATCGATACTGCTCCGCCAGGTGCTCGGGCACAGCAAACGCCAGCGATACGGCAAAATCAGATTGCGGGCGCACCGACTCTATGGTGAGCTCGTGAAATTCGGCAATAGACATGTTCTGTGTGCTCCTGCGCCTGAGCGGTAGTGTGGATCAACGGCGCTGGCTGGCGCCTGTTACAGACATTTGAAGTAGTCGAATGGCTCGCGGCAGGTATTACAGCGGTATTGCGCTTTGCACGGAGTGGAGCCAAATTCGGATATTTTCTCGGTGGACTTGCTCTGACACAGCGGGCACTCCACCACGGTTGATGCAAACAAAGCCGGTTTTGCGTGATTGCCAGGCGCAGGCGGCGCGATGCCGTTTTGCTGCAGCTTGCGGCGCCCGTTATCGGTGATCCAGTCAGTCGTCCAGGCCGGCGACATCACCCGCCGAACGGTGGCATCAAAACCGGCATCGCGTAGCGCCTGTTCGATGGACTGTTCGATAACCGCTACTGCCGGGCAGCCAGAATAGGTGGGCGAGACATCGGCAAAAATCTTACCGTCACGAAGATTAACCGCGCGCAAAATGCCAAGATCCTCAACCGTGACGAACGGCAACTCCGGATCAGGTACGGCTGCCGCTACGGCCCGAGCTCGCGCTAGCATTGCGGCGTCCTCTCCTGGCTGCTCAGGAGCGAGATCAGTCGCCCGTTCCGAAGCGCTCACCACTGCGCTCCGGGATAGGCTCGCTGCATGTACTGTAACTCTGCCAGCAGGTAGCCAAAGCCTTCAGTGTGCCGCCCTTCCCTGCCGCCGTACTGATAAAAAGCAACGTCGGGAAGCTCCAGTTTTGCTTTCTCAAACACAGCAGCGATGGTCTGATTCCAGGTCGGTCTGAGCGTGTCGCCATGCGGGATAATACCGGCCTCGATACAGGCCGCTCGCGCACCATCGCTGACAAACAATTCGTCGGTGTAGTTGTGCAGCGCTGCGACCGCGTCGCTCATGCGCTCGGCACTCTCATCGGTACCATCGCCAAGTCTGACCACCCACTCGCCAGCGTGGCGTATGTGATAGCTGACTTCCTTGACCGCCTTGCCCGCGATACCGACCAACGTATCATCAGTGCCTTCAGCAACCGCCTCCCAAAAAGGCTGCATAAACGCCGCGAAGTACAACTGCCGAAGCATGGTGTGCGCAAAATCGTTGTTCGGTCGTTCCACCAGCAGGCAGTTGGTGTACTGCCGGTCACTGCGCAGGTAGGCGATATCGTCTTCCGAGCGCCCTGCGCCTTCGACACTGGCAGCGTATTGATAAAGGCTGCGCGCCTGGCCAATCAGATCCAGTGCCATGTTCGGCAGCGATAAATCTTCCTCGAGCATTGGCGCGTGGCCGCACCATTCGGACAATCGGTGGCCGAGTATCAGATGATCATCAGCCAGTTCGATCAGTGTCGCAACGAGCGCTTCGTTGTCTGCCGTGTCTGCCGCTTGCGTTTGTGTTTGCGCCATTACATATGCCCCACTTCATCGGGGATATCATAAAAGCTGGGGTGTCGATAAATTTTGTCAGCGGCCGGATCAAAATTCTCCGCGGAGCGGTCGGGGTCGGATGCCACAATGTGCCGTGCCTCCACAACCCAGATTGAATTGCCTTCCTCGCGACGGGTGTACACATCGCGCGCGGCCTGTACCGCCATGACTTCGTCCGGCGCGTGCAGACTGCCGACATGCTTATGATTGAGACCAGTGCGCGGGCGAATAAATACCTCCCACAATGGCATGGCTTTTTCGCTCATCAGGCTGCCTCCGCTTCGGCTCGGGCCTGCTTTTGCGCATGCGCCAGCGCCGCTTCCCTGACCCAGGCACCGTCATCCCAGGCTTTCCTGCGAGCAGCAATCCGATCTTTATTCATCATGCCGTGGCCTTTTACTACCCGCCAGAATTCATCCCAGTCGATCGGGCCAAAGTCATAGCCGCCCTTGCCGTCGTTTTTCTCGGCGTTCCAGCGCAGGTCTGGATCGGGCATAGACAGCCCTATCAGCTCTGCCTGCGGCACGGTGGCATCGACAAAGCTCTGCCGCAGCTCATCGTTGCTGAAGCGCTTGATTTTCCACTTCATGGATTGATCAGAATGCAGACTGTCGCTGTCCGACGGACCAAACATCATCAGCGACGGCCACCACCAGCGGTTCAACGCGTCCTGCGCCAGTTGGTGTTGTTCTTCCGAGCCCTCAGCCAGCGATTTCATCAACTCATAGCCCTGCCGCTGGTGAAAGCTCTCTTCTTTACACACACGAATCATGGCGCGCGCATAGGGGCCGTAAGAGCAACGACACAGTGGCACCTGATTCATAATAGCCGCACCGTCCACCAGCCAGCCAATCGCGCCGATATCCGCCCAGGTCGGGGTTGGATAATTAAAAATCGACGAGTACTTGGCCTTGCCCGTGAGTAGTTCTTCCGTCAGCTGCTCACGCGATACTCCCAGTGTCTCTGCGGCGGAATACAGATACAGACCATGGCCACCCTCGTCCTGCACCTTGGCCAACAGTGCCACTTTGCGCCGCAGGCTGGGTGCCCGGGTAATCCAGTTGCCTTCCGGCAGCATGCCGACAATTTCCGAGTGCGCATGCTGGCTGATCATGCGAATCAGCGTGCGTCGGTACGCCTCAGGCATCGGATCGTTCGGTTCAATTTTTTCCTCGGCGTCGATTCGCGCCTGAAACGCCTCAAGAAACTCCGGCGTCTCCTCTGCCTGTGTGTTGGCTCCAATCAGCCCTTGTGAGTACATTTGTGTGCTCCTGACAAACCAGGTTTGTCGCTGGAAATGTTGCCGCCTGCTGGCGATTTGAGGCTAGCTGCAGTTGCGGCGCCACCTCATCGACTGATGCTCCACCGCTGCTCCACCGCTTAGCGCCATGGAATATGTTACGGAATTTGTCTCTGACTCTTTAATCTTGTAACATAATATTCGGTCAGTCAAGTGCTGCGCCATACAGCCCATCAGCTTCACACAACTAAATCCGCGCCAAAACACAGCGTCAGCACGGTCAGGGGAAATAAACCAATGATTGAAGTCCAGAGCTATGCACACGGCGACTGGGTAGGGCCTGATAAAAGCGCCCGGCCAATCCACTCGGCCGTAGATGGCAGCCAGATAGCCGTCGCCGGTTGCGCCGGGCTCGACACACAAAAAATGCTGGACTTTGCCCGAGCCGAAGGCACCACCGCGCTGCGGCAGCTCACCTTCCACGATCGCGCCCGCCGACTCAAAGCAGTGGCGACGCTGCTAAACGAGCACACCGATGCGCTGGCGCAACTGGCCTTCAACAGTGGCGCCACACGGGCAGACTCGCGCATCGACATTGATGGCGGCATCGGCACCCTGTTCGTCTACTCCTCCAAGGCACGGCGCGAATTGCCGGACGACATTGTATGCACCGATGGCCCGGTTGAGCAGCTGTCGCGCAAAGGCAGCTTTGTTGGTCAGCACATTTACACCAGTAAGCCCGGTGTCGCTGTGAATATCAATGCGTTTAATTTTCCGGTTTGGGGCATGCTGGAAAAAATGGCCCCTGCACTGCTGGCCGGTATGCCGGTTATAGTTAAACCAGCCACCAGCACCTGTTACGTAACTGAAGCCTGCTTCCGCTTAATTGTCGACAGTGGATTGTTCCCCACTGGCAGCATGCAATTAATAGCCGGTGGTACCGGCGCACTGCTCAACCAGTTGCAAAGCCAGGATATGGTCAGCTTTACCGGTTCTGCCGATACCGCTCTGAAGTTAAAGTCGAACCCGCACCTGCTGCAACACTGTGTACCATTCAATGCCGAGCAGGATAGCCTCAATGCATCGCTGTTGTGCCCCGACGTCAGCGCCGGCGATGCAACCTTCGAAGCGTTCATTAAAGAAGTGTGTACCGAAATGACGGCCAAGGCCGGTCAGAAGTGCACCGCTATCAGAAGAATCCTGGTGCCGCAGAAACTCGCCAGCGCCGTAAGCGAAGCGGTGCAGGCACAACTTGCGAATATTGTTATCGGTGATCCCTCTCTAAAGAGCACCGGCATGGGCGCGCTGGTATCTTCAGAACAACGCACTCAGGTGCTGAATGCCGTTGAGGTTATTGCGGCAAACGCTAACAAGGTGTTCGGCAACACCACAGCGGTCGTCGAAGGCGCAAGCGCTGAAAAAGGCGCGTTTGTCTCTCCCATGCTGTTTCAGTGTGATAACCCGGACGCCGCAGATGCACTACACAGTTGCGAAGCATTTGGCCCGGTTGCAACCGTGATGCCGTATCGCGATATTGCGCATGCCGCACAACTGTTAAACCGCGGTGGAGGAAGCCTGGTCGCGTCAGTCATCACTGATGATCCGGCCACTGCTCGCGCAGTCACACTTGAGTCAGCCGCCTATCATGGGCGCCTGTACTTCACCAATGCAGCAACATCAGCCGAAGCTACTGGTCATGGATCACCATTGCCGCACATGACACACGGCGGCCCCGGTCGCGCCGGTGGCGGCGAAGAACTGGGCGGTGTACGCAGCGTTAAACATCACATGCAACGCACTGCCATTCAGGGTGGACCGGATATCGTCAGGGCAATTACCGGCATACATGTTCAGGGTGCTACTGAAACACAAACCGACACCCACCCGTTTCGCAAAACTTTTGGTGAACTACAGATTGGCGAAACCCTCAGGGCCGGACCACGCACCATTACACTCGACGATATCGAACACTTCGCACACTTCACCGGTGATACCTTTTACGCACACATGGACGAAGAAGCGGCACGTGCCAATCCGTTTTTCCCCGGTCGGGTAGCGCACGGCTATCTGCTGTTGTCGTTTGCGGCGGGCCTGTTCGTCGATCCTGACCCGGGCCCGGTACTGGCAAACACCGGTCTCGACGGGCTCAGCTTTCAGAAGCCGGTCAGCGCTGGTGACAGCCTGTCGGTATCACTGACGGTCAAACGCAAAACCAAACGCAACGATGAGTACGGCGAAGTCCGCTGGCAGGTGCTGTTGTACAACCAGGATGATGATCAGGTAGCAAGCTACGAATTGCACACCATGAATGCACTGTAGGTACGGTTGTATAAGTACCGGCTCAAATTGTTCATATCATCGTAAATGTCTGCTTCGACACAGCACACCCTGCCGCAAACACTGATCGAAGATCTGCAGGCTTCACGTTCGTTAAAGGTGTGGTCTCTGATCATTACCTTTTTTGGCGACGCTGTAGAACCACGCGGTGGCGTGGTAGCAGCCAGCACCCTGCAAACCGTCATGGCGGTGATGGGAGTCGGTGCCGGTGCCGTGCGCACGGCCTGCTCGCGTCTGGCTAAAGACGGCTGGATTGAACGGCAAAAACAGGGGCGCAACAGTTTTTATCGATTGTCGGATATGGGACACACACCGTTTGCGCA
The DNA here is from genome assembly GCA_964389335.1 of uncultured Granulosicoccaceae bacterium. Taxonomy (GTDB): domain Bacteria; phylum Pseudomonadota; class Gammaproteobacteria; order Granulosicoccales; family Granulosicoccaceae. The sequence continues at coordinate 13,145 of CAYMFQ010000072.1, forward strand.
GGCGAGCAGACAAATCTATGCAGCACCGGATGCACGCACCTCACAGGCAAAAAAAGCGTTTACGCTGATTATTCAAAATCCACTCAGTGCCAACTCTGATCTGCTGCAATCGTTGCGCAACACCGGCATTCGACTTAATGGCAGTTGCCTGTTGTTAGAAAGCGACAATGCAGCGTTGGTACACGCAATTGATCACAGCGACGAACTTGACGACATGATCGTGCTGTCAAATGCCACTGCACACTTCCCCGACTGGATTAAACGCAGTGTATGCACAGAGGACAATGCACGTCGTTACCACATACTGATGCAGCGGTTCGCCACGACATTGCAGAGCGCCCCCACCGACCCGCTGATTGCACTCGCGACACGCTGCCTGTTAATTCACGAGTGGCGACGCGTACTATTGAGAAACACCGATGTACCCGCTGAGCTAATACCCGCAGACTGGCCGCATCAGCAATGTCACCTGTTTGTAGCGAACCTGTACGCAAAGCTCTATGACGCAGGCGAACAGTGGATGGACAGCCAGGCGCTGGGACCGGATGGTCCACTGAAGATAACCACAGCGCACAGTCGGCAACGATTTAGCAATTAACGTATAACAGACGAATACATCCGATCTACACGAACGGGATAACAGCATGCCAAACGGAATAACCACGCAACAGACAGACAACGTACTTGAGATAACACTCGACAGACCGGACAGACTCAACAGCTTTATCGATGAGATGCACATCGAACTGCGAGGTGTGCTTGAGGCAGCACGCAACGATACACAGTGCCGTGCGATATTGTTAACCGGCAGTGGTCGTGGCTTCTGCGCCGGTCAGGACCTGCAGGCACGCGACCCCAAAAAATCTGCCACACCACCCGACCTGCAACGCACACTCAGTAACTTTTTCAACCCCACAGTCAGCCTGATACGCAGCCTGGAAAAGCCGGTGGTTTGTGCAGTAAACGGTGTTGCTGCAGGCGCCGGCGCAAACCTCGCCATTGCCTGCGATATTGTGCTGGCTGCAAAGAGCGCACGCTTTATCCAGTCCTTTGCAAAAGTGGGGCTGATACCCGATGCAGGCGGCACCTGGAGCCTGACTCATCTAATCGGCCAGGCGCGTGCCAAGGCACTGGCCATGACTGCCGCACCACTCGATGCAACTACAGCCGCCGAATGGGGGCTGATCTACAAGGTGTGCGATGACGATGCACTGATGACAGAAGCACGTGAACTGGCACAGCAACTGGCCGCCGGACCAACAGTTGGCCTCGGACTAACCAAACTCGCTATTCAGGCCGCCGCCGATAACTCGTTTGAACAGCAACTGACACTGGAAGCACAGTACCAGGGACGCTGTGGCCGCACGCCCGACTACGCCGAGGGCGTCGCTTCATTTCTGGAAAAGCGCCCTGCCTCATTCAGTGGGGTGGAAGGTGCTGCGAAAAAGTAATGCAATCCAATGGCAGAACCAACTGGATAACCGATCATGAGTAAACTAAGCGACACCGACATTGCCACTCGCAGCGCTGATGCCATGTGGGCAAACGATACCGCCAGCAAAAGCCTTGGCATTGAGTTAAAGCATGTTGCGCCGGGTTGTGCGGAGCTATCGCTGACCGTGGAAGAAAGACACACCAATGGCCACGATATTTGTCATGGTGGTTATATCTTTACACTGGCAGATACCGCCTTTGCGTTTGCCTGCAACAGCTATAACCAGGTGGCGGTAGCGCAGCACAACACCATTACATTTGTAGCTCCGGGGCAACTCGGAGATACGTTAACCGCCACCGCCACCGAAGTGCACCGCGCTGCCAGATCAGGCATCTACGATGCGATTGTCACCAATCAGAACGGCGATACCATTGCCCTGTTTCGCGGTAACTCGCGAACGCTTAACAACACTTTGTTTGAGGAATAAACCGATGCAAGACGCCTTTCTTTGCACTGGATTGCGCACCCCTATTGGTCGATTCGGTGGCGCGCTATCGAGCGTCAGACCCGATGATATGCTGGCAGACGTGATTCGCGCCGTCGTTGCCAGCACGCCCGATCTTGATCCCGCCGCGATCGACGATGTACTGATTGGCTGCGCCAATCAGGCTGGTGAAGATAATCGCAATGTCGCACGTATGGCGACGTTACTTGCCGGACTTCCGCCAAGCGTACCCGGCGCTACGTTGAATCGATTGTGTGGCTCTGGTCTTGATGCGGTCGGCACTGCGGCACGTGCGATCGCATCGGGACAGGCATCCATGATGATCGCCGGCGGTGTAGAGAGCATGAGCCGCGCGCCGTTTGTTATGCCAAAGGCAGACAGTGCTTTTTCGCGACGGGCGGAAATATTCGATACCACCATCGGCTGGCGCTTTGTGAACCGCACTCTAAAGACACAGTACGGCATTGACTCTATGCCCGAGACCGCAGAGAACGTCGCCGCGGACTACGGTATCGCACGTGAAGATCAGGATGCCTTCGCACTGCGCTCACAGCAAAAAGCCGCAGCAGCCATTGAAAGCGGCCGACTGGCGCTGGAGATCCAGCCTGTCACCATCGCCCGACGCAAGCAACCCGACGAAATTGTCAGCATCGATGAACACCCGCGACAAACCACCCTTGAAAAGCTTGCCTCGCTGCCAACACCGTTTCAGCAGGATGGCACCGTTACAGCCGGCAACGCCAGCGGTGTTAACGACGGTGCAGCAGCAGTGATTATCGCGTCTGAAGCCGCCATCAAAACCCATGGGCTCACGCCACTGGCTCGCATTACCGGCATGGCCACTGCGGGCGTTGAGCCGCGCGTCATGGGCATTGGCCCGGCACCCGCGAGTGAAAAATTACTACGCATGCACCAGCTAAAAATCGACGACATTGATGTCATCGAACTAAATGAAGCGTTTGCCGCCCAGGGCCTCGCTGTCACCAGGCAACTGGGGCTCCCTGACGATGCACCGCAGGTGAATCCCAACGGTGGTGCCATTGCACTTGGCCATCCACTGGGAATGTCCGGGGCGCGTCTCGCACTTACCGCAGCCGTAGAACTGCGTGAGCGCAATTTACAGCGCGCACTCTGCACCATGTGTATTGGTGTTGGACAGGGCATCGCGCTAACGATGGAAAAAGCCTGACTGGTATTGAGCGGTAATTTCAGCAAGGCACAAAAAAGCCCCCGGCAAGCGGGGGCTTTCTTACAACTTACAACAGCTACTGAAACTTAGTAGACCTGCTGAATAGTCACGTCGTTCCACTGGAAGTTTGC
>CAYMFQ010000072.1:16504-22918 GCA_964389335.1 uncultured Granulosicoccaceae bacterium
GAAGGACCACGCTTGCCAATGTGCAACCAAACCATCAGCTCGAAAACCTGATTGTCGTCAGCACCGCCGGTTCTGACAATGTCACAGGTGTCATGCCAGAAGCTTTCAACTACAACGTTGAAGCCAGAGAAATCCGGATTCGCGTTGCCAGCGGGATCAATATCGCCTGATGGAGAGGCCGTTGCCCCCTGAGTGTAAGTGTAGTCGTACGCAATATTGATCTGATTAGGCAATGCGAAGTTTTCGATCGGCAGGCCGGTCGATGCAAATGGGCCTGAACGCTCGAATTCTGATTTCGCACCATAGATCAGTTCCGGGAAAGACGCCGTTGCAAACTGATTATTCATGTCTGCCTCTGCACCCCAGTCGTACCGTACGGTAGGCACAAAACTGCCGCTCGGCCCAACCAGTTCGATCTCCTGGTTCCAGCCAGTGTAACGAGTGTTATTAAAGTTGAACGCGTTGTTGACCCACCAGAAATCACCAAGTGCCAGCCTGGGGAAGCTGTTTGGTGCATTAATGTTATTGGGTACCGGGCCAGTGCCGGCATTACCGGTGGTACCGGTAGAAACAACAGATGATCCGCTGATAGACGATGTCAGCACGGTGCCCGCTGCAGGACGTGTTCTGTCCTCGCCAACTGTGCCACCGGTAGTTGTGCCAGTAGTAGTACCTGTGGTTGTGCCGGTTGTAGTACCCGTGGTTGTGCCGGTCGTGGTACCTGTGGTTGTGCCGGTTGTGGTACCTGTGGTTGTGCCGGTTGTGGTACCTGTGGTCGTACCGGTTGTGGTACCTGTGGTCGTACCGGTTGTAGTACCCGTGGTCGTGCCGGTAGTGCCACCGGTTGTAGAACTACCACCGGAGCTACCACCACAGCCAGCAGTCACAAGCGCCGTACTCACCAGCGCCGCAAGTATACTTTTTTTCATGCTAATTCTTCTCTATAAAGGGGGTAAGAGGAAACTACCGCTTATGTCATCAGCTTGTCGTTGGGACCGCTGCAACAGCCTACCTGTTGCCGGCGGATTTTCTGTCAACTACTGTGTCCATCCGTTCGAGTGCCACTCCAGCGACAGCTACTATTAGGTCTTGAACGCAATTTCCCCAAATCTGTGATGGAATTCACACTGGAACCATACCTGGGAAACATTACCGTATGCGATCTCAGATTGATACAAGCTGAATATTTTCAGTTAGTAAGTTTTCTTCGCAGGGTCCGTTCCAGATGGGTTCAATCCGGCAAGGCCAATGAAGGAAAGACTTGCTTGGAAAAGATGTAAGTCACAATACAAACGCTGTTTCATCCCGGGTTACGCTCGTGCCACAATCGGGGCTGTTTCCGCGACTGACGATGCCATGTCTGACTACCCTGAATTTGAAGATCCCCGAGCGCGCCCCCGATACGTGGGACTGCCGACTTTTCTGCGAGCCCCCTATAACGAGGAAATGACCGACGTCGACATTGGCCTTATTGGTGTGCCCTTTGACGGTGGCGTCACCAGCCGCCCGGGCGCTCGCCACGGCCCGCGTGAGGTGCGCAACCAGTCAACGCTGATCCGCATGAAAAATCAGGCCACCGGCGTGGCACCGCATGATCGCTGCCGCGTTGCTGATATCGGTGACGCCTGGGTGCCGTCGCCATTTGAACTGACTGGCAGCCACCTGGCCATTCAGCAGACATTTGATCGAGTAAAGCAACAGGGGATTATTCCAATCGCGGTCGGTGGCGATCACTCTGTGTCGCTGCCAATTCTGCGGGCTCTCGCACACGACCGGCCGGTTGGCATGATTCACATCGACGCACACTGCGATACCGGCGATGATTATATGGGCTCCAGATTTCACCACGGCGCACCGTTCAGCCGTGCTGTTGAGGAAGGATTGCTGGATCCGCATCGCACCATACAAATCGGTATACGTGGTTCGGTCAATGATCTTGATCTATGGAAATTCAGCCACGACAGCGGCATGCGCGTCATCTACATGCACGACTTCTACACCATGGGTATGGAGAAAGTTATTGCCGAAATGCATCGGGTTGTTGGCGACGGCCCGGTTTATATCAGCTTTGACATCGACTGCCTTGACCCGGCATTTGCACCAGGTACCGGTACACCCGAAATTGGCGGGCTCACCACACTTGAAGCGCAGTTGTTAATACGCGCCTGTGGCGGCTTAAACATTATGGGCGCTGATATGGTTGAAGTATCGCCACCGTTTGATGCGTCGGGCAACACGGCGCTGGCCGGTGCGGGTATTCTGTTTGAACTGTTATGCGTGGTCAGTCAGCAGTTTTCTTAAATACAGCCAGGCCGCACGCACCCAACTATTGTAGGCGCCGAGGCGCCTGCAATAACACCATCAACCTTATTAAAACGGTTTCCACAGTACGATTAGCTTTGGCAGCAAAGTTAACACCGCCAGCAGTGCGGCAAACATCGCCAGTGCCGTCAGAACACCGAACAAAATCGTCGGAATAAAGTTTGAAAACACCAGTATCGAAAAGCCGAAGATAATGGTGATCGAGGTATACAACACAGCACGACCAATATTCGCGTGGCATACATCCATCGTCAGGTTGTAGTCATTGTGCTTCGGATACTCTTCCTTAAAACGGTAAATGTAGTGAATACTGTTATCCACCGCGATGCCAATCGTAATTGTGGCGATGGTGATGGTCATCATATCCAGGGGTATTCTTAGCCAGCCCATCACCCCCATTACCAGTGCTGCTGCCAGTGCATTCGGCACAATGCCAATGACCGCCAGCGACAGGGATCGAAACAACACCATAAACATCAGCGCTATGCCCAGCAACACCGCTCCGACCGTTTGTATTTGTGACTGAAACAGACTTTGCAGCATGTTGTTATACAACACCAGTATGCCAGTCACTGTTGCTTTCTCTTCCGGTATAGCCAGCTCGTTTTGCAAGTCTGCCTCGATCTGTTCGAGCAACTCCTTACGTCTGAGATCAGGCAGCGAATCAAGGATGCGAAGCGTTATGCGCGCCTCGTTGTTTTCGATGGACAGATACGGATCAATCAACTGCCGGCGCAAATCTTCCGGAATGGCGTTGTACAGTATGTTCAGCTCAAACGGTGTAAATGGCGTGTCGTCATTGAGCTTTTCACCCACTCTCAGTATCGACGCCAGAGACAATACCTTACCCACAGCCGGTAGCGAATCGAGATAATCGTGAACCGCCTTGATGGTCTCTACCCGCTCATTGGAGAACCACGCATCTTCAGCATCTTCATCATCATCAAACAGAGCCAGCTCTTCGCACAGCAGGCGCTCTTCATCAGACAGGCTGGCAGGGTCGGCACATTCGTCCTCCTCATCCTCGCTGCCGTCTGACAAGTCGAGCAGCACCTGCAGTGGTGTAGTACCCCCCAGCCGCTCATCGATCAGCTTCATACCCTGATAGATTTCAGTGTTCTCGCGAAAGTAATCGATAAAGCTGTTTTCAACCTGCAACCGCGATATGCCAATTGCACTCAACACACCAAGGATCAGTGCAAGCCCGAGCACCAACGCCCCGTGACGCTGGGTAAACCTTGCCAGCAACGCTGTCGCAAACACCGGCTTTTCCGCGCCTGCGTCGTTGCCATGCGGCCCAATCGCTACCAACAATGACGGAAACAGCAGGAACGATGTGAGGAATGTCACCACTAATCCAATTGACATCATCCAGCCAAAGTCAATCACCGGTTTGATGCCACTGAACACCAGTGAGCTAAACCCGATAATCGTGGTCAGCGCCGTGTACAGGCACGGCCAGAACATACGACGCGTGGTCAGCCAGACGTTGTCGACATGTGACTCCTGCGGCTGGTCGTTGCGCAGCTGGCGATAACGCACAATCAGATGCATGTTCATCGACATCGTTAAGATCAACATCAACGAAATGAAGTTCGATGAAATCACCGTCACCTTCCAACCCATAAAGCCGAGCAACCCGATCATAAACAGGCCGGCAAAAAAACAACTGGCTATTGGCAGCGCCACCCATCGAATACGGCGAAAGATCAACGCCAGCATCAAAACAATAAACAACAATACCCCAACACCAAACGTCACCAGATCGTTACGAATAAACGTGATCATGTCATCGCTGACCATTGGCACACCACCCAGATGCAATGCTGCATCATCACCATAGGTGCTCATAACACTGCGGATTCTTTCGATGTCCCGATGCCGCTGGCCGTTGAAATCAGCCCGAACCGAATCGTATTGCGCTTCGACATCGGCAAGCTGCTGCGCCTGCTCTGACGTCAGTTCGCCCTGCTGTCGCAGCAACCGCAAATCGGAGCGCGCCCGGTAGAGCTGTCCCAGTTCGGCGTCGTCCTTCAGACTCAGCAACAGTGCCGTGGTGCTGCCATCTTCACTCAGGATCAGTCCGCTGAATACCGGGCTATCCATTACTTCCTGTCGCACCTTCGCAAGATCAGTATCCGGGTGAGATGCAAGTGTTGGCACCGCCGAGGCAAGCTCGGTAAGTGCGATTCCAGAGCTCACCAGCAGTGGCACTTCCAGCAGCGAAAACACAGAGTCGACCGAGTCAACCTGCGCCAGTTCGTCGCGCAGGCTCGCAAGGGTTTGCAACGACTGTTTAGTAAAAAGCTCATCACTTGGCTCATAGGTAACCAGAAGTAAATCCTGCGAGTCATAGCGACTGGCAGCTTCGCGAAATATCTGCAGATCGCGATCATCTTCAAGCAGCAGCGAATCAGCCGACGCATCGAGCGCGAAGTCCTTAGCCTGCAACGCAAGAAAGCCCAGTATCAACAGCAACGCAATGAGCACCACATAGGGTTGTTGCAGTACCAGACGGCGGTAAATAGTAGGGAGCATCAATCTACTCTGGAGAGTTGGTGATAGCCGGCGCGAGCGCCGCATGTGTACAAACAACGACTGTATTGGACCTGCCAGCGGCGCACAGACGCAAAATTGCAGCCTGCCACAGCGACATTTTTTTTACGATAAGCCGGGCCGCTTTGTTGTGCACCCGTAACCTGCCGAACTGTGCAACCGACCCGGTTGCGGACCCTGCTGTTACAAACCACGCAGCTCATCGGATCGATACACGTGGATACCGTTGATAATCGTTTGCTCCACCTGTAACCGTCGCACATCCTCAACCTGCAGCGGATGGCCGCTGAGCACAATCATATCGGCGAGTTTACCCTCGGTAATTGAACCCAGGCTGTCATGCCGTCCGGCCTGCCGGGCGGCGTTTATCGTCATTGCCCGCAGACCGTCCACTATGCTGACGCGCTCGTCAGCACCCAGCAACCAGCCACTTCTGGTCAGCCGCTGCGTTGTAATCCACAACAGCGTCCACGGATCGGGCGAGGTCACCGGTGCGTCACTGTGAATGGTATAGTCCAGTTGCAATCGGCCTGCACTTCCGGTCGGGCTAATGGTTGCAGCACGTGCAGCGCCCAGTGTTTGCTGTCGGTGCCAGTCACCCCAGTACCAGCTGTGTGCGGAAAAAAAACTGGGGCTGATGTCGAGCGCCTTTAATCGCGTTAACTGATCCGCCCTGATGGTCTGCGCATGCACCAGAATCAGCTGCGGCCCACGTATGCCAGCGACAGGCGGTGCCAGCCTGAGTTGCTGCTGTAGCAGGTCGACTGCGTGCAACACATTTTCAATTGCCGCATCGCCATTGGCATGTACAGCCACACGAAAACCCGCTCGCCAGTATCTGCTGATCAATTGCATCAGTTCGCGGTGATCGTGCAGCGCTATACCGTGTGAGTGCGGTGCGTTGGCGTAAGGCTTGGATAAATACGCAGTACCACCCTGCGGGCTGCCATCGGCGGTGATTTTAATCGTATCCGCCACAAAGAACGGCTGCCTGACCGGCGGTTGCGTAGCGGGTGATTCGCGGCCACTCGCCTTGCCTGCATGCAGCCATACGTTGACGCGCTGCGGCAACAGCCTCAGCCTTGACAGCCATTTCAATACGCGCGTTTGACTAACGCCGGCACCACCTTCCTGAATCAGCGTGTACCCATATTGCGTGTAGCTATCACGCGCCTGCTGAAAAACACGCCAATAATCCAGTGGTGACAACTCCCGTAAAAATCTGGACAGCGACGGCGCCATGCTTTCCTGCAGCAACCCGCTGAGTTGCCGGCCATCCGGATACAAGCCAAGGCTCGCGATGTCCGTGCGGCTGTAACTGTCCTGCAGGTTATCGAGACTCAGTTGAACGGAACCCAACGGCACTGCTGTAGATTGCGTATCGGCTTCCCTGAACTTCAACAACCGCAGTAAACCCAAAGTGTTGGCGACCCCCATATGTCCGGAGTGGTGCCGCACATAGACAGGATGTTCAGGGGCTACCGCGTCCAGCGCCAGCCGATCCGGATGGGCCGCAGATGGGAAGCGCGTGTTGTC
>CAYMFQ010000073.1:0-6455 GCA_964389335.1 uncultured Granulosicoccaceae bacterium
GCCGGGCCAGAAACAACTCACTTTGCGCAGCCCCAACCTGGTCGATCTTTTGCGCCAGAGCCTCGTAGGTTTTTTCCAAATCAGATTCATTCACAACTGACCTACTCCGACTGAACAATCGGCTTCTGGCTGAAAGCTAACCTGACGCCACGCATCGATAACCTGATCAACTGTCGCATCACGCCAGCGCGCGGCAATATGCATATCAGGCCGAATCAGGTACACGCTGTTTGCATCGGCATCAAATATAGGCCACGCGGCAGCCGGAACTACCACTGCCATTAGTGACGTTGCAGCACCGCATGCGCTGGTAATCGCCTCGGCTTTCGCTGTATTAAAGCACAGTGCTGTAAAGCCTGCGCCCAGACAATAACTCAGATAGCCTGACTCAAGATGCACCTCCGGCATCACCGAGCCCGCACACGGGCCCGAGTCAAAGCGTGTGTCATCAGGCAACGTGGCCGCGCTTTCACTATAGGTAAAAGCGGTCATCTGTCGCGGGTTTGCCAATGCGCCTGCAAACGGATGGGTCAGAGCCAGCGACAACGCCGCGTCGCGCATGAGCTGCCAGCCGTGGGTATTCGGTGTCATAAAACGTGCACTTTTAGATGCGTTGGCGAAAACATCAAGCGTGGCGCCACGGCGCTCTGGCGTATAGGTATCGAGTAGCTGCTCACCGGCTTTGCCATTCATTACCCAGCCAAGCTTCCAGCCGATGTTGGCAGCATCAGCCAGCCCGTTGTTAAGCCCGCGCACGCCAAAAATAGGCACGATGTGGGCACTGTCACCGGCAAAAAACACACGCCCGTCGCGATAGTCATCCAGCGCCAGTGTGTTCGCGGTATACACACTCCACCACTCGAGCTGCCAGCTGCCTTGATAACCGATTTCATTCAGCACTGACGTCACGCCGGCACGTACAGTTTCCTCGCGCAACGCTTCTTCGGTGCTTTCATCATCGTTCAGTTGGTAGTCTATACGCCACAGATCATCGGGCTGACGGTGAATCAGTACCGTGCCGCCAGGGCGACAGGCAGGATCAAACAGAGCGCGCCGTATGGTGGGGTAATCGTGCTGCATTTGTATATCTGCGATCACATAGCGCCCTTCGAAATTTTCGCCGGCAAGTCGTTGCCCACGCATTTTTCGAATCGGGCTGTGTGCACCGTCACAGGCCAGCAGCCACTTTGCTGTGAATGTGTAGTCTCCGGCCGGGTCACACACCGATACCTGCAGGCTGTCGTCTGCATCCTCCACACGGGTCACCTCACTCTGCCAGCGGATTTCAATCAGTGGATGTGCATCGACCGCCTGCCACAGGTACTGCTCAATGTATTGTTGTTGCAGGTTATACATGGGGCGATACTTTTCGTCGTGGCTATCGGGCATGTGAAACTCAAGTATCTTTTGTCCCCGATAAAAAGTGCGCCCGGTAGTCCAGCCCAATGATTTTTTCAAAAAGGGCTCGATTGCCCCCAACTGTTGCAGGATGTAGCAGCTGGGCCGGGCAATACAGATGGCGCGACTGCCGTCGTTAAACGTAGGCTTGTTATCCAACAGCACCGACGGCACACCCTCTTTTGCCAGCGCCAGTGCCGCCGTCATACCAATAGGCCCCGCACCCACCACAGCCACGGGCACAGAGGACCGTGCATTCCTTTGTGCAACAGTTGGGGCATCGAAGTGCGGGTAGTTAAAATAGAGAGAGTCAGTCTCGCTGCGGCCGGCGGGTCTCACCATCGCTCCTCAAATTGTCTGGTTGCCAGGTGTATTGACTAATACATGGGCCACTCTACACTGCTACACGATTGAGTGGTATTGCCGGCGTCCGCGCTCTAGCAGCGGGCTTAACATTCAACCACACTGTTTGTCTTCCACCCTGCAGCAGGTCACATGATACGACATATCGTGCTCACCCGGTTCAAGCCTGAAACCTCTGAAGCGACAATAACCACGCTCCACAGTGATCTCGCATCCCTGACCGAAACCCTTGCTGGTGCCAGTGGCTTCACTGGTGGTCGCTCGCAAAGCCCGGAGCAAATTGAGCGCGGCTATATGCATGGCTTTACCATCGATTTTACCGATTGGGAGGCACTGGCTCACTATGCCGACCACCCCAAAGCGCTTGGAGCTCAAATTGTCGCAAATGCGGTTGGTGGAATTGAAGGTGTGCTGGTGCTTGACCTGGAAGTGTAGCTACCAGCAGCATCAAGCTACATGCAATCAGTGCTCACCCACCTGCAGTGGTATAGCGCCGAGGTTGCGTGCCTTGTTAAATTCCTTCAGTCGGGCAAATACATCCACCCCCAGTTGTCGATAGACGTGCAGTAGATCAACCATCACCCAGTTCTCGCGAATTTTACCGTCTTCGACACGCCAGAAGTCCAGGCTACGCATACTCACCTCAACACCGGCAGGCGCAATGCCCATCCAGCCATCCTGTGTGACCGTCTGCTTCATATCGGGCCACCCGGTCACTGCACAGTAGTTATTGTCACCAAAGAAGTGAAAGGTGATGTCATCATCGTGCTTACCACGATCCGGCATGGCCTTTAAAAATGGTATCTGGTGCCAGTTGCGAAAGCCCTCGATACCTCTGCCCGTACCGATACCAGCCGGGCCATACCAGTTCATTTTGCTATGCCAGAACCGCGGCATATCCATAACCTCGGGCCCGCCCTCAGCGGGATGTCGCTGCATGTGACCGAGCATGTCAATGATGAGTTGCTGACTGTGCTGACTCTGCTGCGAATCACGCAACGCTCTGTGTAAACCGTCACCGGACGCAGGCCCCGGTATACAAAACTCGCGACCCAGTGAAGGCGCCATGGGCCAGGCACCGGCCTGCATCATCACCTCGGGAAGATCCCACAGTGCCTGGTACTCGACAACCTTGTCGTTATCCATGCGGTAAAACTCGTGATAGCGCATGTGCGTGTAGTGTCCGGTCGGGGGTATATCCAACAGCGGTGAGATAAATGTCCCGACAAAATGCCCGCCGCAACCCACCCAGTTAGCACCGTGTTCATCAACACCCGCCATCACAATCCAGTCGCGCCGCTCAACATCGGGCCAGGCCGCTTTTAGCACCCCGAGTGCGTTCTCGTAAAACGCATCGGCGCCCTGCATTTCGCCAAAAGGATGCGCAAGCTTAAACACCGCCTCTGGTGCGACTGCCTGCAATGCACGCTTTAGTACTGTTGTGTCCCAGTTGTACTGGGCTGTGCGCAGCGGTGTCAGCAAATTGCGATTGTGTTGATGAATATCACTCATGTCTACCTGCAGATTTCATGGGATAACAACTAAAAACATTAGCCACACACCGATAACGTCGACAGTGTGTACCGGCATGAGAATTTACGCGCACACCGATTGCCAGGCAACTCTGTCTGGCGCGTCTCAAAATATCCACCAACGGCGACGCACGCCACAAAACAGGTACGGTCCTTACTCCGAAAAAGTGAATTGGTTTGACTGCCCGGATACAAACTTTCGAGCGAGCTAACAACTCAACTTATCTGTTGCTGTTACTTTACGTGTTAATCATACGTTACAGGCCAACGGTACCGGGCCGCGTAACGCTTTCGCAGAAATTACGACGTTTAAGGAAGTATAGATGTTACGGAAATGTGTTGTCGCCAGGGGACTGGCGAAGATGTCATGTGTTGCGGTAACACTGCTGCTAACACCGCTACAGGCAGCAGATCTTGACGGTACATTCCGTCAACACGACAAACTGGAGTTACGAGTTGCCCTTGAGGGTCACTCGCTTGTGGATACTGGTCAGAACCCGAATCCGTTTACCGATTTCCGTATGGATGTGTCCTTCACAGCACCAAACGGAGAAACTGCCATAGTACCCGGCTTTTTTGCGGGAGACGGTGTTGGCAATGGCATGGGTAACGTCTGGATGGTCCGATACCGGCCAGATCAGGTGGGCGACTGGACCTATAGCGTCAGCTTCCACAACGGCAACGATGCCTATCTTGGCGGTGGCACAACCACAGGGCCCGATGGCAACAGCGGCTCGTTTCACATTAATGCCGTTGTTGAAAATGACATCAGCCTGTATCCAAAAGGCCGACTGGAATATGTTGGTGAACACTATCTGCAGTGGTCACAAAGCGGTGACTACTGGATAAAGGGCGGCACCGACAGCCCGGAAAACTTTCTGGGGTACAGCGGATTCCCCAACACTAACAAGCAGGGCGGCCGAGGCAGAATTTTAAATTTTAACAAGCACAACGGTATCATCGGCGCGCTTGATTATCTTTCTGATCACCACGTCAACAGTATCTACTTTTTACCCATGAACCTGGGTGGAGACGCACAGGACACCTATCCATGGGTGGCGCCAAATGCAGTCAACAACTTTGATATCGATAAACTGCATGCATGGAACCAGACGCTGGACCACGCGGCGACTAAAGGGATCGCGCTTAACGTTGTACTGGCAGAACAGGAAGAAGGCAATCGCAACTGGCTGGACAATGGTGCCTTCGGCGACGAACGCAAACTGTACCTGCGAGAGATGGTGGCGCGTTTTGCCTACCTGCCCGCTATCAAGTGGAACCTTACTGAAGAAAACCACTTCGACATTGATGAACTTGAATCAATGGCCGAATACATCCGCTCACTGGACTGGGCTGCGCATCATATATCAGTACACAATTTCGTGGCGGATCGGGAGCGGTTATACGGCGCTCTGTATGGCAACGTTAACTTTGACGCATCCAGTGTGCAGTACGTAGAGGAAGATATAGAAAAAGCCGTACTCGAGATCAGATCTGGCAGCGCTGAAGCGGGCTGGAAGTGGATCGTCGACATGGATGAAAACAATGAAGGCAAGGGCAACATCGGGCTTGAAGCAAATGATCAGGACCGCCTGAGAAAAGTCGTGCTGTATCCCGTCTATTTTAATGGCGGTCAAATTGAATGGTTCGCCTCAGGACAGGATCAGTCACTCGACGACTTCACGCAGTTTGAGGATATGTGGCAGTGGATGTGGTTTGCACGGCGCTTTATGCAGGAACACCTGCCATTCTGGCAGATGGATGACCACGACAATTTGCTAAGCGGCGCTGAAGGCGACGTATTTGCAAAGCCAGGTGAGGTATATGCTGTCTACTATCCCAACGCCGGCAACACAGGCACACTGGCACTGGCTGCGGGAACCTATCAGGCAAGCTGGTTTAACCCTCGCACCGGTGAATTCGAAGGTAACACACGCACCGTGGAAGATCGCTTTAGTCCTGGTGCACCTCCAGGCTCGCGTACACAGGACTGGGTGTTATTGGTGAAGCTGGAAAACACCGAACTACCCATTAGTGTTCCACATTTTTCGACCGCACAGCCGTGGAGTGATTCATTTGCCGTGGGCGATCAGTGCTACTGCGATACCAATTTTGATCACGGACTCGATGACCTTCTGATTGCAACACCGGATGGCGAGATACCACTGCCGCAAGTCTGTGAAGCCATTGTGACAACCTTTGGCGAACCTGCCTTTGATGGCCGAACCTACTACAACACAGTGCAGTGTGGCCATCAGCCCTACAACAATGTGGCGGATGAAACGGACTGTCCGGCAATCCCACTCGGCGCCGGTGAGTACACCGGACCAGGCTGCACGCTTACCGGTCCAACGTGGAATCTGAATGAGGTCTTCGCCGGGGCTGAGGACAATAACGACAACACTGATGGCGCCAATGGCCAGCCAAACAACGACGACCAGGAACCGACGGATGAGCCGGAAACTACAGCGCCCCCCTCTACACCTGAAGCACCTGAAACTCCAACTACGCCCGAAACACCGGTAACAGAGACTAACACCGAGATTCAGGTGCTGTATCGAGTAAACGCCGGTGGCAGCGCGATCACCGTCGATGGTGACAACTGGGCCAGTGATGCAAACGCAAGACAGTATGCGGCGGATGGCAATAACTGGGGCCGGCCAGACCAGATACAACGTGCAGACGTCGATAGCTCGGTGCCACTTAGCCTGTTCAACACTGAGCGCTGGTATGCGGGTGACATGCACTGGGAGTTTCCGGTGACCCCGGGCACCTATCAGGTGAACCTCTATTTCGCGGAAAACTGGGGTGGTGCCATGCAGGCGGGCGGCCGAGTATTCGATGTACAGGTTGAAGATGAAATGCTCGCTGGTCTCGACGTCTATGCAGCGGTCGGTGGCAATACCGCTATGCAGCAAACGTTCATTGTCAATGCAGACGACACAATCGACATTGTGTTAGACAAGGTGATACAAAATCCGTCGATCAAAGGCATTGAGATACTTTCCATCACTGAAACCACGGCACAAATCGACGAGCCGATTGATACTGAAGTTCCAGTCGAAACTGAGGAACCGGTAGAGACTGAGGAGCCAGTGGAAACCGAAGAGCCGGTAGAAACTGAAGAGCCAGTGGAAACTGAAGAGCCAGTGGAAACTGAAG
>CAYMFQ010000073.1:6555-13359 GCA_964389335.1 uncultured Granulosicoccaceae bacterium
GAGCCAGAGCCAGAGCCAACACCCGAGCCTGAGCCTGCTCCTCAACCTGAGCCAGAGCCTGAACCGGAACTGCCGCCAGTGACGGCACAGCCACTGTCATGCAGTGTAATCGGATCGAGCATAGCCGAAGCACGACAACTCTATGCAGCAGCCTGCACGTTACCGCGCGTGGACTGCGATCCGATTGGTGGTGGCGACTGGATGTGTTCATCAGAGAAACTCTGATCGATCGCTCACCTGGCAACAGAGAGCTTAACCCCGTTCCGGGGTTAAGCTCACATCCGCAAAAGCAGCAAGTAATCGGCATTCGCCCCACCTAAAACCCACCGCAAAACTTGCCAACAACCGGGTTATCGGCAATAGTGATCCTCCAACGCAAACTCCGGAGGGAATATGAGAGCTGCCAAATTTGCACTATTGTCGCTGCTACCGTTGTTTTTTAGTTTGCAACCGGCTCAAGCCCAGACAATAGGCATTGGAACGACAAAAGGCGGGGCAACGGCGCAAATTTCCACCGCCATTTCCAAAGTAGTGTCCGCCAATTCCAGTATTCAGGTCCGACCACAGGCAATGGCTAACACACAGCAGTACATACCATTGGTCAACGCAGGAAAAATAGAACTTGGCCTCGCCAATGTTCCTCAAACCCGTTATGCCGTGAGCGGCACAGGCATGTCAGAAGGCAAGCCCAATCCAGACCTGCGAATGATTGTTACGCTGTTTACTTTCCGTGCCGGCGTTCTTGCCGCAACCGAAAACGGAATCGTCAAAGCCGGTGATATGCGCGGAAAGAAATTGCCACAGTTTAAGGATCGAGCGCTTGGCGACTATATCTATAAAAGCTTCCTGGAGGCTGGTGGGCTGAGTTATGACGATGTTACGGGCGTTCCCACTTCCAACTTTCCAACCATGTGGAAAATGTTTAAAGCAGGTCAGATAGATACTGCCATTGTGGCTGTCGGATCAAAACCCGCATTCGACTTTCAGGCAGCATTTGGTGAAGTTAATTTTGTTGATGTAGGCAAGGACAGCAATGCCGTCGCTGACAAAATGCTACCTGGCAGCTTCATTGTTGAGTTGAATGGCGACACACCCGGCGAAGGCGATGGTCGACACGCCATTGCTTTCGACTACGCGCTGTTTGCACACAAAGACGTTGCGGATGAAGTTGTCACCGAAGTTGTTCGCACCATGTACGAGAACCCGGATGCACTCAAGGAAACCAGCCCGCTCTGGCGCGGTTTTGATCCGGTTAACATGGGTAAGGACATTGGCGTTGAATTTCACCCGGCCGCAAAAGCGTTTTATGAGAAACAGGGCATCTGGCAAATGTAGCACTTACCACGGAATAACATAGATTTCCGACGCTATCGGTGTGGCCAGGCACATACGCAATGGACTGGCGTTTCTAATTCCGATAACCAGCATGGCCTGGGCGGTGTCACTTATGCCACGCCTGGGCCTGCTGGTGTTTCCGGAGCAGGTACTGGCATTTGTGCTGGCGCTGGCCATGGCCGTGGTGTTCCTCGACAGTGAAAACAATTTCTCTGCATCATTAAACACTCTGCTTGCCGCCGCTTCATTAGTAGGCGGTATTTACCTGGCGATCCGCATACCAGTATTGTCTGAAGAGGCTTTTTTCAGACCAGTTGAAACACTTGCCGTGTCGTTGGTTATGATTCCGCTGGTTGTTGAAGCCATGCGTCGGGCAGTGGGCTTAAGTCTGGTGATGGTATTTATGGTGTTTGTGGCATACGCCCTTTTCGGGAATTTGATTCCCGGGAAAATGCAGGGCCATGCATCGAGCCCAGCGGAGTTACTGCGCTTCCTGGGCACTGATACCACGGCAATGCTGGGTCTGCCATTGTCAGTCACCTGTTTCGTTGTGGTGATGTTTATACTGTTTGGACGCGTATTGCAAAGCACAGGCGGCAGCGCCTTTTTCACCGGCATGAGCCACGCACTGGCAGGCCGTGGACCCGGCAGCCCAGCCAAGGTTTCCATCATTGCATCAAGCCTGTTCGGGTCTATCTCGGGTTCGGCAGTATCCAACGTGATGTCGACCGGGGTCGTTACGATCCCAACCATGAGGAAGTCAGGTATACCGGCATATCGCGCCGCCGCTATTGAGTCGGTTGCATCAACCGGCGGACAGTTAATGCCACCGATTATGGGTGCCGCAGCTTTCCTGATGGCGGAGTTCCTTCAAATCCCCTACCGCGAAATACTGACGGCAGCGCTGGTACCGGCACTGTTGTACTACCTCGCACTTTTTCTACAGGTAGACTTTCTATCGCGCCGCTTTAATCTGGGTACAGGCGAGGCGTCAGCCAGAGCATCCGTTAAAGAGGTATTGCGCGCCGGCTGGTTGCTACCTATTCCATTTGCGGTGCTCATTGTCGCGTTGTTCAAATTCAACCTGTCGCCGGAAATGTCGGTGTTAACAGCGCTGGTGGTGCTGATTGTTTTATCGCAGTTGCGCCAGGATAAAAATCAGAGGATGACCCCAACCAATCTGTTTAACGACCTGGTTGCCACCGGCCAGTCTGTTGCCGGTTTAATTCTGGTGACCGCAATTGCCGGTATGATCATCGGCATATTGTCTAACAGCGGCCTGTCATTCAGTCTTGGTTTTGTACTGCTTGGCTTTGGCGAAGATACATTGCTCGGCCTGCTACTCGTTACCGCCATCGTTTGCATCATCCTGGGCATGGGGCTCCCCACGACCGGCGTGTATCTGTTACTGGCGACACTGGCCGCACCACCACTTATAGACCTGGGGCTACAACCGATGCAGGCGCATCTGTTTGTACTGTACTTCGGGATGCTGTCAATGATTACACCGCCAGTGGCACTGGCGGCGTTCGCTGCTGCCAGTCTAGCCAACGCACCACAGATGCGCACTGGCTTTGAAGCCATGCGCCTTGGCTGGTGTGCATACCTGGTGCCATTTCTATTCGTCTACCATCCGGCCCTGCTACTAAAAAGCGCGCCGCTGGATATCGCAATTACTCTGAGTGCTGTGGTTATGGCGTTGCTGTTAATCAGCGCCGCACTGGCAGGATATGCACGCAGATCGCTGACCGGCTCTACCCGGATTATCCTGATCCTGATTGCCATACCTCTGCTTTGTCCACTACCTGATACGTGGCAGTGGCTGCGCTACGCCATGTTGGCGCTGTCGCTGGTGCTGGTTGCCATGTACTTCTACACCTCACCCGAACCCACAGCCCCGGTAAACAGCAACGCTTCCCACCAACGGAGATCTGATGGCTGATTCGATTATGCATTTGCCGATGATCTACGGATCACGCGCGCGTATCGGTGTTATCGTGCCACCGACCAACACGGCCAATGAAGCCGAGTGGCAAGCGCTGCTACCCGCAGATGTCACCTTACACACGGCCAGAATGCCGCTACACGCCGACACAAAAAGTGCTCACGGTATCGAAGCGTTGCACCGTGACATTGAAAAATTCTCGCTCGACCTGGCTGCAGCAGAAGTCGATGTGATCGCCTATGGCTGTACTGCCGGCTCAATGGTTACACCTGTCGACTCACTGGCCAGCCTCATCAACCGGAAAACCAACCGCAGTGCTTTAACCACCGCGCAGGCGATTGTTCGGTCCCTGCACGCGCTAAAGGCCCGGAGTATTTCTGTCGCCACCCCCTACTACGATGCGATGAACCATCATGAACAGCAGTTTCTTGAGGAAAACGGATTCCGTGTTATGAATATCGATGGCATGGGCTATGGTGAAACCGGCATCGATGATTTTCGTAATATATGCCGCATCCCGACCAAGCAAACGACAGCGCTTGCGCACAGGGTTAACACCCCCCAGGCGGATGCGGTATTACTTACCTGTACCGACCTGGCCACGCTTTCAATAATCCCGACCCTCGAAGCACAATTGCAGAAGCCGGTGATTAGCAGCAACACAGCCACCTTGTGGTATGCGCTGCGACTTGCCGGTATTAACGACACCCTGCCATCCGCCGGCACGCTATTCGAGCAAGCGCTATGAACGAATCACCGCAAACCTATCCGTCACTGGCAGGCCGCAGTATTATCATAACCGGTGGCGGGCGCGGGCTGGGTCGCGAAATGACGCTGGCGCTGGTTGAGGCGGGTGCTAACGTAATGGCCACAGCGGCGCATAGCCAGCATGAACTGGATTCACTAAGCCACGATGCACAGGGCTATACGGGCCGCGTCGAAACGGTACTCGCAGATGCATCAATTTACACGGACTGCGAACGGGTACTCGACGCCACACTCTCTGCATTTGGTTCGGTGCATTGCCTGATCAATAACGCAGGCCGTGGCATGCGACTGGTCAGTGAAACCTTCACCACAGAGCCGTGCCTGTTCTGGAATACCAGCCCGGAAGACTGGCAAACCATCATCAATTGCAATGTTAACGGCCCGTTTAATATGGCACGCGCGGTAACACCAGCACTGGTCAAACAACAGGCCGGCAAAATTATTAATATCTCGACCAGCTTACAAACCATGACGCGTACGGGTTACTCTCCCTATGGGCCGAGTAAGGCTGCACTGGAAGCCGCCAGCCTGGTATGGGCCGCAGACCTCAAAGACACCGGAGTGACCGTGAACGTACTGTTGCCGGGTGGCGCCACTGACACAGCGCTGCTACCTGACATGCCAGACAAACGCGGCGCCGATGGCAACCTGTTATCGCCAGCATTAATGCGTGCACCGGCACTATGGCTGTGCGCCGATGAGTCTAACGGCCATACCGGTCAGCGCTATATTGCCCGTCACTGGCCAACAGATACTGATGGCAGTTCAGCGGCCGCTGCCGCCAGAGATGACACTGGCGAACTGCCACGAATTATGTAGCGCATAACTCACACAACAGAAACAGCCTTATGCACAACGACAACATTGATCGCGTTTTAATTGCCGGCGCCGGCCCTACCGGAATGATGGCTGCTCGCTATCTTGCCGGAGAAGGCATACCGGTCACTGTGGTTGAGGCAAGCCACGAATTACAAAAGGACCTGCGCGCATCTACTTTTCATCCGCCAACGCTTGAGATGATTGATCAGTTTGGTGCAGCACAGTTTTGCATCGACGCCGGTCTTATCTGCCCGTTATGGCAATTTCGTGATCGTAAACAGGGTGCAATTGCCACCTTCGACCTTGGCTTGTTGTCGGACATTACACCTTATCCGTACCGTGTGCAGTGCGAACAGTGGCGACTAAACCAGTACCTGCGCGAGCAGCTTGTGGAATTCCCCCACGCAGAAATTTACTACGGTGTCAGCAGCGTCAGTGTTTCCCAGACCGCAGACAAAGTGTCGCTTACCGTGGCGACAGACAGCGGCCAACAGGTGCTGGAGGGGCGCTACCTGATCGGTAGCGACGGTGCCAGCAGCGCGGTACGCAAATCTCTGGGGATAGAGTTTGAAGGCATGACGATACCGGAGAAGTACCTGACCCTGTCCACACCGTACGATTTCAAACAGGCCATGCCCGACCTTGCAGATGTGGCCTACCTGTCAGACCCGGAAGAATGGGTTGTGCTGCTAAGAACCAGAAGTGTCTGGCGCGTGCTGTTTCCAACACACAACCAGAGCGACGAGGAAATTACCGACAGCGCACTAATTGAAAGCCGTCTGCAATCCGTTGTACCAAGAGACGAACCCTATGAAGTGGTACACCGAACCGCTTACCGGGTCCACGAACGCGTCGCCGCCAATTATGTAAAAGGCCGCGTGTTTCTTGCCGGTGATGCCGCGCATATAAACAATCCGCTCGGGGGCATGGGCATGAATGGCAGTATTCACGATGCGGTTAACCTGTGCGAAAAGCTCACCGCCCTGTGGCGCGACCCGTCTGTTGGGATTGAAAGCATGGAACGCTACAACCGTCAGCGACGCAAGGTTGCCATTGAAACTGTACAGGCACAGGCGCTGCGCAATCGACAGATTCTCAATGAGACCGATCAGACAAAGCGACAGGCCTACTACGATGATCTCAGGCGTATTGTTGATGATCCGGTTAAGCACCGGGATTATGTATTGCGCTCTTCAATGATTCAGTCACTGAAGGATCTCGAAAAAGTCGCTTGATACCTTCATACACAGCAGGAAGCCAACAACCATCGGTCACGGCATATACGCACCGCCGTTGATCCACAACACCTGACCGGTCATGTACGATGACCCTTCACTCAGCAGGAACAGCATCGGCTCTACGATATCCGATGGAACAGCAATGCGTTTCATCGGAATTGCATTAACATAAGCGTCCATGTCCAGATGTAGATCGTCGTTTTCATCGGACCGCCCGGTACCACCGCGCAGAAACGCGGTATCGACTGCCGACGGTGCCACCGCGTTCACGCGGACCGCGGGTGCGTTCTCAAGTGCAAGGGTTTTTGTTAATGCAATGACACCCGCTTTTGCCACAGCATAAGCGCCGAAGCCGGGCCGAATGTACTGCGCGAGGCCTGAAGAGGCGTTAACCATGGCTGGCTGATTGCCTTTGCCAAGCAGCGGCATAGCTGCACACGCAGCGGCATGCATTGTGGAAATATTGCCATCGATAATTTCAGTCCATGTGGCCTGCGGCATCGCAGCGAGGGGCTGATTGTCGTGCATAAACCCACACAGGTTTACAAACCCGTCGAGCGCCCCCCAGGTATCCGCAAGCTGGTTGAATGCACTGGTTATCTGCGCATTTTCGGTCGCATCGACCTCAATCGTAAGCACGTCATCCGGCATCGGATGCCGACTGAGCGAAACGGGAAGATCAAGCACAGCGACCTTCAT
>CAYMFQ010000073.1:13459-22422 GCA_964389335.1 uncultured Granulosicoccaceae bacterium
AGGTTCCCGGGTTCAAAGTTTAAGCCCGGATCTTCAGGTACATGCATACGTACGCTCCAAATCACTTGCTTTTCCGACACAGTTACGCTCATAGTAGATGCATTGCAGGGCTCATGGGAAGGGGGAAAGTTCCGAACCATGCATCACACAGAAATTCGCTCTGATGTACTCGACAGGATTATCAGCCGTCGTGGCAAACCGCATATACACGACACACTGGATGCTGCACGAACAGCATTGATTGTTGTCGACATGCAAAATGCGTTTGTCGATGAAAACAATCCGTCCTGCATTCCTGTCGCACGTAAAATTGTGCCCGCCATTAACCACCTTGCCACTGAAGTACGCGCATGCGGTGGCACTGTTGTGTGGGTGTACACCACTTTTGACGACAATACCAAAGCGCAGTGGAATGCATTTTTTGGTGGTGTTTACAGCGACACATTCAGCGATGCAGTCATTGATCATCTGCGCGACGGCAGCGATGGTCATCGGCTGTGGCACGAACTTGATATAAAAACGCATGACCTGACGTTCAGCAAAGATCGCTTTAGCGCTTTTCTGCCTGGACACTGCGATTTACCCGAGTACCTGCGAGGGCAATCCATCGACACGGTGTTAATTACCGGGACAGTTACCAATGTCTGCTGTGAATCATCAGCGCGCGATGCACTGATGCAGAACTTTAACGTGGTCATGGTCAGCGATGCCAACGCTGCACTAACCGACGCCGACCACAATGCCAGTATGACTGCAATTGCACAGACATTTGGCGATGTCATGGCCAGCACCGAAGTTATACAGCGGCTGGTGCCTTCAAAAAATCCACAACAACGGGCAAGCGGAGCCTAGCGCGTGCAGACGCTGCACATCGGTGATATCCGCATTGACCGTCTGGTTGAAACTGAGGGCCCTTTTGCCGACGCCGATTTCCTGCTGCCTGATATAGACCCGGCACTGTTGGATAACCATGACTGGTTGTATCCACGCTTCGTGGAACCAGTCACCAACAAAATTATTATGAGCTTCCACAGCCTCATTTTGCGAACACCAAACAGCACCATACTGGTTGACTGCTGTGTGGGTAATGATAAAGAGCGACCCGCGAGACCCGGTTGGCACCGCCAGAAGACCCCATGGCTTGAGAGGCTGTCGCAACTGGGTTTAACACCCGAGCACATTGATTTTGTGCTGTGTACCCACTTGCATGCAGACCACGTCGGCTGGAATACACGGCTGATAGACGGTCGCTGGGTACCGACGTTTCCTAATGCTCGCTACCTCTTTGCACGCGACGAATACCGGTACTGGGAGCATGCCTGCAAAAACCACAGCGGCGACGAACCTTTAAACCACGGCAGCTTTGAGGACAGTGTGCTGCCGGTCATGGAAGCGAATAAAGCCATACTGGTCGATAACGACTACCAACTTGAAACGGGCATCTGGCTCGAGCCCGCACCGGGCCACACACCCGGTAATGTCATCGTTCATATCCAATCAGGGCAACAGCATGCCCTGCTCAGTGGCGATGTGATGCACAGTGCTGTGCAACTGGCCAACCCTGACCTTTCAAGCCGGTTTTGTCTTGACCCCGACCTTTCGCGTGTAACAAGACGCAATCTTATTGACACCTATGCGGACAGCAGTGTGATCATGTTGCCTGCACATTTCCCTGCACCGACTGCCGGCACTATTATCAGCGCGGCAGAATCGTTCGCCTATAGCTGTTGTACAGACAGGTAATTCGACATGCATTACGACTATGTGCCATTACCCGACAGAGCACCACTGCGCTGGCCCAACAAGGCGCGTCTGGCACTGATTGTCACCATCAACCTGGAATACTGGGACCTGCTTAAGCAAAGCGACCAGCCTTATTACGCCGGTGGCCCGCCAGTTATACCCGACCCGATGCCCGGCAATGTACCCGACTTTCCCAATTTCAGTTGGCGCGAATACGGTCAGCGCGTGGGAATATGGCGCATGATAGACACGTTTGACAATGCCGGTGTACCTGCCAGTTGCACCATGAACGCAAAGATGGGCACCGAACGAAAGGCAGTCATCGATGCCGTCAACCAGCGTGGTTGGGAACTGGTAGCACACAACTATGAACAGGGCGACCTGCTGACCAACTATCACTTTGACCGCGATGCCGAAGCCGAGCTAATAGCAAAGGCGCTAACAGTTTACGAGCAAACGGTTGGGCGCAAGGCGCGCGGCTGGCTTTCTTCATCATTGCGCAGCACCACTCAGACAGCAGACATACTGGTGGAACAGGGCCTATCGTTTATTTGCGACTACATGAACGATGAACAACCTTATATGATTCACACGCCTTCCGGCCCCATCGTATCGACGCCCTACTCGGTGGAGATTAACGACTTCACATTCTTTCATCGGCGCGGCATGAGCACCAGTGCAACACTCGAACTGTTAAAGGAGCAGTTTGATCAGTTGTATCTTGAGGGGGAAAGCAGTGGCAGGTTAATGAACATCGGCCTGCACCCGCACGTTGCCGGACATCCGTATCGCATTCGGGCGCTGCGTGAGTTTCTGGAATATGCAAAAGGTTTTGATGGTGTCTGGTGGGCAACGCGCGAAGAAATAGCAGACTGGTATATGGAAAACCACCAGCATCACATCAAACCTGCAGACTGACATGTTACTACTGCAGCAGATTGTTAATGGATTAATGCTTGGCGGTGTCTACGTGATGGTGGCGGTGGCGTTTACGCTCACTATCGGCATGCTGAATTTTCTGAACTTTACTATTCCCGCCATTTTTATGGTGGCGGCGATGATGTTCTGGGCAACACTTGCCGGCGGCTTTGGGCCTGGCTTTACATCGGCCATGCATTCGCTGCTGCCGGCATCAATGCACTGGATTATCGCTGTGATAATTGCCATGGCGGCGGCGATAGTCTGTTCGCTTATTATCGAGCGCTTTACCTACCGGTACATGAAAACACGCTATGGTGATGCCACTGAACACGCCATACCGCTGGTCAGTTCACTGGGGTTTCTGATTATTTTTGAGCATCTGGTGATTATGGTCTGGGGCACAGACCCACTGACACTGGAATCTCCGTTTGGTACAGCCACATGGCATATTGGCGGGCTAATCGTTGGTATTCCGCAACTCATCAGCCTGCTGCTCTCTATCGCTATCGTTGCATGCCTTCATATACTGCTAAAACGCACCAAACTCGGACGCGCTCTACGCAGTATTGCCGAAAGCCCGGATACATCGCTGTTACTTGGCGTGGATGTACAACGCATTGTACCGGTGGTTTATGTTGTTACCGGCCTGCTGTGTGCCATCGCGGGAATTCTATTTGCCATCAACTACCGCACCGTTGGCCCTTACATCGGAGAACAGGTAGCCACGGTTGCCATAGCCGGTATGGTACTCGGTGGTCTGGGCAATATCTGGGGTGCCATCGTCGGCGGGTTGATTGTCGGCATGCTTGAGGCACTGGCAACCTACTGGTTTGGTGCCGACATCGTAAAAGTCCCGATCTGGGGATTGTTGCTGTTGGTACTGGTGATCAAACCAACCGGGTTGTTTGGCCAGTCTGCCATCGGCAAGGGGAAGTTTTAATGTCGGGTTACGTATCGGCTCAGCTGTCCATCCTGTGCCTGAACATTATTATTGCCTACGCAATTTTCCTCCCTGCAGCAACCGGCCAGCTTAACCTTGGCGCCGGTGGCTTTGCGATAATCGGCGGGTATATTGGCGCCTGGCTGAACTCAGGTTTCGATGGACTGGGCTGGAGCATGATGGCCAGCATCCCTGTCGCCGCCATTGCAACTGCGGCCATTGCATTTCTATTGTCTTTTCCAATTTTACGCACGCGCGGGGTCTATATGGTACTCGCCACCTTTGCATTCGCTGAAGTAGTGTCGGGGATCGTGCTTAATCTTGAGGTGGTCGGAGGCGCCGCCGGCTTTCCAGTTGACAGTCATGCGGACCTGAAAATCCTCGCCCCCATCACTCTGGGTGTTGTGGTGTTTTGCAGTCTTCTGTTAAGCACGCGCTTTGGCCTTGCCATGCGCTCCGTGCATGATGATGAAAATGTCGCCACCCTGTTTGGCATTAATGTGCGCTGGGTACGCGTAGCGGCGTTTACTCTGGGCGGGCTTATTGGCGGATTGTACGGTGCGCTATACGGGCATCAGTATAACTACATAGAGGTACAGAACTGGAATGTCCTGTTCAACATCTATGTGCTGCTGTATGTGTTACTCGGTGGCACGCAAACACCGCTCGGTCCGCTTGTTGGCGCGCTGTTTTTTACGCTGGTACCGGAACTGTTGCGTGCACTGGGCGAGGCAGTTAACAGTGAACTGATCGCCGATGCCAGATTTGCGCTGTTCGGTGTACTCATCGTACTGATGATGGTGTTCAGACCAGAGGGATTAATTACGCGCACCCTGCTTGAACGGATACTCGGCCGCAAAGCCGGTGCAGAAGTGGCAAACAACGCATGAGCAACACAGTTCTGTCACTCGACAATGTCGGCAAAAGCTTTGGCGGGCTCAGTGTCATCAAAGACGTTTCATTTTCTGTTGAAAACGGTACACGCACGGCATTGATTGGCCCCAACGGTGCGGGCAAGACAACCTTGTTTAATCTGATCAGCGGCGTGTACCCGCTGGACACTGGCCGGGTACATCTACAGGGCCGCGATATCAGCACGCAGCCGGCTCACAAACGCTGCCACTATGGCTTGTCGCGCAGTTTCCAGAACATTCGCCTGATGCCACATTTAAGTACTGTGGAGAACGTAATACTCGGACAGCATAGCCAGTCATCGCTGGCGGGCCTGTTGTTTCCGGTGGGCATCGGTCGCAATCGTGCCGTCCGGGCTGCGGAACAGGCACTGGCAAACGCGGGCCTTGACACCTACCCCGGTCAGATTGTTGCCGACCTGCCTTACGGTGTGCAAAAACGCATAGAGGTTGTCAGAGCGCTGATGGCCAAACCACAGCTGTTGTTACTTGACGAGCCGGCAGCGGGCTTAAACGCATCAGAGACTGATGCCCTGCTCGCCTTGTTACAACAAATATCAGACAGTGGTGTCACGCTACTGGTGGTTGAGCACGATATGCACTTTGTCTCCAGGCTGTGCGAGCAGGTAGTCGTGCTGAACTTTGGTGAAAAAATATTTCACGGCACACCGGAAGCAGCACAGAAGGAACCCGCCGTGCTCGAAGCCTATCTGGGCACTGACCATGTTGCTTGAAACCACACAACTCGACGTTCGCTACGGACGCAACCACGCCGTAAAGTCGCTCAACCTGCAGGTGCGTGAAAACGGCATAGTGACGGTACTCGGTGCCAACGGAGCCGGTAAAAGCTCGTTGCTTAAATCCATCATCGGTACAGTGCCGGTCAGTAACGGACAACTATTTTTTGATGGTCAGGACATCACCAAACTGACGGTACCTCAACGCAACCGTCTGGGACTGTCGCTGGTACCGGAAGGACGCCAGATTCTGACCAGCCTGACGGTACATGAAAATCTGCTGATGGGTGCCTACCCGCGCCGGCACTTTAACAACAGAGAAACCGATGCGATCTATGATCGATTTCCAAACCTTGCCAGCCGTCGCGATATGCTCGCGTCGGTACTCAGCGGAGGCGAACAGCAGATGCTGGCAGTTGGTCGTGCACTGCTGGCAAAGCCACGGTTGATGATGCTTGATGAACCGTCACTGGGGCTGAGCCCGATTCTCGTTAAACAGCTTTTCTCACTACTGACGGAGCTGCACAGCGAAGGCTTATCACTTCTGTTAGTTGAACAGAATACCCACATGGCACTGCAAATCGCAGAATATGCCTATGTACTGGAACTGGGCAGTGTATCGATTGAAGGACCACCGCAGTCACTGCAAGACAACAGTCAACTGCAGGCTGCCTACCTTGGCGGCTGATTTCTACCACAACGGAGGACATCCAATGAAAACGCTGTATCGGATCACCGCAATACTCGCGACATTGTTACTGTTTACCGCCATCACCTCGGTGCAGGCAGCAGATGAAATCGTCATTGGCGCCACGCTCGCTAAAACCGGCCGCTATGCCACCAGCGCCCGCACCACAGAGACCGCCATTGATATCGCTGTTGAAGAGATAAACGCAGCAGGCGGTATAAACGGCAAGCAGGTTCGCATCGTTAAGTTTGATACCAACGGCGACCCCAAGCAGGCTCAGGTAGCAGTACGCAGCTTTGCTGAAGATGAAGGCGCGCTGGCCGTAATCGGCCCATTCTCCTCCGGTGAAGCACGCGTTGCATTCGCCGCTGGCGAACGACTGGGCATTGTGCAAATACCCAACGCGTCATCAGCGCCCAAGCTTGCCGATAAGTTTTCCTATGCGTTTCGTGTAACGGAAAGTGAGTTTCTGCAATTTGATCGGCTCGTTTCTACCATGAAAGCCAAGGGCATGAAGATAGACAACACCTCTATCATGTACGTGTCAGATGAGTTTGTATCAAAAGCTGTTGGCACCCAATTAATGCCGGCGGTATTTGGCAAGCAGGGTGTGGAGGTAGTTGGTGAGCCTATCGGTTTTCAAACGGCTGCTTTTGATCTATCGCCACAGGTGGCACAGTTAGTCAAAAGCCCGACAGATACGGTGGCCGTTGCAGGCATTGTCGAGGCGGTCGTGAAGTCCGCCAAAGAACTGAGGCGCCAGGGCCATACCGGACGCATCATCGGATCAGGTATTTCTGCTGACCCTGATCTGGCAGGAAAAATCGGTGCAGACGGCAACGGTATGCTGTACGCCGCCTGGTTCTGGTGGGACCGTGATGATGCCACTCGCAGCTTCACTGAGAAATTCAACGCAACCAATAAGGATAGGGGTATTGAGAAATCCGGCCCTCACCATGTAGACGCATCAGCCTACGATATTGTCTACATTCTCAAAGCCGCAATGGAAGCTGCTGGCGTGACCGGTGATGCCGACAAGTTAAGCGATGAACGCACCGCAATTCGTGACACCCTAACCACACTGGTACACGAAGGGGTGTCCGGCACCATCTGTTTTGATAAAAACGGCGATGCCGAATTACCTGCCTATATAATTGAAATTAACGATGGTGGCATCTCACTGGTCGACAGCCACGCTGCCAATGAATGTACTGAGTAATTAGTTGTTAGTTAAGCACCGGTGGTGTTGAATAACATCACCGGTAGCTTTTGACCAACTGCGGATTATCAGTCCGCAGATACCCCAACAGATTTTTTTAGAATATCTGCAACTGCGGATGCATCGACGGAGTCTCCAACCCAGGCGACAAACTGATCGGGGCGAACCAGAATGTGCCTGGCACCATAAGCATTGCACAAATCCTCGTTCGGTATATGCACACAGGTCAATGGAATATCCAAAGCCTTTGCTGCGGCGGCGAATGCATCGCGGGTTGTGGTCGACTTACCAAAGACCAGCAACGTAAACCACGAACCGAGGCAATCCCATAAATCCTGATTGCCCGGCAACGGCTGAGGTGCAAGATGATAACCCGCCTCAGCAGTTACGCGGTGCTTTCCCTTTGCACCAGGCGACGCCCCTGAATCGGCACCACACACAATCGGGGAACCGGCATAGTGTGGCAGGAATTCGGTGACATCAGAATCATCTGCCTCTGTACGGCGCTTCCATGCTGCGTCAAACGCGGCTTTATCTTTGTCAGGTGAATATTCCGCCATAAAGGTTCGGAAATCATCGATCATGCGGCCGATAAAATCCCGCGCCACCGATTGAAACACCGGGTGACGCTCTGCAGAGTAACTGTCGAGCAGAGTATCTCCCGCCCAGCCCTGTAACGACGCTGCTAGCTTCCAGCTCAGATTACGCGCATCTTCAAAACCGGTATTAACACCATAGCCACCATAAGGAGGGTGACTATGAGCCGCATCACCGGCGATAAAAACACGATCCTGTCGATAGGTAGTGGCGTGGGAAATCCGCAGGTCCCAAAAACCAATGTGTTCAAACTGCATTTCAAATTCAGCGCCCACCATGTCACAGAGATGTTGCCGGAACCACGCCTCTCCATCTGCATCAGCCGGCACTGGTGAATGATAGAAAAAACCACCCTGCAGATCGATGCGTCCGAGAAACTGCCAATAGCCATTCATCTGCGGATTCATCACATTAAAAATGGACTTATTGGGATACCGTTCGAGCAGCGCATCGAGCGCCTTCGAGCGAAATACCAGCAGCGCCATACGTGGCCCCTGATGATCCATATCCTGCTCTATACCGGCCAACGCCCTGATACGTGAACGCGCGCCATCGCAACCGACCACATAACTCGCAGTCACTGACGCGCCACCGTGCGGGCCCTCATAGTCAAGATG
This sequence comes from uncultured Granulosicoccaceae bacterium, assembly GCA_964389335.1. Taxonomy (GTDB): domain Bacteria; phylum Pseudomonadota; class Gammaproteobacteria; order Granulosicoccales; family Granulosicoccaceae. Next base: position 21,833 of record CAYMFQ010000073.1, read on the forward strand.
CATATCATCACGTGCAGTCAGTGACGTCACATTGCAACCGGTGCGAAAATCAATTTGTGGAAGCTGCTCTGCCCGCTCTCGTAACACAGCCTCTGTTCTGTGCTGAGGCAGTCGTTCATTAGGTGCAAAGTAATACTCGGCGACCTTCGAGCGCTGAAACCAGTCATAGTGGTAGTCACTCAGGAGGTTACCGTAAGTAACCAGCCCAGCATTGCCGAACGACCGCGGAATGGGTGTGGCCTGCTGGATTGCCTGAGTGACACCCCAGGCTCGAAAATGCTCTCCTGTACGTTGCGTCAGGTTCTGTCCTTTAGGGATGTTGTGTAACTGCGTGCCCCGTTCAAGAACCAGCGTATTAACACCACGGGTCGCAAGATCAATAGCCAGCCCCAGCCCCACCGGACCACCACCGACTATTGCTACGGGTGTATCGCTCATGCCTGCCTCCTGGTAGCAAGTCTGACAGAGATACTAACAACCAACTAATCGGAAGGACATGGGTTGAAATGAGCAGCGTGAAGTATGGGTGGCACTTGGCAATCGACTGTCACTACTCACGTCCAGGGGCGCAGACTCCAACGTGTTTGTCG
>CAYMFQ010000074.1:0-3246 GCA_964389335.1 uncultured Granulosicoccaceae bacterium
CATGGAAAAATACGCCTTCAAAATGCACCTGAACAGCGGACAGTTACAGGAGTACAAGCGCAGACATGACGAGATCTGGCCGGAGCTCGTCAGCTTACTGAAAGACGCCGGTATATCTGACTACTCGATTTTCCTCGATGACGACAGCAATACACTGTTCGGGGTGTTGTGGCGCACCACCGATCATAAAATGGATGATTTGCCGTTGCAGCCTATTATGAAAAAGTGGTGGAATCATATGGCGGATATCATGCAAACCAACCCGGATAATTCACCCGTTGCAGTTCCACTAACGCCAGTGTTCCATATGGAATAAACAGACGATGAAATATGTAGCGGTTATCGATATCGGAAAATCCAACGCAAAGCTTGCAATTGTCGATTGCGAGTCCCGACAGGAAACTTGTGTAATCAAAACCCCTAACGATGTCATTGACGGGCCACCTTACCCGCACTATGACACCGAGGCGCTATGGCGTTTTATCATCGATGGCCTCAGCCAGTTTGCAGCCGAATACACTATCGATGCAATCACCGTTACCACGCACGGAGCGAGTGTCGCGCTACTGGACAAGTCCGGACAACTTGCCACGCCAGTGCTCGACTACGAACACGACGGGCCATCTGAACTCGCTGATGAATACCGTCAAATCAGACCACCTTTCAACGTTACCGGCTCACCGCATCTGGCCCTCGGACTAAACGTCGGTGCTCAGCTGCACTGGTTGTTTCAACGGGATGTACAACTGCATCAACGCACCAATACCATTCTTATGTACCCGCAGTACTGGACACACCGACTGTGCGGCGCACTTTGCAACGAAATTACATCGCTTGGGGCACATACCGACTTATGGATTCCCTCTGAAAGGCGCTACTCTGAGCTGGTCGACCGTCTGGACATCGCAGACAAAATGGCGGACGTAAAACTGCCAACAGAACGAACAGGTTCAATTCTGCCATCCATAGCGCAACAAACCGGGCTTGGCGAAAACACAGCTGTTTATTGCGGGATTCATGATTCCAACGCGTCGCTATACACTCACCTGCATCAGTTACAAGGCGCATTTTCCGTAGTGAGCACGGGCACCTGGGTTATTTGTATGTCACCCGGGAGTGATATCAATGCACTGGATGAGACCAGAGATACCCTGTTAAACGTCAACGCCCGCGGCGAGCCCACTCCGTCGAGTCGATTTATGGGAGGGCGGGAATACGAATATCTGGTTGATACCTACGGCGCTACAGTTACCGACGAAATATCCAGCAACGTTCTGGACCTTGAAGCCTGTATCCTGCCATCTGTTGAGGCATCGTGCGGTCCGTTTCAACACTGTAAGTATCGATGGACGCTAAACCCGGAACAGCTTAGCGCAGCTGAACGCTACAACGTTATTTCGTTTTATCTGGCTATGATGACGGATGTCAGCCTGAAGCTGAGCCCAACACAGGGACCGGTAATTATCGAAGGCCCCTTTAGTCGCAATCATCTGTTTTGTACTATGCTGGCCGCTGCATCGGGGAGAGAGATAATCGGCAACCAAGTTGCCAGCTCAACTGGTACCAGTATCGGTGCGGCTGTGGTGGTCTCGAATGCATTGAGCAGCACCCATGCAAATAGCTACATTGGCCTTGCAAATACAGAAGCAAACGTTCAAATGCAGGCTTACGCTGAAGCCTGGCGCACAATGACACGGCAACACCATCGCAACCGGGTTACATCTATCAAATAGAACACACTGATTGCCCGGCGCCGCTCCCTTCGTGTTTTGCTCACATATAAGACTTCAGGTTAAGTGGCTCTATGCCACCTATGCAACGCTTTTAGCGCACTTAATACGGAGGATTATTCAATGACTAAAAGAATCACTCTTATTGCGGCCACATTTATTGCGTACATTTGCTGTTCCAGTGCCATGTCCGATGGGCACATGAAGTTACCCAAGCTGGTGCCTCAGCCCAGCCCGCAACAAGTTGTCGATGAGCATCTTGAAGCATTAAATGTCTGCGACTGGGACCGGCTAATGGCTCAGTATCCACCAGAAGTATTAATCGTAGTAGCTGATGGCGCGTCATTCAGAGGCCGTGAAGCGGTTGGTGAATTATTCGCCGGGTTTTGCAAAACACCGGAAGAAGGCGGACTAAAAGGCCTGCAATTTACTACGCTGGAAACTTTTACCGTCGAAGGAACGCTAAACGTCATTTGGGAAGCTGACGCAGATTTTCTGGAAGAGCCCTACAAAGGTGCAGACGCGTACGTAACAAAAGATGGTTTTATGTATGCGCAGGTGACCACTTTTGATGGTTCAAAGTTGAAAATGAAGAAGTAGTCTATTTGTCTTGCCAGCAACTCATGGCCACTCCTATGGGTGGCCATTTTTTTAAGCCCGCAATACAAAGACCCGTTCGGTAAAAAGAGGCTGAGATAACCCGACCTCACTTCAGTGATTGTGTACCAGCCTCACTGATTACTTCACGACCACTTCCCTGCATATCAACCCGATGCCGGTATAATCAGGTGCGATATGGCTCACCTTGATTTGAGCCACTATTTGTCCGGCCGGACAGTATTGCGTTTTCTTCCACTTAGCGCAGTTGTTGCGCTTATCCTGATCACGAGCCACGTTTGTCAATGCACCATTGACTCTGTTGATGCGTGAACCCCACACTCTCAAGCCTTTGATAGGCTCACCAATACCGTTGGAGTTGCAAACCTGAACTCCCCGGATGTAGGTATCCGGATCGTCGTAGCCGACAGAGATTTTGTGTTTGTTGCATCCACCGGATACAAAGCTGTGCGAATCCGTGGAGGATGTGTACTTATTCAGATGCCGCATCTTTACCTTCATTTTGCAGGGATTGTTCGATGACTCCCAATTGGTTATACGGTGAATTGCTTTAAAATCCCTGGTGCCGCCAAACCAGTCGTAGTTTCCCCAGTCCGCTCCCGATACAGCGGTGGTAGTAGTCTGATTGTCCAGTTTGTAGAGTGTTGTGGCATTTGCGTGGCCATTGACCGATGCAACTGTAATCAGCAGCCACATAATATTCATTAATGGTGTTTTCACGTTAGTTCCCTCTGGTAGTGAATTAGAATTTTTAATCACAGTGCCTTACTGTGCGACAATCTCACGACAAACCAGTGCCGCTCCAACAAAGTCCTTAAGGCCGTAGGGCATTATTACCTGCGTCGCAATCTCACCGGCGGGACAAACGTATTTTGCTTTCCAGTTATTGTTGCAATTT
>CAYMFQ010000074.1:3346-22167 GCA_964389335.1 uncultured Granulosicoccaceae bacterium
GTATCGGTTTTGTTTCCGGCATTGTTTCATTTGTTTCACGCAGGATCGCCGCGATGAACCGGCTCCCGCTGCCGGATAAAAACGACACCTTCATATTCAGCCGGATGCGCAGAATCGCAGGTTTTTGGTCGATTTAAACCGTCGTTTCGTTTCGATCCGGCGCCAGTTGTGATTAAATCGTCACCCACTATCACAGCCGGTTACCACACTATGTCAGCACAGGATCTTCTCGACGACGGGCCAAACGTCATCGGGGTCGGATTGCAAAGATTCGTTGATGATCTGCAGTTGCAGGGCGTGTCCGCTGGTGCTGTTGACTGGCGACCACCCGCAACCAAAGACCCGGCCGTTCTGCAGGCCACCGCAACACTCAGCAGCGGCGACACTGCCGGACTGGTCAACCAGGCCAATGACGAGGCGGTACAGCGCATGCTGACGGCGGACCCGGTGCTGATGGATGTACACCTTGCGGCCGAACTGATCGATGGTCTGGGCGAGCACATCGTGCTGCATGCCGGGCCACCAATTGAGTGGCCAGACATGTGTGGCCCGATGCAGGGTGCCGTCTGCGGCGCGATAGTGCTGGAGGGCTGGGCCAAAGACCTCGACGCGGCACGCAAACTTGCCGACAGCGGCAAAATTACGTTTGAACCCAATCACCACCACAGCGCTGTCGGACCCATGACCGGTATCGTCACACAGTCGATGCCGCTAATGGTGGTTGAGAATACGGCGTTCGGCAATCGTGCGTTCTGTGCCATCAATGAAGGGCTTGGCAAGGTTATGCGCTTCGGCGGCAACGACGACAGTGTGCTTGAACGACTGCGCTGGCTTGAGACAACACTTGGTCCGCTGCTGGCAGATACGTTACTGGCCTGCGAAGGCGTCGGCTTAAAAAGCCTCATCGCACGCGGGCTGTCGATGGGTGATGAAATGCATCAGCGCAACGTCGCCTGCACCAGTTTGATACTGCGTGAACTGGCCGCCTCGATGACCCGTGTCAGCGATCCGGAAACCGCCTCGGAGGCACTTGCGTTTATCGCCGGTAACGATCAGTTCTTTTTAAACGTGGCCATGGCAATGGGCAAAGCGATCATGGATCCGGTGCGGGATATCGACGCCAGCGCCATTGTCACCGCAATGTGCCGCAACGGTACCGAGTTCGGCATTCGCGTCAGTGGCTGCGGCGATCAGTGGTTTACCGCACCGGTGGAAATGCCGCGCGGTCTGTATTTTCCGGGCTTTACTGAAAAAGATGCCAACCCGGACATGGGTGACTCCACTATTGTTGAGACCATTGGACTCGGCGGCTTTGCGATGGCGGCGGCACCGGCGGTGGCAGGCTTTGTCGGTGCCGGCAGCGCCAGTGATGCAATTGCCTACACCCAACGCATGTCGGAAATTACGCACACCCGTAACCCGGAGTGGGCAATACCGGCGCTCGACTTTGCCGGTGTGCCATCGGGAATCGACATCAGGAAGGTGGTCAGTTCCGGTGTGCCACCCACCATCAACACCGGCATTGCGCACCGCGAGCCCGGCATCGGTCAGGTAGGCGCTGGTGTGGTTAACGCGCCCATGGCCTGCTTTGAACAAGCCTGTGTGGCACTGGCAGAGAGGTTGGCTGCATCATGAGCGTGTTATTCAATGAAGTACGCAAAGGTGTCTATCTCGACTCGGTCGCGCTAATGCGGGTGTCGGCTGAAATCTCTGCACTGAGTGGCATCGAAGAAGCAGTGTTTATGGTCGGCACGCCGAGCAACATCGATATCATGCGCAATGCCGGCATGCTGGATGCCACTGGCGAAGAAGCCGGCCCGAATGACCTGGTGGTGGCAATACGCGCTGATCGCAAAGCCAGTATCAACCGCGCTATTGCACATGCAGAAAAATCCATGCAGGGCCGACAGCCGGCAGAAGGCGCAGCAGCGCACCGCGCACGCACACTGAGCGGCGCCCATAAAATTCATACCCAGGCCAATCTGGCACTGATTTCAACGCCGGGTGACTATGCCAGCCTGGAGGCGCAAACTGCGCTGGAGCTTGGCCTGAACGTCATGATCTTCAGCGACAACGTCCCCGTTGAACGCGAGCGCGAGCTCAAGCAATACGCGCAAGATAACAATCTGCTGGTGATGGGTGCCGACTGTGGTACGGCCTACATCAACGGTGTGCCACTGGCATTTGCCAATGCCGTTAACAGCGGCTCTATCGGGGTGATTTCAGCCTCGGGCACCGGACTGCAGGAATTCAGTGTGCTGGTGCATCGCGCCGGGGGCGGTATCAAGCATGGTATCGGTGTTGGCGGACGCGATTTAAGCGATTCAATCGGCGGTATTTCCACACTCACTGCCATCGACCTGCTTGCAAACGACGATGACGTCAAACAGATTGTGCTGATATCAAAGCCACCCGGTGAAACTACTGCCAAAGCGGTTTTCGACAAGCTGGCCAATTGTGGCAAGCCAGTGATTGCCTGCGTTTTTGGCATCCGGGCCGATCAGCTGCCGGACGGCATTCAGCACGCACGCACACTGCGCCACGCAGCCGAGCTCGCACAACCCGACGCTACACCAGCGGCACACACCATTGACCTGCAGCCGCTTGCCGCAGCAATATCCGCCAACCCGACCAAACAGGTGTTGGCCGGGCTCTATACAGGCGGCACCCTGTGCAGCGAGGCGCTGTTGATACTGGATGCAGCAGGCATTCAGTGCGCATCCAACATAAGCTCGTCCGCTTCTGACGCAACGCACCGGCTGCTCGACCTCGGTGCGGATGAATACACAGTCGGCCGACCACACCCGATGATCGAACCTGCTGTGCGCACACCACTATTACTGGAAGCAATAAACGATCAGCAGACGGCAATTATTCTGCTCGACGTGGTACTGGGCTACGGTGCCCACGAAGACCCGGCGGCCAGTATCATCGAATCGATCGCAGCCGCAACTGCTGACTTACCAGTGATAGTCGCCTCAGTGTGCGGCACTGATGAAGACCCGCAAAACTATAACAGGCAACGCACCAGGCTAGAGGCAGCTGGTGTCATTGTCTGCAACAGCAATAGTGAGGCGGCTGAGTTATGCGCCGGGCTGCTTAACAGTCTCGCAAGCTGAGAAACGCATCCCCCACAGAATGTCCGGCGCATGGCGCCGGCATGCAGGCATGGAAACTCCTCACTGAGGGCAAAGAAGTCTCGGGGGCTGTTTTCGCCGTGTTTAAGCAAACGCTGTATCTGCAGCGCGAGGGTTATGCCCGCCCTGCTCTGCTGTGTCTGGGCCAGCGCAATATCGTGGAGGGACCACTGAATGTTTGCACCTCACTGTCCGACCTGTCGTGCTTTGAGGTAGAGCAGCCGTGGCGATGTTATGCAAGGAAATTGACCATCGCAGATGTGTGTATCGATTTATCAGCAGCAGCGCTATGGCCAACACGTGGCTTGTCTGCACAAACAGGAACAGGGTTGTGCTTACCCAACGCCGATACCGTCCACGCACTCGCACAACTTGTTAAAGATGATCATCATCTTACCGGCATAGAAAAAGCCATTCACCAACGGCTTGATACAGAAAGTAAGCAACTGCGGCTTTGGCTGCGGGGTGAAAAGAACGTTAATTTTCCAGTGGGGCTACTCGGCTGCGGGCCCGGATTGACTCCGGCTGGCGACGATATACTGGTAGGCGCTTTGATAGCGCTGAGTACATGGCACACCCCATACTTCAAACGATTGTCACAACAACTGCGATCGCTGCTAAACAGACCATTAGCGCAGCAGCCCGCGCAGGAACAAACACATCTAAAAAAAAGTCGTTATGCCACAAACGATATCAGTACCGCGCATCTGTTGGCGGCATGTGACGGCGACGCTATTGCACCACTGCATGCTTTGGTTGGTGCACTAACATCAGCAACCACAACGGCACGAACAGAACAGGCAGCAAAAGCACTATTTAACTATGGCCACAGTTCGGGCGTATACGCGATGCGCGGTGTGTTGCTGGCAGCACTGTGTGTTGCGGAGGTTTACTGAGTATCTCTTTTCATTTCGGCGAACGCCGGCATCAGCCACGGACGCATTGCCACAATCAAACTGTAACCACGACGGTGCGGTAGCTCGAGCTGGCTGTCTTCCCGATGACACTCTGCGAAATCCGCAATCAGCCGGTCAATGCGTCGACATAACTCCGCACAGGATCGCTCCGACAGGTTGCCGGTTCTGAATACTCGCTTTTCACCGGGTTCGGCAAAATCGTTGTCGAGAAAATCTGATTGAATGTGTTTGCGAAAGTAACGCTCTATCGGGCCGTTGGTAATCCAGCCAAAGTTCTGATCAATCAAGAGCCGCACCCGCTTGGGTCCAACTTTGATCAGCTTCAGTTTTTCGAGCACCTGCAGGTGTTTTCTACACTCGACTTCCTGCATGTCAAAGTGCGTGGTTATCTCTTCAATTGACCAGTTATTCATCACCAGCACCGCCACCAGCATCAGTCGCTCATCGGCAACCAGACCTTTCTCCTGGGCCTCGGAAAGTTCGCTGACAGCAATCGACTGATCTGACATTAGCTGAATCAACTCGGCTATTTCCATACCCAGCACAGTGTTGCAAATTACATCCAGACGTTCGAGGCTCAGACTATTGGTTGAAAACATCTGCTTAATGCGTGCTTCGGTCAGGTGCAGCGCATCAGCTACATGTAAGTAGGTTTTTTGCTGAATCTTTAATTGTTGTTTTACGGTCTCGATTATTGCAGCAGTTTCTGTCATACCCACCACCTAATATTCTGCGTTTATCGGATTATTCTTTGTACGCCAAAGCCAGGCCAACAGCATGCATCACGCGCATAGATTTGACGCACCGGCAACAACGGTAGCTGACAACAACGCAATGCACCTTACCGACAGTGCTTTTGGCACGGTTGTCGAATCTCGCTTGTTTATCCGGGTTTTATTCGACGGACCATACGCAATTGACGCAAAAAAGGACCCGAAACTTTGCGACAGGCACACTGTAACACTCAGGCAGCATCTATAGGGCGTAAGCGCATTACCTCTGCTGAGGTGCAATCATGATGCGCCGGTCTGGCATGGCAGTTCTGTTGGCAGCGCTGTGCCTGTCAACGGCCTGTTCCACCCGTCAACCAAGCGACACTGTGTCAGGTTCCACTGCACAGCGGCTGGTAACCTACAGCCTGGAAAAGTTTGTCCGCAACCTGACCCGACAACCGGAAATGCAAAAACTGCAGGGTCAAACCGTGGCATTGAAATTACATTTTCTGAAAGACCACACACTGCTCGACTATGCCACCGAACTCGTTCGTCACCGGTTGCAAAGAAAATATCAGGTAACGCTGGTACCGGCCCGGGCGCCGGCACGCTTTGAAGTGGCGGTATTTTTTAACTCAATCGGAACCGATTACGACAGCTTCGGCCTTACCGTGCCAAGTTTCGGCCTGGCGTCCGGCCCCGATGCCAGAATCAGCCTGTTATCCATTGATATGTTCCACGGCATCACTGAAGGCTATGCGCTGCTGAAGGATACACAAACCGACAGCAGCAGCCGCACACAAAAATTATTGGCGCGTGTACGCGCCGATAATGTCACCACACCGATCCTGGAATTTCCGGTCAATCAGCTGGACTGAATTAACGAACAGCTACTGAGCCGCTCGCCGAAAGTCCCACGGCGCCATGTGGCGGTCGAGACCCCACAGGCCGCGACGCTGGTTGCGCGCCTCACGTTCGGCGCGGGCGTAATCGCGTCGCTGCTGACGGCTCTGTTCATCTTCGTAGTGTTTGTAGTGCCAGGCGTGTCCACCGCTGACCATCTGCAGATTGATATCCCGGCCCTCGAACATGACTACACACACCTGGCGTCGGTATCGATCGGTTTTATGGCAATGTGCCTGCGCGCTGCGCTGCAGGATCATTGCACGCAGTGCATCGCGCGATGCCACACCAAACGCCTGTTTTAATTCGGGTGCATCGATACCTGCCAGACGCACAATTACCCGCTTTCTGCCGGGCGGTGTGATATGAATTGAGTCACCATCATGCACGCGGGTAACCACGCCGGATAGTGTTTCCGTACTCTGCTGGGTCGAGGAACAAGAAGCCACGAGTGATACCACGCACCCTGCCAACACAGCGGCGATCGTTGTTTTGAGATAATTAACCGAGTGCATTCAAACTAAAAGCCAGCTAATAAATTCAATACGCCGCTACAACTGACCGCAAACCGGCCCTATAACAACGGCGCGGCTGAATGTAACACGGCTATCACCAGACATGCGCAAAGGATCTGAACTCGTAATGCAGCATTTGGAGAGGTAAGCAGTTTGTTCATGTTGTGCACCTTTTCTTAAGTGGTGCAGGTATTGTCGGTTTGCACACGGGCGGGCGGCAGGCAAAACCTGCCGCATTGATGTGCAATTCTGATGAATTCTGACAGTAGCACCCGGCCAATGTCCGGGATTGGGCTGTTCTAAACGCGAGCGAGCAGCCTTCGGGCCTGTTCCAGGTGGAGACGCTCAACCATCTCGCCATTCAGATTTATCACACCGGCACTGCTGTTGGCCGGGTCGGCAAACGCGGCGACAATGGCCTGTGCTGCAGCGATCTCGTCCGCAGACGGCGCAAACACCTGATTGGCAATTTCAACTTGCGCCGGGTGAATCAGCGACTTGCCATCAAAGCCCATCGCCTTTGCCTGCTGTGCCTCGCGCTCAAAGCCCTGTGTGTCCTTAAAGTTGTTCCAGACACTGTCCAGTACCAGCAGTTGGCTATTTTTTGCATACAAAATTATCTGCATCAGCCACGGTATCAGGTAACGGCGATCATCTGCGAGTGACACACCGGTTTCCAGTGCCAGATCATTGTGGCCGACAACCAGTCCGGCCAGCGGCCAGCGCGTATTGACGCCCGCCTCAATCAATTCAGCCAGATTCGCAATCCCCGCCGCTGACTCAATCATAAACCAGGTTGCCATACCGGCCGGCAGGTCGGCACTTTTCGCGTCCTTTGCAAAGGTTTCAACTTCCGTGACGGTCGATACCTTTGGCAGTAACAAGGCGTGCGGATTACAGTCGCGGATGGTATGCAGATCATCGAGGTAATCACCACTGCCGATCGGGTTACTTCGAATCAGCGTGACACGGGTGCCAACGCGCTTTTCGTTAAACGCTTCGACTAGCTGCTGTCTGGCAGTAGCCTTTTGATCCGGTGCTACCGAGTCTTCGAGATCATAAACCACCGCGTCGGCATCGATACTGCGGGATTTTTCAATGGCGCGCGTATTAATGGCGGGGACGTACAGCGCGGAACGGCAAAGCTCGGTCATGATGCATCAGGTCAGTGGGCTGTTGTGGCTATAGTAACACTGCAACCATCACAGCACGCACAAACAAAAATGCCCGCAGATGCGGGCACTTTTGAACGGTTATATGTCGACGCTTTATTCGACGGTAACACTCTTGGCGAGGTTTCTCGGCTGATCCACATCGGTACCACGCATAACGGCCACATGGTACGACAGCAACTGCAATGGAACCGTTAGCAGCAGCGGAGCCACAGCTTCCGGACAACCCGGTATCTTAACCAGCGTCAGCCCTTCCGTTGGTGCGATGTCGGTGTCTTCTTCGGTCATCACATACAGTTGACCACCACGCGTGCGCACCTCTTCGAGGTTTGACTTGAGCTTTTCAAGCAGGCTGTCGTTGGGTGCAATAGCAACCACCGGTACTTCGTTGTCGACCAGTGCCAACGGACCGTGCTTAAGCTCACCAGCCGGGTAACCTTCTGCGTGAATGTAGGAAATTTCCTTAAGCTTCAATGCACCCTCAAGGGCAATCGGAAACATCGGTCCACGACCAAGGAAAATGGCGTGATCTTTCTCGACGAACTGTTCAGCCAGATGTTCGATGGTTCGGTCCAGCATCAACAGACGTTCCATGGTAATCGGGCTCTGATGCAGAGCGCGAATTATTTCAGCACGCTGTTCTTCGGTTTGCGTTTCCTTTGCCTTCGACATCGTCAGCGCAACCAGTTGCAGTGCCACCAGCTGTGTGGTGAATGCCTTGGTTGAGGCAACGCCGATCTCAGGCCCGGCCTTGGTCAGCAGTGTGGCATCAGCTTCACGCGTCAGAGTACTTTCAGGTACGTTACAGATCGCCAGCGTACCGATGTAGCTATCGCTCTGTTTAACCTCTTCCAGTGCTGCCAGTGAATCTGCGGTTTCGCCTGACTGTGACAGGGTGATGTACAAAGTGTTATTTGGTACCGCAACCGGTCGATAGCGATACTCACTGGCTATCTCAACCGTGCAGGGTGTGTGGGTATACTCTTCAAACCAGTACTTGGCCACCATACCCGCGTGATAACTGGTACCACAAGCCACAATGTGTATTGCCTCGGCACGGCGCAGTACATTGATATCAAGATCACCAAAGCCGTTCAGCAACAACTGATGATCAGTAATGCGATCCTGCAGTGTGGCGCGTACCGCATTAGGTTGCTCGTAGATCTCCTTCAGCATGTAGTGCTTGTAGGGACCCTTGTCGACCGAGCCCAGGGTCAGCGTTGAAGTTTTAACCGGACGCTTTACTTCATTGCCACTCTCATCTTCAACCGACAGCTTACCTTCACAGATATCCACCAGGTCACCGTCTTCCAGGTAGATAAACTCCTGGGTGACCGGAATCAGCGCTGCGGTGTCCGATGCGAGGAAGAACTCACCAACACCTAGTCCGACCAGCAACGGGCTGCCTTTGCGTACCGCAATCAGTCGATCCGGCATTTCTGTATTGAGTATGGCAATGGCATAGGCACCGTCGAGTTGTGCAACAGTGTTCTTCACACCCTGCATATAGTCACCGGCTTTTTTCACTTCGCTGTGCAGCAGGTGCACAATCACTTCGGTGTCGGTTTCGGAGCCAAACTCATATCCGGCAGACTTAAGGTCGGCGCGCAGAGACTCGTGGTTTTCAATGATACCGTTGTGTACCACTGAAAACTGACTGTTGGAGTTGTGCGGATGCGCATTGGCTTCAGACGGCTGACCATGGGTGGCCCAGCGTGTGTGCGCGATGCCGATGCCGCTGTCCATCGGTGTTTTTTCAAGCTTCTCGCCAAGCGCCGATACTTTACCCAGCGCGCGGGTACGCTGTATTTGATAGTCCTTGTCGAGGACCGCAATACCGGCGGAGTCATAGCCGCGGTATTCCATGCGGTGCAGACCTTCCAGCAGGATGGGCGTTACGTTTCTCTGCGCGTACGCTGCAATAATTCCACACATAGTCTTATTCCGGTTTTGGTTTCTTTACAGGACGCGGCCAGTTGTCCACAGTCTTGAGTGGCGCTCTGGTGAAGGCCAGCTGATTGGGTTCTACGGTTTTGGTTATAGTGGAGCCAGCGCCGACAACAGCGTTTTCACACACTCTGACCGGTGCCACCAGTTGCGTGCACGAACCGATAAACACGCCGTCCTCAATGATGGTCTGGTGCTTGTTGGCACCGTCGTAGTTACAGGTAATGGTCCCTGCACCAATGTTCACTTTTTCGCCAACAATGCTGTCACCCACGTAAGACAGATGGTTGACCTTACTGCCTTTGTTGATAACCGCTTTCTTTATTTCAACAAAGTTGCCGATGTGTGCATCTTCGGCGAGTTCAGCACCTGGCCGCAGCCGTGCAAAGGGGCCAAGTGTGCAGTTTTCGCCGACAGTGCTGTCTTCAATAACCGTGTTTGCCTTGATGACCGTGCCACTGGCTATCGATGCATTGGACAGGCTGCAGTTGGGTCCGATACTGACATTGTCACCAATGGTTACATCGCCACTGAATACGCAGTTTATATCGATGATTGAGTCCTGACCCACGGTTAATTTACCACGCACATCGATACGCGCCGGATCCATTAGCGTTACACCGGCTTCCATTAAAAGCTCTGCCTGATTGCGCTGATAGATGCGCTCCAGCTCAGCCAGTTGCAGGCGACTGTTGACGCCTGAAGTCTCCCACTCGTGGTCCGGCTGATGGGTGCGAACCGTCATGCCCTGCTCGACCGCCAGTGCAAAAATATCAGTCAGGTAGTATTCGTTTTGCGAGTTGTTGTTATCGATGCGATCGAGCAGCTCGCCGAGTACGGCCGCCTTTGCAGCCAGAATACCGGTATTAACTTCGTTGATTTTAAGCTGTTCGCCGGTGGCATCCTTCTGTTCGACGATACCAAGCACCTGCCCGGCTCTGTCTCTGACAATGCGACCATAGCCGTGCGGGTCGTCCATCATTACTGTAAGCAAAGCAAGATTGGTATCGGTGACATCGTCGACCAGCTTTTGCAGTGTGGCAGTTTTTGTTAGAGGCACGTCGCCGTAGGCAACCAGCACAGTATCGTCCGGCTGTAACAGTGGCACAGCCTGTTGCACCGCGTGACCGGTACCGAGCTGTTCGGTCTGTTCAACATACTGCACTTCGCGCGTTACCGTATTGCGTACCTGATCTGCGCCATGGCCAACCACCAGAATGGTGCCACCTGCGCCAAGATCAGACGCCGCGTCAATTACATGCTCGACCATCGGTTTACTGGCGATGCAGTGCAACACCTTTGGCATCGCTGACTTCATTCGCGTGCCTTTACCGGCTGCGAGAATGACCACCTTCAGTGACATAGGCTTACCTGCGAAAATCTTCTGACATTGTTGCCATTGTAACGGCACTGCCCCGGGTGCCTTAACAGTGCCTGTGTGTCGGCACCGGGCGAGCACTGCGCGCGCGTGCAATGCGGGCCTCAAACACAGACTAAACCGGGACAGCAGGCGTCGGAGAACCGTCACCTCACGGGCACCGGCAACAGCAGCACCCGCGCGTTCGTAGAGTTAGCATAGCAGTATTCAGGCTCACAACCGCCGCTGCCAGGCGATGTCATGATCAATCACAGCAACAGATGCGCATTTCCAACAAGATGTGCTGATTGAACAGGCGTTGGCAGCGACCCGGCACCCGGCCCAACTTTTTGTGCCCGGACTTTTATGTCAGACTGCTGTCGGCACTGGAACGCAGCGGATGACCCGGTAAACCACGGAATTGCCTCTGCGCTGAACACTTTGCCGAGGATCGACATGCGCAATGTAAACGTTACCCGGAGGAACGCGCTTTGACACTTTCAAAATTCAGTCACCCGACATTTTGCACTGCAGTTAAAACACTGGCAGGCACACTGTTGCTCGGTACCACGCTGTTCGCCACCAGCTCGATGGCGGAGACGCGCATCACCTACAAGTCGGCCAAGTCGACCTCTTCCTACTATCAAATGGCGGTACAAATTGCCGAGGCGATGAAAACCGCCACCGATGGGGAGGTGATCGTCACGGTCGAGGAAAGCCAGGGGTCCGTGCAGAATGTGATGGAAGCGGCAGTCCGCGGCGGCAACTATGTCTTCACCACGCCGCCGGCTCTGATCGGTCTGGCACGCGAAGGCAAAGCCATGTTTAAGGATAAAACCAATCCGGCCTTTGCGGACATCAAAGCTCTGTTTCCAATTCCGTCGCTGACCATGCACTTTGTGGTCGGCAGTGACAGTGGCATCAACGAATTTGCAGACCTCGAAGGCAAGACAATACTGCTCGGCAAGGGTAGCTTTGGCGCGCGCGAGGGTGCCAAGTATCTGAAGCTGTTTGGCCTCGAAGACAAGGTCAACATTGCCGATGTAGAGCTGTCGAATGCAGTACCGGCACTCAAGAACGGACAGATTGACGGCTTTGTTACTGCCGGTTCCTATCCGGCGCCTAATGTCATTGAAGCCGCCGCAGGCACGGGTGTAAAAGTACTGTCTCTGACTGACGAACAGGTTACTGCCACCAAGCGCACACGGCTGGTAATCCCGGCTGGCACCTATACCGGTCAGGACAGCGATATTGTCACCACGTCGCTGCCGGTGGTGGCTTACGGCACCAGCAAGATGGACGACGACACCGCCTATACGCTGACAAAAACCTTTTGGGATTCACGCGAGAAAATGGCAGCCTCTGCCGCCTGGTGGGCGGCAGTTGCGCCGGACATGCTGAGTAATATCAGCACCGAGATTCATCCGGGTGCAATCAAACTTTATGAAGAAAAAGGTATCGCGCTGAGCGATCAGCACCGCCAGTAAGCGCCAATGACAGAGCCACAGAGTGCCCCGCGGCTCGGGGCCTCGCCTTTGCCTTTGTCTGCGCCCTCGACATCGCCATTGACTTCACCCTGGGCATGGTTCGGCGCACTGGTCATCGGCTTCCATCTGTGGCTTGTATTTAGCGGTCTGCTGCCGAACCTCGTCAGCAGACCGCTGCATCTGGCGCTGGCACTGCCGTGGGTTTTTGTCGCAGCACCGGCCACAGGTGCAACTCGCTTCATCGGCTATGTACTGTGCGCCGCAGGCGTCTGTATCTGTGCGGGCATTGCACTGACACAAGGTGCACTGGGTGATCAGTACGGCTATCTGAACGGCCCGCTGCAGGTGAGCCTCGCGGCGATACTGATCCTTGTGGTGCTGGAGATGGCGCGTCGTGCAATCGGCTGGCCATTGCCGCTGGTCGCAGCACTCACACTACTCTATGGCCTTATCGGACATCAGCTACCGGGCGAGTACGGCTTTAGTGCGATACCGGTGCGCAGTTTCCTGGGCACGCTGACTATCGCCGAGGGAGGCCTGTGGGGAAAGCTCACCGGCATCTCGGTCAACATTGTCGCCATCTTTGTCATCTTCGGCGCCATACTCAACGGCGGTGAAGCCGGCAAAGGCTTCATGAACGTCGCCGCCAGTATCGGTGGCCAACTGCGCGGTGGCGCCGCCAAGATTTCAGTGATCGCAAGCGCGCTGTTCGGATCGATCTCCGGTTCTGCATCCGCCAATGTTGCATCAACCGGTGCTGTCACACTGCCGGCTATGACGCGTCTCGGCTATCCAAAATCGCTGGCCGCCGCCACGGAAGCGGTGGCTTCAAGCGGCGGGCAAATCATGCCGCCGCTGATGGGTGCCGGTGCCTTTGTCATGGTGGAACTGACCGGCATCCCCTACACCGGCATTATGGCCGCGGCACTGCTGCCTGCAGTGCTGTACTTTTTTGCCGTCTGGATTGGTATAGATGCCTATCATCAGCGCCAGCCTCTGCGCCCGATACCCGCAGAGTTAATGCCGGACACCAAAACCGTGCTGATTACCAGTGCGTTTTTTCTGCTGCCATTTTCGGTGTTACTGGCAGGTCTGTTTGTGTATCAGTTCAGTGCACCGTTTGCCGCGGTGATTGCCTGTGTGGTGGCGTTGCCGCTGCTGTTATTTAACAGCAAACCCGCGCCTGATCTGCCTGCCCTGTTACCACGCCTGCGGCAGGTCTGCATCATGGCAGGTAGTCAAATCGCAACCATCGCTGCCATTATTGTGTGTGCGTCGATCATCGTCGGTGTGCTGGGTATCACCGGCCTTGGTGTAAAAATAACCTCGACGATACTGGCAGGCTCGGGTGGCAACCTGTGGGTGGCTCTGGCACTGACGGCACTGGCCTGCCTACTGCTCGGTATGGAGGTGCCCACAACCGCCGCCTATGTAATCTGTGTATCCGTGGCCGGACCGGCGCTGATTGAACTGGGGCTGTCACCACTGCAGGCACATCTGTTTGTATTCTGGTTTGCGCTGATCTCAACCATCACCCCACCGGTGTGCGGTGCGGTCTTTATCGCTGCGGCGATGGTGGGAGAAAACTGGCTGCGGGTGGCGATAACTGCCATGACACTCGGTATCGGTTTGTATTTAATTCCGCTGGCAATGATCGCCAATCCAACGCTTATACAACTGGCTGAAGCACCTGTGTCGGCACTGCTGGCGTTTGCCAAAACAGCCGTGGCACTGGCTGCTATTTCATTCGGTGTGATAGGTCGGTTGCCCTGGTATGTGCGCGCGAGTATGACTGCCGCGGGCCTGGTTATTATTTTTATATAGCCGCGGCGAAGATGGATATAACTTTGTCGAGCGACAACCCGATACGCCAGCGAGGTAAGAAAACCTCAACCTCGCCAACGCATCAGACGGGCAAGATACAACTAGTTGGCGTGGAAACAGTAGAACAGTCCGTCACCGCCAGTGCGACGCAGGTCATTGGATCCGCAG
Source organism: uncultured Granulosicoccaceae bacterium (assembly GCA_964389335.1). Taxonomy (GTDB): domain Bacteria; phylum Pseudomonadota; class Gammaproteobacteria; order Granulosicoccales; family Granulosicoccaceae. The sequence goes on from CAYMFQ010000074.1 coordinate 17,487, forward strand.
CCTGCCGAACCGTGCGATGAGTTCCACGATACCATGTGCCGGTCTGCACTAAGGCCCGCACGATCATGATGTCCAACTATTGCTGAGCCTTCAGTGCTGCTGGTCCAGCCGCCACAGCTGGTATCACCACCGGCAGTCGAGTACATACCCAGCGGATCAGAGCCGGTCAAAATGTCGTGTTTATTTGGTTTGTCACCGCGCGCATTGACAGCGTTGCCTTTCTCGTCGAGACCGGTTTCTTTGTTGATTGCATTGTCAGCCGAGTGCAATGTATCTACATCACTGGCGATTAGCGCACCTTTGGCGTTGTGCCATGGGCCACTGCCAATGCGATCGCGTGCATTCACACCCGGGATAACTTTGGGGCTGCCACTTGAGCGGTCAACTTTTGCCGCGACACTGAGGTAGGCTTTCCAGTTAGTCAGGCTTGAACCAGCCGCAGCCGCAAGCTTGCCACAGTGCTCGTCGGCACCTTCGAGTCCGCCGAGATCAGCACCGTTGCCTGGTCCGGCACTGGTAATAAAAAAGGTCATGTCCTGCGCGAAGACACGGGTACTGAAGATACAACCGGCAATGGCAACACCTGCCAGCAATAGTTTACTTTGTGTGGACACTTTAAATGCTCCTCCGAATTTAGAAAAACGGGCACCAGCATATACCCGCTGATCAACAGACTTATTCAGATCGACACAAGTTCCACATTTATTGTCATTTTTAACCAGGCAGAAAAATGACAATAAATAAAAAAGGGCCTGTTAAGGCCCTTTTTTTCTGTATTTCTATGCAACACAAAAAAGCTACATAACCATCCCGCGTTGCTGTACAGCGCGACGGCGGCGCAGCCACAACAAACAGAAAAGCAGTGCTGCTGGCCCTGCTACGCCAGGCACACCGCCGCCGGTTCTTACCTCAGCCTGCGGTTCTGCCTGACGCCGAATGTCGATGGCGTTCGTCAACAGCGCCTGCCGCCCTGACAGCGCCTCCAGCGATTCATCTACCGCTGGCAGTAACACCGGCTCACTGGCATCGCCATTGGTGTTGTAGGAGAGGTAACGAATGGCAGCACTGCTATCGTAGGTACCATCAGGCACCACGTCTTCAACACCGCCGCCGATGGAAAGGTTGTCACCGATCATGACCAGTTTTAAGCTGGCCGGATCTCCGATGGCCTGCCGCGGTATGGCAATTTCCACGTTGCTGCCACTGGCGGCGCGCGGCGTGTTTGCAAGCGCCGTCCAGGTCCAGTCCTGACCGGTTCCACTATAGGTATGTACAGCGCCGGCCTGCTGCATTACATCCGCTCCGATAGCAAGACCGCTTTGATAACCGGTTGTGGCATCGTCATCAGTGTCGATGTAGATGGTAAACAACCAGTCCTGTAACAGTGACAGATCCTGACCGTCGTTGCTGAATGTCAGATAAAAGTAACCAATGTTGTGTGCCATCGCGGCGCGCAGGTAATCGACCGGATTTTCAGCACCGCTGACGTCATCTGGATCGTCTTCGAAATAACGCAGTGTCTGCCATTCGTCGAGTTCACCATCAAGATTAATCTGTATAACCGGGTTGCTTGGTATCCGTGACTCAGTGTCAGATTGAACGGTAATTGCGACCGTGGCGAGACGACTGGGCGCCGCACCATCATCGACCTGAAACGTAAAGCCGTCTGTCCCGGTGAATTGCGCGTTGGGCTGATAACCAAGCGCCGGGGGCGTACCACTCAATGTGCCCTGCTGAGGCGGAGTGACAATACTGTAGCTCAGTGCATCACCGTCAGCATCAGTGGCACTAAGAAGAATATCAACGGCGGTATTCTGTTGTGTCACCACCGACTGATCCTGCGCATCAGGTGCTGTATTCGAAGGCGCAATCGCGGTATAGGTAAGAAACCTGTCGACTGCGGACGGGTTGTACACCGTGTCCGGATACAGGTCTTCAACGGTACCGCCATAGGCAGCGTTGGACCCCACAAACGCGAGTTTTATTTGTTCACTGTCATTGAACGCCGAGCGTGGAAAGCGGTATTCAAAGTTACCGTTGTCTGACGCGCCCACAACTTCGGTGATATAAGTCCAGTTCCAGTCATCACCCGTGCCGGCGTAGCTATACAGAAAGCGACCCTGCAGTACCCGGTCTGCGCCAATCGGTAAACCAAACTGCGCGCCGGTAGCCGGGTTGTCATCAATATCAAAGTAGACTGTCTGACCCCACGATACATTGACCGGTCCCTCGTTACGATAGGCAATATAGTAGTGTCCACCGTCGTGCGCCATCCACGCCTGACGCCAGTCAAGCGGGTTGTCTGCACCACTGACATCAGCCGGATCATCTGCGAAAGGCACATAGGCACTCCAGTCAGACAAGTCGCCGTCCAGTGTCACGCCGGCAGCCAGATTGCTGATCACGCCTGGCTGCAATACGGATAAGGTGACACTCGCGCTGGCACTCGTGCTTACAGCATCACTGACGCTGTAGCTAAACGTTTCTGTGCCGGTGTAGCCAGGTGCTGGCGTATAAATCAAATTTGGTGCGATGCCTGTTATGGTGCCGGTGAGTCCACTGTCATCGACGTCGTAGGACAGTACATCACCGTCGTCGTCCTCACCGCTCAGCAGCACCTGCGCCGCAGTGTTGACTGGTGTCGTTACCGATACCGGCTGCGCGGAAGGCACATTGTTACCGGTAGACTGATTGCCGCGATAAGCCTGCCACCTGACAGAGTTTGACCAGGCTGTTACGGGTTGTGTGGATTGCACACCGCGAACACGGACGCGGGTTTCACCGTCAGCGGCAATAAAGTCCTGTGGATTCTCGGTGATATCAAGGCGCACAATCGAGTCGGACTGATCACCCACTGTACGTGTATCCATACTCACCCAGGAGGCACTGCTGAAGTTATACAGAAACGTTTCCTGTGCAACATTAGGCACAGAATAGTGCCCTGAAAAAGTCATGATCAGACGCGTGACTTCTTCTCGATCAGCTATTCTGCCGCTAATGTAGAAATCGACAACATTTCCGGTTGGCGTAGATTCCGAATCAATGTCGTAAGTGTCAGCATCATCGGTGCTTAAAACTCCACCGACCCGTAGTTCAACGCGCCAGCCAGTATAGATACGGACTCAGTCAAGTGCGTGGATTTCGGCACCAGCAACACCTCAACATTAATCTGACCTATGGCCGAACCACCACGACCGTCGCTGATTGCATATGCAATAGAATCCGCACCGGTAAACCCGCTGGCCGGCGTATAAGTCCAGTCACCTGATGGCAGCAACGCGATACTGCCACCGTTATTGCTGCGACTCGGCAAGCCGGAAACAAATAGTGTGTCGTTATCTGTGTCAGTATCGTTAGACAGCAACTCAGCAGCGGTAAACGTGAATGCTGTCTCTTCGTTGGTAGTGTAGCTTTCCGGGTTGGCCACCGGTGAGTTGTTATTATCAACCGGCGGTCCGCTGTCATCTTCACTGATGGCATTCAGACACAGGGAGAATACGGACTCCAGTATATTCCACGCTTCGGCATCGTTCGTTCCGGCCGTTGACAGACCGATCATGCCATAGCGGGGATCGGCAACATCAGCAATACGGTCGCTGATGATTTTTTCGTTAATTACCTGGTTAGCAAAGTCTCTGTCACCGAGTAACAGCGCCAGTCTTGCCACTTGCGCATAGATGCGCGCCTCACCGTTAAACAGACTCTCCGATCCTCTGGCCAGACAATCAGCCGGCTGGTTGTTTACACAGTCATCGACGTCTTCGCCTGAGTATTTCAGATACTCAGGAATCCGGTTGTTGGTCAGATAGAAGTTCTTAAAGAACGTCAGACTGCGCGCAGCGGAAGCGCCAGCCAGTGATTTTTGCGTTGCGGACAGAGCATCACCGTTGATCTTCGCAACACGGGCCAGGTGAATAGCTGTCCACAGTTCCTGAATTACCTTCAGGTGTTCACCGCGCCGGGTGCCCTGATATTCAAAGTCACCGGTCCACGAACCATCCGGTCGATAGCCGTTGTAGTAGAGGCCCGACAGATTGATTTCCGAATCAAGCAACAACTGCGTGGTCGACTGCAAAACTCCTTCCCATCGGTGATCGCGCTCTGCGGCATGGGCAATGGCACCCAGATCCTGATAGTCAACAGGCAATAAATCAGCACCGAGATAACCGGTGCCGGTAGCCCGCGATGCAGGCGTCAGCGTGCTATCGTCAACCTCTGACCAGTCCCACGCAAAGCCCAGTAGTCCACCTGGATACTGCGGGAACAAACTGCTGTTGGCATTGCGACCACGATCGGTAACGGTGGTCCAGTAAAGCCCTTCGAGCATAGAGCTCGCGAGCGCACTTGCATCTTCGCGACCAAAGTTCTCATAGCCATCGATAAGACCATGGATTAAACGCAAATCATCCAGTGGTGCATTGGCGTTAAACCAGTTGTTGCGAAAGTCATCGTAAAATAAAAACGGACGTTGCGCGTTCTTATCAATTGACCAGTTTGGGACATGATACAAGGGTGAATACATCAGTTGGCTGGCGTATTCATACGCTTCATTAAACGCCGCTTCATCACCCATACACGCGGACGTTCGCAGCAACAACCCCATGTGCTCGCCGGTGACATTATGTCCGTTGGTGTAAATCTCAGTAGAGTCTTCGTTGTCGAGCAGATTGGTGTGTACACC
>CAYMFQ010000075.1:0-9346 GCA_964389335.1 uncultured Granulosicoccaceae bacterium
GATCGGGGATCAGCTCCCACCGGCGAACGTTAGTGTTGTGCGTGCCTCTCAACCCCGTTGAGTAACCCCCCCAATTCGCCTGACTTAGGTGCAACATCTCTTTTGCCACTCATACCTGTCTGTGCACCCCCAGCCCATTCCTTAGCCCAGTTACACCCCGCTAAAATTCCGCGTCATTTGATAAATATCAATGACGCTGCTTATCGATGGTCGATAGTAACACCGAGAAGTGTAACCACTTTCGGAAAGGCCATGTCTGAACCCATCGAACACAAGCTAAAAAGTACGGATGCACCGCTGCCGGGTGCTATTCGCGTAAAACAGAATGTGCCGGCAGGTGCGCCGCTGAACTGGCTGCGCCGTGGCTGGAGCGATCTGCTGGCCACGCGCTTTCGCGCGGTGTTCTATGGTTTGATCTTCGCGCTGATGGGTTACGCTGTTACCGTGCTGTACGCCACACGCTGGCAATTGACGATGGGCCTGATCAGTGGGTTTTTTCTGATGGGGCCGTTTATCTGCACGGGTATATACGGGCTTTCGCAGCGGCTTCATCGCGGGCGCAAGGTCAGTCTGTGGCAATCATTAACCTGCTGGAGCCACAACATCGGCAGCATCGCATTTTTCGCGGTGATTCTGACATTCTTTATGGTGGTGTGGGCACGTGTTTCGGTAATTATTTTTGCGTTGTCGTCCACTCATCACTTTGCCACACTTAGCGGGGTACTCGGCAGTATCTTTTCGTTTGACAATCCGCAATTTGTATTGCTGTGGGGCGGGGTCGGTTTTATCTTCGCGTCACTGGTGTTTGCCGTCGGTGCTATATCTGTTCCGATTATGCTCGACCGGGATTCAGACACCCTGATGGCTATGTTCGCCAGTGCCAAAGCGCTATATCACAACCCGAAACCGCTGTATATATGGGCAGTTTTAATTGTTCTGATCATTGGTATCAGTTTGCTGTTCGGGTTCTGGCCGCTGCTGATAACCGCGCCGGTCGTTGGACACGCCACCTGGCATGCATACCGTCAACTGGTGGAACACGACGAATGATCTTTGGTTTTACCGAGCAGCAGGTCGCGTCATTCGGTATGACGGTGGGGTTAACGGCGTTTGTTATTTATATGCTGTTTATTATTGGCAATCTTGCCAAAGAGTCTAAGGCCGGCAAGGTGGGAACATTTGTGCTGTTTCTGGTGCTGGCGCTGGGTATGGTCGGGTTTGTCGCCAAGGCGGTATTGCAGTCAGTTATGACGACGTAAAGTATTCCGCTCACCTGCGTACTTTGTGTTTGTGAATCCACAGACAAACACTTTTCCGCTTTCTGCAACCCTGATCTACCCCTGAACCACGGCTTTATTGATTTCTATCAATTCGCTATTTTTCTTATCGCCGACACTAGTTACATGCAATTGTAACATCGGTGAATTTCCATGATTGAGACAACACTGCTCGCGGTCTTTATAACGGGGCTGTTGGGCGGTTTGCACTGTGCGGGGATGTGCGGCGGTATCGTCAGTGCGCTGTCGTACCGTTCGGCGCCTGCACCGGTAGGTATTTATCCAAGTCCTTCCTCAGCCACCGCGGGAATCACCACAACAGGAGTCGGCGCGGGAGCCACCGCCGGTAACTGTGGTGTCGGCTGTTACAAGAGCACAAACCAGCTCGCAAATCAGTTGCTTTACAACACCGGTCGGTTGTTGACTTACACGCTGTTGGGGGCACTGGCAGGTTTTACCGGCTCTGTTGGCTGGTGGATGGGGGTTGCGCTGCCATTACAGCAGGCAGCGTTTTTCCTGACCAATCTACTGTTGATTGCGATGGGGCTTTATCTAGGTGGCGCGAAGTGGATCGGGCAGGGGCTCGAGTGGCTCGGCCGCGACCTGTGGAAGGCGCTGTATCCGCGTGCCATCCGGCAGCTTAAAGCACCGGGCTGGTTTAGTGCGGTAAGTGCCGGTGCACTTTGGGGGCTGGTTCCTTGCGGGATGTTATACGGTGTGTTGCTGGCAGCGTTGTTTAGTGGCAGTGCAGTTCATGGTGCGACCCTGATGTTCGTATTCGGCCTGGGCACTCTGCCCAGTCTGCTGGCTCTGGGATCAACAAGTGAGTGGTTACGGCAGAGAAGCCGGAACACCACTGCCAGGAAGATCGCAGGTTTGGTGGTAATTGGTTTTGGTGTGCTCGGCATGTTGCGTCTCGATGCTGCGGAAAATCTGCCATTGATTGGTCAGCTTTGCACACAGATACCGGATCTGTCATTCACGAGACTGTTGCGATGATGCCGGCTGATACACCTACTGCCGCCACATCGCCGATGACAGTAACGCCCGAAGTCGGTTCATCTGAAACCGTATTACCTGAAGACTGGCGCTGCTACCACTGCCACGAGCCGGTACCACAGGGTTTTCATGCGCCGGTTGAGTTTGACAACGAAACGCGCAACACCTGTTGCTACGGTTGTCAGGCAGTGATGACGTCGATCATCGATGCTGGCCTTGCTGACTATTATCGCTTTCGAACTGAGCCGGCAAAGGATCTGCCCGAAGATATTGCGGCTCGGCTCGATGCATTACAGATCTACGATGAACCGGAGTTTACCGAGCAGCTGCTGTCTGACTCAAACGACCCTGATGGCGGGCAACTGGCCGAAGTAACACTGTCAGTTGACGGCGTGCGCTGCGGTGCCTGTGTGTGGTTACTCGAACGCTCGCTGCGATCATTACCAGGTGTGCAAAGCGCCAGTGTCAATAGCTCCACACACCGTGCGCGGTTGTGTTTCGATACCAGTCAAATTGCATTGTCTTCAATACTGCAGCGCATGCAGCAGGTTGGTTACTGCGCCACACCGCTGGACACACGGCAACGCGAACAGGGCCTTGCCAGTGAGTCGCGAAGGCAGATACAGCGTTTGTTTGTTGCCGGTATTGCGATGATGCAGGTCATGATGTACGCGCTGCCTGACTACCTCAATGGCGACGGTGAAATCGCGCAGGCACATCTGCAGTTACTGCGCTGGGCCAGTATGGTACTGACCATACCAGTGGTGTTTTTTTCAGCGGCACCGTTTTACGCCGGTGCATGGCGAAGTTTACGGTTGCGCAGTGCTGGCATGGATGTACCGGTTGTGATTGGGGTCACTGTGGCGTTTGGCGTTAGTGTGCGCAATACGATGGCGCAGTCAGGCGATGTCTACTTTGACTCAGTGTCCATGTTCGTGTTTTTGTTATTGCTGGCGCGCTATCTGGAGTGGTCTGCGCGCTGCAGGTCGCTGCGTGCGATTGATGATGTCAGCAGTCAGCAGGTTAATACGGCCAGACAGTTGATTGGCGGTGTGTATCAGACCGTGCCGGCCAGTCGACTGCAGCCGGGCGATACTATCCGTGTAGACAGTGGCGAGACAGTACCGGTTAACGGGGTGTTGATCACCAACGCCGGTCTCATTGATTGCGCGGTGTTAAGCGGTGAAAGTGTACCACTATCGATTGCCGCAAACGATGCAGTGCCAGGAGGTGCGCAGGTATGTGGCGCGCCGATTACACTGACCGTAACCGATCCACAACATTGCAGCACATTATCAGTTATTGCCCGGTTGATAGAGCGGGGCAGTGCTGATAAGCCCGCAATGGTGGCGCTGGCAGATCGGGTGGCGCATTACTTTGTGTGGTGTTTGCTGGCGTACGCCTGTGTGGTGTTTGTTGCATGGTTATGGGTGGATACCGACCGTGCTGCAGTCATCGCCATAACCGTGTTAGTGGTCAGTTGTCCCTGTGCGTTATCACTCGCTACACCGTCAGCGCTGGCTGCTTCCACCAGCCGACTGATCAAAAAGCGTTTGTTGATTACACGCGGGCATGTGCTGGAAACGGCTGCCGCCATTACCGATGTGGTGTTTGACAAGACCGGTACGCTGACACATGGCGCTCCGCGCGTGGTTGCAGTAGACGGTGTCGATCATCACAGAGCGTTGGCGCTTGCGGCCGCGCTTGAAGAAGGGGCCGCTCATCCTTTCGCCACGGCTGTTATCAATTACGCGGCACAGCATGGTGTGGAGCCGGCATCGCTTCACGTGACCCGTCATGAAGCGGGTGCCGGCGTTGAAGCAACCGATAAGAAAACCGACGTTACTGTTCGTATCGGGACACCTGCCTGGTGCAACCTGGGTCCAACAGACCTCGAGCGCTTTAATCAAGATTTCTCAGAGAATACTCAGGTGGCCAGCATGGTTTATCTGTGTGAAAGCAGTGAGCCACGCTTTGCCAATCCGGTGGTTAATGCCCGCTTTGCCATTGCAGACACACTGAGAGTCGAGTCTTCCGCACTGGTCAATCACCTACAGCAGCAGGGGTTGCACGTGCACTTGTTATCCGGTGATCAGACGGACGTGGTTGAGGACTGCGCAGCATCGTTGAATATCAGTACCTGGCGCGCAACGGCACTACCACAGCAAAAACAACACTACGTACAACAGCTTCAGTCCCGTGGTGCCTGCGTGTTGATGGTGGGTGACGGCATTAACGACGCCCCGGTACTTGCGAGTGCCGATGTGTCTGTGGCGATGGGCAATGCCACCTCTATTGCACAAACCAGCGCTGATGTAATCGCACTGTCAAACGACTTGTCGGTAGTGGATACACTGCTGTCACAGGCGCGGCGCACACGGACCATTGTTAGACAAAACCTCAGCTGGGCGCTGGCATACAACATCACCGTAATACCTGCAGCGTCATTGGGCTTGATATCTCCGTGGCTCGCGGCCGTCGGTATGGCGCTGAGTTCTCTGCTGGTCGCAGGCAATGCCTCCCGTCTGTGGTGGTCAGGACGGGCTGAGCCGGCGGCGCCGCTGTCGTCTGTTACAGAGCCGAACGTCACGGAGCGCGCAGCATGGAATCACTGATCATTCTGATACCGCTGTCGATTCTGGCCGTGCTGTGCGCTGCGTGGTTTTTCTTTCGCATGAGCAACAGCGGTCAGTTTGACGATGATCAGGGTCCGGCCTGGAGCGTGATTCTGGATGACGATCGTGCCGCAGCCACCGAGCAACGCTCGACTAATCCTCAAGAATAACCTCTTTACCCGCATAGAGTTGATGTTAATCAATCTGCTGTTTTGTGCGGCCTTTACAGTATCAGCGTAAATCATGTACCACAGGAACCCCGATGAGTGAAGCAACAGAAAAAATCGCCACCGACGAAGTGTATGCACTGGATGAAACCTATAACTACAAGGTGGTACGGCAGTTTGCAGTAATGACGGTGGTGTGGGGTGTTGTCGGTATGCTGGTTGGTGTTGTCATTGCCGCACAACTGGCGTGGCCCGAGTTGAATTTTGGAATACCGTGGCTGAGTTACGGGCGTCTGCGACCTCTGCATACCAACGCGGTGATTTTTGCGTTCGGCGGCAGTGCATTGTTTGCAACGTCGTATTACGTGGTGCAGCGTACTTGCCAGGTGCGCCTGTGGGGTGGCTGGCTGGTGCCGTTTACATTTTGGGGCTGGCAACTGGTTATCGTGCTGGCGGCCATCACACTGCCAATGGGATTAACTCAGGCCAAAGAATACGCCGAACTGGAGTGGCCGATTGATATTCTCATCGCAGCAGTATGGGTGTCCTATGCACTGGTTTTTTTCGGCACCATTGTTAAACGCAAGCCACCGCACATCTATGTGGCAAACTGGTTCTACGGGGCGTTTATTCTGACTGTTGCGGTACTGCATATTGTCAACAGTGCCGTTGTGCCGGTGTCGATGGGTAAGTCTTATTCTGCCTATGCCGGTGTGCAGGATGCGATGATTCAATGGTGGTACGGACACAATGCGGTGGGCTTTTTTCTGACCGCAGGCTTCCTCGGCATGATGTATTACTTCATACCGAAACAGGCCGGTCGGCCGGTGTACTCGTATCGGCTTTCTATTGTGCACTTCTGGGCACTGATCTTTACCTATATGTGGGCCGGCCCGCATCACCTTCACTATACCGCGCTGCCTGACTGGACGCAGTCCGTTGGTATGGTCTTTTCGCTGATACTGCTGGCGCCTTCCTGGGGCGGCATGATTAACGGAGTAATGACCCTGTCCGGCGCATGGCACAAGCTGCGTACCGATCCGGTCCTCAAGTTTCTGATTGTTTCATTGTCTTTCTATGGCATGTCGACGTTTGAAGGGCCGATGATGTCAATCAAAACCGTTAACGCGCTTTCACACTATACCGACTGGACGGTTGGACACGTGCATTCCGGTGCTCTTGGCTGGGTGGGGCTGATTTCCATGGGCTCTATCTACTACCTGCTGCCGCGTTTGTACGGCAGACAGGAGATGTACAGCATGCGCCTGGTTGAAGTGCATTTCTGGATAGCCACGCTGGGCATCGTCGGTTACATCGCGTCTATGTGGATTGCCGGAGTGATGCAGGGGCTGATGTGGCGTGCGACCAACCCTGACGGCACGCTGACCTATGCGTTTATTGAAAGTGTAAAGGCCACCTATCCCTACTACGTGATGCGATTTTTCAGTGGACTGCTGTACCTCAGTGGCATTTTGCTGATGCTCTACAACATGATCAAAACCATACAGCAGGGCACCGTGGTTAACGCAAAGATTCCCCTGGTACAGCCGCACGTACCGGCGGCCGCGCAATAGGAGCACAGCAATGAAACTTTCACATGCGGCAATAGAGAAAAATACCGGACTGATGGCACTGCTGATACTGGCGGTGATCTCGGTCGGTGGACTGGTTGAGATTGTGCCGCTGTTCTATCAGCAGTCTACTACTGAGCCAGTTGAAGGCCTTGAACCATACGATGCGCTGCAGCTAACCGGACGCGATATTTACATCAGGGAGGGCTGTTACAACTGTCACTCGCAGATGATACGACCGTTTCGCGCTGAAACAGAGCGCTACGGACCTTACTCGGTGGCCGGCGAGTTTGTCTATGACCGGCCGTTTCAGTGGGGCAGCAAACGCACCGGGCCGGACCTGCATCGAGTGGGTGGCCGTTACAGCGACGAGTGGCACCGGGTACACCTGATTAACCCGCGCGATGTTGTGCCGGAGTCGAACATGCCGGCGTATCCATGGCTGGCTCGCAACGCACTCAATCCGGATAGTGTTGCGCCCAAGCTGAGTGCACTGCGGTTGCTGGGGCATCCATACACTGATGAACAAATCGACAACGCGGCATCATTGCTTGCAGACAAAACTGAAATGGATGCATTGATTGCGTATTTACAGGTGCTTGGCACCGCCGGTCAGAGGGTACAGTAATGGACGTTATCTTTCTTCGATCTTTAATAACCGTGCTGTGCTTCGGAGCGTTTATCGGCATAGTCTGGTGGGCGTACAGCAGTCGTCAGCGTCAGCGTTTTGAAGAAGCTGCCAACCTGCCGTTCGCCGATGACGATATGCAGCAGCAATCAGTCAATGCGCAGCAGCACGAGCGTCACAACAATAACGGAGATCGCTGAGATGGCTGATTTTTTATCACCTGGCTGGAGCATCTTCATTGCTGTGGTCACCATTATTTCTGTACTGGCGTGCGTGGCTCTGGCGTGGATTGTGTCAACGGGGCGCACGCCCCTGAACGACGACGGCACCGTGGCACCCACCGGACACGTATGGGACGAGGATCTGCAGGAACTCAATAACCCGTTACCGCGCTGGTGGCTGTACCTTTTTTATATTACCTGTGTGTTCGGTGCGGCTTACTTTTTACTGTACCCGGGGCTCGGTTCGTTTAGCGGTGTATTTGGCTGGACCTCAGGCAATCAGTACGAAGCGGAAATACAAACAGCGGACAGTGTGTACGAGCCCTTGTTTGCGCAGCACCTGGCCACCGACATAGACACGCTCGCAACGCAACCAGAGGCACTGGCGATGGGTGAACGGTTGTTTTTAACCTATTGTTCGCAGTGCCACGGTTCCGACGCCAGGGGTGGTCGGTCGTTTCCAAATCTTGCAGACAATGACTGGCTTGGCCCCGGTGGCGGTGACTATATCAAACGCACCATCCTGAATGGCCGCACCGGTTTGATGCCACCGATGGCAGCGGCTATTGGCGGTACTGATGCCGACGTACAGGCGGTTGCCAACTATGTGCTGTCGCTGTCCGGAGCTGGTCACGATGCAGCGCTTGCCGAAACCGGGGCTGCAAAGTTTGCGGTGTGCGGTGGTTGCCATGGACTCGACGGCACCGGCAATGCGGCAGTGGGTGCACCCAATCTGACTGACGATGTGTGGCTGCATGGCAGTGGCGTGGACAGTATTGTATCTGCCGTGCAGCAGGGTATTAACAATCAGATGCCTGCGTTTGAAGCACTATTGGGTGAGAGCAAGGCCCATGTACTGGCAGCGTATGTATTGAGTCTGTCGCAAGGTAACGATCAGTAGCGGGTTAATACAGCGGCGAATCAACTATGCAACCGTCAGTAAAAACCGCTGCGACGTCTGCGGAAAGAGGTTCCTCTTCAGACCGGGTTGAGCGATCGATTCGATTGCTCGAAGCCAGTGACAAGATATACCCGCGAGCGGTGTCTGGTGTATTTGCGCGCTGGCGCTGGGGCATGGTGTGGTTAACCCAGTTGGTGTACTACGGCTTGCCGTGGTTTTCCTGGAACAACCGGGAAGCCGTGTTGTTTGACCTTGCAGCGCGCAAGTTCTACATCTTTGGCCTGGTGTTGTATCCGCAGGATTTTATCTATCTGACCGGGCTATTGGTCATCAGTGCTTTGTCTTTGTTTTTGTTTACCACAGTCGCGGGTCGGTTATGGTGCGGATACAGTTGCCCGCAAACCGTCTACACCGAAATATTCATGTGGGTGGAGCGCCTGGTCGAGGGCAATCGCAACAAGCGCATGAAGCTCGACCGCAGTGGCAGATCCGTAAACAAGGTCGCGCGCAAATCACTTAAGCACTTTCTGTGGCTGTCTATTGCGCTGTGGACCGGTATAACGTTCGTTGGTTACTTCACGCCCATTAGAGAGCTGGTGGCGCGTATTGCAACTCTTGACACCGGTCCGTGGCAGTCGTTCTGGATACTGTTCTATGCGTTTGCAACCTACGGTAACGCCGGATTCATGCGTGAGCAGGTATGCAAGTACATGTGCCCCTACGCACGCTTTCAGGGCGTTATGTTTGATCGCGATACCCTGGTAATAACCTACGACAGCAAACGTGGTGAGCCGCGCGGCTCGCGGTCCAGGAAGTCTCGTGGTGAAGGGCAGGGTGACTGTGTCGACTGCAGTCTGTGTGTCCAGGTGTGTCCGGTTGGCATAGATATCAGGGACGGGCAGCAGTACGAGTGCATTGGCTGCGCCGCGTGCATTGATGCCTGCGATCAGGTGATGGACAAAATGGG
>CAYMFQ010000075.1:9446-14856 GCA_964389335.1 uncultured Granulosicoccaceae bacterium
GACAATGGCAGTTGCCAACCTCACACAAGATGTTCTGCCCTGGTATCGGCAGGGCTGGCCGTGGTTCATCATCAGCATACCGGCGGCGTCGGTTATTCTGGGGTTCAATCTGTTGTTCCTTGCACATCAGACCAATAATTCACTGGTGGTTGATGACTACTACAAAGCCGGCAAAGCCATCAATCAGTTTGCGGTACGTGACCGCCTTGCAGCGGAGTGGGGGTTGCATGCGGGTGTGACCAGTGATAGCAACGGTATTGTGCTGCAACTGTCTGCATTGTCTGCAAAAGCAGATAATGGCGATGCGGAGTTGAAGTTTGATTATCCGGCCGCTGTGTCGCTGCGTTGGGTGCATGTGACACAGGCGCATAAAGATGGCAGCGCGTTGCTGGCATATGCCGGTGGCGGACGCTATGTGAGTGACACTTTGCGATTGCCGCAAACGGATCAGTGGCGGCTGCACGTTGAGCCCGCGACAGTTAACGCCGCTGTACCTGCGGTCCAGTCTGCAGCGTCTGAACAGACAGTTACGTGGCGGCTTGTGAGTGACCGGGTTATGTTACAGGACAACCCTGTAGTAACGTTTGGCACACGGCAACCGTAGCGGGTATTGCCAATGATAGATACCAGTCACAAAGAGCAGCCGATAGTTCGGGCTGCGATGCAAATACTGTGGCCCGGCTTTGTGGCGGCTATTGCACTGGTCGGGGTATTGTTCTCCCTGGTCGATCCGCAATCGATAGAGATCGTGCAGGACTCGCTCGATAACAGCCGCGAAGCCGCCTACACACTGTCATTTCTAATCTGCTGGGCCATTGTATCTGCGGCCTGCGCTATGACCCGGTGGCTGTCTTCTGACGCATCGCGATAATCTTCTGTACTGCAATACAAGCGTTCGGACAGTACCAGGTTAATCCGCATTAAGCAGGGCAGGCGATATTAAATTTTAGCGCAGGTTGCCGATATCCTCGGGTCAGAGCGAGGAACGCCGATCTACACTATTTTTTGCGATGATCATTTCAGGTTATGGAACAACAGGTTATGTGTCGTCTTACCAGTCCGGATACTATGCGGCAGGTAATAGTGCGGCGCTAACATCAGCGTCTGTTGATCAACGCACCTCAGTACAGCTGTCTCGTGTGCTGCAGGAGCTTGAGCGCATAGAGTCAGCGTTTTTGTCACCAAGCAGTGGCAATGTTGCTGAAGCGAAAAGCGTTGTTTCCGCGTCGCCGCTTGCCATCGAAACCGATGCGCGTTCCACCACACTGAACTCTGTCGAGGAGGTTACGCGAGTTGGCGGGGCACCAAACCTGTTTGGCGCATTTGATCAGTCAGGTGCAGCAGGGCCGGGTTTTGACACAGGGTATGTCGTAACCAATGGCAGCTTTGTTATAAACGGTGAGTCAATTGCCGTTGCTGCAGACGATACCATTGTCGATGTATTAACCGCTATCACCAATTCTGCGGCACAGGTTACTGCCTCGTACGATGTATCAACAGAAACAATTCAACTGGTGCACAACGAGTTCGGCGGTGACAAACAGATTGTACTTCACAGTGATACTTCAGGGTTTCTTGATGCAACCAAGCTTAGCGGAGCGGTTGCAACCCCAGGGCAGTTCGACGAAACACAGCAACCGCTGAATACGCTGGGCGCGTTTGCTTCGGTCAGCAGCGGGGCCTATTTTGTCAACGGTTCAGAGCGTCAACTCGATACCGCCACCGATACCATTCAATCAGTAACCCAGGCGCTGACTCAGTCGCCAGTGGTGGCCTCGTTAACCAGTGATCGGAAGCGGTTGTCGATAACCGGTGATGGCGGTACAAAAGCTGTGTCACTGCAAAGTGGCAGCACCGGCTTGTTTCCCGCATTTCATATAGAAGATGGAGCTTACAACGTGCTTGTCGGAGAAAACGGCATATCAAGGAAACGGTCGTATCGAGTGGCAGATGCATTTGAGTCTATCCAGAAAACACTGGCAGAGGCCAGCTCACAAACGGCAAGCGGGCGTGCACTGAATGCCGCGCTGATGGCCATTGTCGACGACACAGACACAGATTTACTGAATCGGTTAAAACGTAGCGGGCTCGATTTGCGCAATCCTGAACAAGGGTTGTTTAACCTGACACAGGATAATCGTCGTCGGCTGACTGCAGCACTGCAAAAGGCGGACAGTGATGTGATCGGGTTTTTGATGGGCACTGCCGGCAAAGCAGGGTTTATCGATAGCATGAGGCAGGCTATCGTTGAAAGCTATCAGGGTGTCGGCGGTGTGCTCAACACCTATGCGTAAGACCGCATCGTCAGCGGCGCAGCTATTGGTTTATTAGAATCGTTTCACGCGAGAAAACGCGTCATCCAGAATAAACACACTGTCTGCCCCCTGGTTTGGCTGGGCTTTTTCATCTGGTTTGGGCGGCTCAGTCAGGGCACTGATTTGCTTCGTCGACAGGAAACTTGATAGTTGCTGCCGAGTGTGGAAGAAGTGATTCAGTACCCTGATAATCGCCTCGTAGGCATCTTTGTCGAGCGTCATCAGGTGGCTCATGTCACAGCCGTGAGAAACGCCGTCTTCCCAGAGAGATAACAAAAAATCGCGGCAGGTATCGCTGTCGGTCGAGGTTCCCTGCGCCGTTTCGTATACCAGCTCTATAGATCCTTCTATGTCCATAACGCGGTCGAGCAAAAAGCGGTCCGCGAAAACTCTGTTCCGGTGGCTGGATTCAACATTGGCAGCCGGCTGGACCAACACTTGCGTCGTTTTGCTTACCCCGCATAAATTGCCCGCTCGGGGCGTGCCACTGTCAGGGACAAGTTGGCTTGAGGTATACTCTCATGCAGAGCGCAATCGCTCCCCGTTTGCACGCTAACCCTCTAAAATCTATATAAAAGTTGTGCGCCTGAGGCGAAAAAGCCTCACTCAAAGGTATTTATGGCCCCACTACAGCCGCTGACAGCATCGGCGCCGCGTTACGACGAAACACTGAACCGCGATGGATCATCCATTGCGCACTGGCAGTCGCTGCTGAACCATATTGACAGCCTGTCGCAGGTGCAGCGTGGTGCTCGCCAGCAGGAAATCATGCGTCAGTTGCGCGCCAATGGCCTCACTTATGAGCCCGAAGCCGACGAGGCTGATCAGCACCGACGCAACCGCACACTTGATCTTATTCCTCTGTTGTTCGACACAGGTGTGTGGGACACGTTAACGCAGGCACTGGATCAGCGTGCGCGTTTGAAGCAGGCAATCTATCAGGATATATACGGACCGCAGCGGCTGCTTAAGGAACGATTGATTCCACCGTCGATGCTGTATGCACACAAAGGTTACCTGAGGGATCTGGTAGCGCCGGATAACTCTAATACACCGGCAACTGCGCAGCCGTTGATATTTCACACCTGTGACATCGGCCGCAGCGCTACCGGAGAATGGCAGGCGCTGGATGATTTTTGCCAGTACCCGAGCGGTGTTGGCTACGCGCTTGAAAATCGGCTGGTGCTGAAGCGTGTGCTGCCACGCCGCTACAAGCAGTATCGCGTTAGTCGCATTGTCAGCTACTTCCGCCAGTTGCAAAGCAATGTACTGGCAGAGTCGGGTAAAAACGGCCGTTGTGTGTTGCTCAGTTATCCGTCCAGTCATCCTCACTACTTTGAATTCGCATGGCTCGCCAGGTATCTGAGTTATCCGCTGGTCGAGCCCGCTGATTTAACCGTGCGCGACCATATCGTTTATCTGAAGACAATTACCGGTTTACAGCCGGTCGACGTTATTTTACGACTGATCGATGATACCGAAATTGATCCGATGATCATCGGCAGTAAACACAACCACGGTGTGCCCGGGCTGGTTGAGGCCGCGCGTCGAGGTGGTGTTCGTATCCTCAACCCGATGGGTACCGGTGTGCTCGATAATCCGGCGCTGAATACCTGCATGCCACAGTTGTGTGAAGCTTTACTGCAAGAGCCGCTGCAACTGCAGTCGCAGCCAACGCTGTGGCTGGGTGATCCGGAACAGCTCGATAGCGCTGTGGCGCAGCGTCACCAACTGCACTTTCGCCATGTGGACGCACTGGCGCACAGCACCGTGCTATCAGACTTATCAGCTACACAGCAGGATGCGTTTCTTGCCGATGTAAAAATGAATCCGGCGGCGTATATTGCTCAGCAGCCGGTGTTGCTGTCCAGTGCCCCGAGTCTGCCGCAGGCCGAGGTTATTAATGCACCGGTAGCATTGCGGGTATATCAGATCCTGTCGGGGGCGCGATACGAGACCATGCCTGGTGCACTGGCGTTGCTTGGTGCACAGTCCATCGATGCACGGCGCAGGCTACAGGGCATCGACGCCAGCAAGGATGTGTGGATACTGTCGTCAGAACCAGTGCCGGCAGATACCCTGGTCAAGTCGCCACTGGAAAGCGTAGCGCATGCTATCGTTAACGAAGACCTGCCAAGCCGTATTGCCGAAAGTGAGTTCTGGCTGGGGCGCAATTCAGAGCGCGTTGAGGCTGCGGTGCGGCTGTTGCGGCGCATTCTGCAAAGCCTGCTCGACGAAGACCGCTCCTCTGCGGAGGTATTGGCGACACCGGCTATGCGCGGACTGCTGCGCTCAGTCACCGCCGCCACCGGCACCTACCCGGGTTTTACCGGTCGCGGTGGTAAAAAGCGTCTGGCCAGGCCGGAGCGCGAACTTAAATCGTTACTGCAGGACGTGCGTCGATCCGGCACACTGGCTAATGCACTGCAGCAGTGGCAATTCAGCGCCAGCGCCGTTAGTGATCGCTTGTCCAGTGAGCAGCTGCGTGTGTTTAATCGCATCAATGAGCTGCAAACCGGTCTCGCTGCACTGTCGTTGCCGAAGGACTTTTACGAGGATGCGGTCGCGCTGGATCAGATCGTTGAAGTACTCGATGAGCTGCTGCTGGTGGCATCTGCTAACACCGGCCTCGAGCACGAGAATCTGACACACAGTGATGTGTGGATATTTAAAATGCTGGGGCGGCGTATTGAACGCGCACACCAGATATCAGTAACCGTGTCTGCCGTACTGGCGGTGCATCGCGACAATCAGCGCCTGCTTGAATATCTGTTGCGCGTGTTCGACAGTGTCATGACTTACCGTGCACGCTACCGCAGTGGACTCGATAACCGTCTGGTACTGCAGTTATTGCTGCTTGATGAGATCAACCCGCGTTCGCTGGCGTATCAGTTTAAGTGCATACAGGATTTAATTGGCGAGCTTCCCGGTCGGCGCAACGTTTCGCACACCGATCCGCTCAACCGGCTTGCGGTGGCCGGACTCAGCCGTGTCAGGCTGGCAGATCCGGATCAGTTGCTCAAAGAAGATCGCGACGCGCGACAGTCACTGCAAAAATTCCTGCGCGTGCTGCAGGACTTATCGGCGTCAATGAC
>CAYMFQ010000075.1:14956-22032 GCA_964389335.1 uncultured Granulosicoccaceae bacterium
GCAGATACATTGCCGGCGTTGCCAGCGGGAGACAGTGCCGATAACAGCGCACAGAGCAACCGACAGGCATTACATAGCAGCACTCACGACGATGTGCTGATGGCGCTGGACTGCCTGCTGCCATCGCCACTGGTGCCGATTGATCGGGTGATTGATGTGATTGTTGAGGAGCTGCCTGCCGGTGATATGCCGGTAGTGCAGTATGCAGATAGTCTTATGCAGCACATATTTACCACGTTTCAGTATCAGTCAGGTTTTTCTAACATAGTGACGCCACTGGCAGATATTGTTGCGGAGCGAAAAGGCGTTTGCCAGGACTTCGCACACCTCGCGATTGCAGTGTGCCGACGTCAGGGCATACCGGCGCGTTATGTCAGTGGTTATTTGGAAACACTACCACCACCGGGGGAAGAAAAACTGCAGGGGGCGGATGCATCGCATGCGTGGTTTTCGGTGTGCTGTGCACAGACTGGCTGGTGGGATTTCGATCCAACCAACAACAAGCGTCCTGATGCGCAGTATATAACTACCGCCTGGGGGCGCGACTATGATGATGTGGTGCCGATAAAAGGAGTAGTGTATGGTGGAGGCTCACACACATTAACTGTTGAGGTGGATGTGAATCGCACCAACGGTGCGCCATCACTGGTTCAACAGATATAAAAGAAACACTATGCAACAGAGTCGATGGCATGACTACAAAAGCCCCTGTCACGACGAGTTACTACAAGACAATGGCCACGCCCGGCCCGCAGCGGCGCAGTTAAAAGACTGGCTCGACGGTATTGACGACGCCGGTCTGGTGCAGCGTCGGCAGGCGGCGGAACTTGCCATTCGGCAGATGGGGATCACGTTTACCGTCTATGAAGACAGCGGTAACATCGACCGTGAATGGCCCTTCGATATTATCCCTCGCATCATCGATGCCGATGAGTGGCGCGGCATAGAGCGCGGACTCATGCAGCGCGTTCGCGCGCTGAATTGCTTCATTCACGATCTGTATAACGATCAACGCATCATTAAAGATGGCATTGTGCCGCAGGAGCTCATTGCCTCTTCGACCAATTTTCGACCCGAATGCGTTGGCATGCAGCCGCCTCACAACGTATGGGCACATATCTGTGGCAGCGATCTCGTCCGCGACAGCGACGGTACGATGTATGTGCTGGAAGACAACCTGAGAGTACCCTCCGGTGTCTCCTACATGATCGAAAACCGCGAGATCATGAAGCGAACCCTGCCTGAGCTGTTCAACGAGTGTCGCGTGTTGCCAGTCGATAACTACACCAGCAACCTGCGTCGCATGTTGGCTTCACTGTCACCAGCACCCAACCCGATGATCTGTGTGCTGACACCCGGTGTGTTTAACTCGGCTTACTTTGAACACTCGTTTCTGGCACAGGAGATTGGCGCTGAGCTGGTCGAAGGGCGAGATCTTTTCGTCGAGGATAATCAGGTGTTCATGCGCGATGTCGAAGGACCAATTAAGGTAGATGTTATCTATCGCCGTGTCGATGACGCGTTTATTGATCCGGAGTGTTTTAACCCCGAGTCCACACTTGGCGTACACGGATTAATGCGTGCCTGGCGTGCGGGCAATGTCGCTATCGCCAACGCTCCCGGTGCTGGTGTCGCGGACGACAAGGTCGTGTATTCCTACGTTCCGGATATCATTCGTTACTATCTGCAGGAAGACCCAACTCTGTCCAACGTGCCGACCTATCGCTGCGAAGATCCGGACTCGTTGGCTTATGTACTGGAAAATCTCGACAAGCTGGTCGTCAAACCAGCCAATGAGTCGGGCGGCTATGGCATGTTGATAGGGCCGCACGGCACTTTGCAGCAGCAACAGGAAATGGCGGCACAGATACTCGCTGACCCTCGTAATTACATTGCCCAGCCGACTCTGTCTATCTCCACAGCGCCAACACTGACAGAGACTGCCGCGCACGCAGTAAAGGATTCTGCCGGCGCGCGTGCTGCCTCTGCACAAACACTGGCGGCGCGACATGTAGATCTGCGGCCGTTTATTTTACAGGGCGATGAACTGACTGTTACCACCGGTGGGCTGACGCGCGTGGCGCTGGTACCTGGGTCTCTGGTGGTGAACTCGTCACAGGGCGGTGGTAGTAAGGATACCTGGATTGTCGAGCTTGCGGATAGCTCAGGTGATGAGGCAGACAACCGGGTGCAGCAGGGGCAGGGGCAGGGATAAACGAGGATGCTTGCACGAGTTGCTGAAAACGTTTACTGGCTGAGTCGCTACCTTGAGCGCGCCGAAAATACCGCACGCCTGGTGAATGTGTACGGCCAGACACTAATGGACATGCCTGATGTCGATGCTCACGATGGCTGGATGCCGCTGGTGTCTATATCCGGCCTTGACAAGCATTACCTTGAACACCACCAGCGCGCCAACGAGGCAGACGTTACTGCGTTTATTTTATCTAACACTGACAACCCGGGCTCAATGGTCAATATTGCGCAGGCGATCAAACACAATCTGCGCAGTTCCAGAGATGTATTTCCGAAACAGATGTATGAAAAAATTTCATCTCTGTATCGTTTTATCAATCAACAGGTGGCGAGCGGTATCAATACCCGCAATCGTCGTCAGTTTCTCGATGCGGTGTGTCGTCAGTCGCTGGAAATTGCCGGGGCCGTGCACGGCACTCTGCGGCACGATCAAGCCTATAAGTTTATGCGAATGGCGTGTTACCTTGAACGCGCAGACATGACAACGCGGGTGCTCGATGTGCCATCGTCATTGCTGCCGGTTGATAAAAATGCCGGAGAACTCAGCGCGTTCGAGGTGCGGCACTGGAGCGGCACACTGTACTCGGTATCGGCAATGCAAATGTATCGACGCCACATGCGCCAGCCTGTCAGCGCCGAGGGTGTACTGCACTTTTTACTGCAGGATGAGCAACTGCCGAGTGCATGTCGTTTTTGTCTGGTACGCTTTGATCGAAGCCTGGCTTCATTTAACAATCGCGAGCCAGTGCGCACCATTGTGCACGCGCAAATTGATCATCTGATGCAGGCTGATATTGCCATGCTATCAACGGATGCAGCGTCACGTCATCAGTTTCTGGACGATGTACAACTGGGGCTGATAAAAATTGGCAACGCCGTTGCCAACACTTACTTTCCACCTGCTGCAGAGTCAGCCTGACAGTTACCGGGTTTGGCTGACGTTGCCGCCCTGTTTCGCTGACCACAGACGCCTGAGTATCACTGCATGAGTATAAAGGTCGCCATCGATCACACCACGACCTATCGATACAGTGAGCCCGTCACACTCGGGCCACATGTGATACGTCTAAAGCCAGCGGCACACTGCCGCACCCCAATACTGAGTTATAGTTTAACGGTCAGTCCCGCCGAGCACTTTATCAACTGGCAGCAGGATCCATTCGGCAACTATCTGGCACGGCTGGTGTTTCCTGAGCCCTGCACTGAACTGACAGTGACGGTCGATCTTGTTGCACAGCTTGATGTTATCAACCCGTTTGATTTTTTTGTTGAGGAAAGTGCCGAGATATTTCCATTCAGCTACGATGAAGTAACGCGTGCTGAATTGCAGCCTTACCTTGAGGTGCAGCAGGCCGGACCGCGGCTGGCGCAATGGCTGGGCGAAAACAAGCCACCAGAAAAGAAAATCATCGACGCACTGGTAGATATTAATCAGGCGCTCGAGCGTGACATCGAATACCAGGTGCGCATGGAACCCGGCGTGCAGAACAGTGAAGAAACACTGCAACGCTGCGTGGGATCATGCCGCGACAGTGGCTGGCTGTTGGTTGAAGTATTGCGCCACTATGGCCTGGCAGCGCGTTTTGTATCAGGTTATCTGGTGCAGTTAACACCGGATATCAAAGCGCTGGACGGTGCCACCGGGCCGAACACAGACTTCACTGACTTGCATGCGTGGGCCGAGGTTTATCTTCCCGGTGCAGGTTGGGTTGGACTCGACCCGACTTCCGGTCTGTTTGCAGGGGAAGGTCATATACCACTCGCCTGTACGCCACAACCAGTAAGTGCTGCACCTGTCACCGGTGCCGCCAGTGCTCCGGCCAGTGACTTTTATTTTCACAATAAGGTGTCGCGCTTTGATGAGCGCCCGCGTGTCACATTACCCTACACCAATGAAGTGTGGCAAAACGTGCTCAGTCTCGGCACAAAGGTCGATGCGCAACTGGCTGCCAATGATGTTCGCCTCAGCATGGGGGGCGAGCCCACCTTTGTATCGATTGACAATCCGGACAGCCCCGAGTGGAACGACGAAGCACTTGGCGATGAAAAATTGCAGCGTTCGTCAAAGTTGCTTGGCAAACTGCGAGCTGCGTTTGCGCCACAGGGCATTACTGCATTTGCACAGGGTAAGTGGTACCCGGGTGAACCGACTCCGCGCTGGGCGCTGATATGCCACTGGCGTGCGGATGGACAGCCAATTTGGCAACACACTGACAGACTCGCATCACCGGCGCAGGGCGGTGCCTCCATCTTGCAGGCGCAAAACGTTCTGCAGCAACTGTGTACACAGCTCGGTATTGATCATTTACTGGTCAGGCCGATGTACGAGGACCCGCTCTATCATCTGCATCTTGAAAGTCTGTTGCCTGCATCTGAATCACTCGCGTCGCTTGATCTGACTGACAGTGACAGTCGTCAGCGGCTGGTGGATAAGTTATCACGTGGCCTGGATAAACCGGTTGGCTACATGTTACCTCTGTCTTTTAACGGTGAACACTGGCACAGCTCGCGCTGGCCATTGCGACGATCAGAAGTGTTTCTGGTGCCGGGGGATTCTCCGGCCGGGCTGCGCCTGCCACTCGATGCGCTGCCGGACGACGACAGCGTCGATGCGGAGGCGCGTCAGGCTCAGGAAGACCCCTTTGGCGCTATGCATGAGTTACCGGCGTACCACGTCATCAATGCGCATCTGGACAACACAGATCATATTGATGAGGCAGATTATCTGGTGCGCACCACGCTTTGCGCAGAAGTAAGAGAAGACACCCTGTATTTGTTCTTACCACCGGTCACCTCTGCTGCAAGCTGGCTGCTGTTGATGGCCGCAATCGAACGCGCCTGTGAGGCCGCGGGTGCAACACCGGTGATAGAAGGGTACGAACCACCTGCCGATGCGCGCTTGCCGTCGTTTCGGATTACCCCGGACCCGGGTGTTGTTGAGGTGAACATTCACCCATCCGGCAGTTTTCAGGAACTGGTGGAGCGAACCGAAACACTGTACGAAGCGGCACGTGCATGTCGGCTGAGTGCAGAGAAGTTCATGGTTGATGGTCGCCACACCGGTACCGGCGGAGGCAACCATGTCACCCTGGGGGGTCTTACGCCCGCTGACAGTCCGTTTCTGCGTCGACCGCAACTGCTGGGCAGCTTAATTCGCTACTGGCAAAACCATCCGGGTTTGTCGTACCTTTTTTCCGGATTGTTTATCGGCCCCACATCGCAGGCCCCAAGGCCCGATGAGGCGCGTTCAGAGACCATCTATGAACTTGAGATGGCGTTGTCGCGTTTGCCTGAAGGCGACACCGATCAGCCGTGGATGGTTGATCGTCTATTGCGCAACCTGCTGGTTGATATAACCGGCAACACGCATCGTGCAGAAATATGTATCGACAAACTCTATTCACCATCGGGTCCGAGTGGCAGGCTGGGTATCGTTGAACTGCGCGCGTTTGAAATGCCGCCGCATGCGCGTATGAGTATTGTGCAGGCGCTGCTGATTCGCTGTCTGATCTGCCGCTTCTGGGCCGCGCCTTACAATCACAGCCTGGTGAAGTGGGGCACAGAGTTACACGACCGCTTTATGTTGCCGCACTACCTGTGGCAGGACATTAGTGAGGTAATAGCCGATCTCAATCAACATGGGCTGGCTTTTGACCGCAGTTGGCTGGATGCTTTCTTTGAGTTTCGCTTCCCGGTGTACGGAGAGCGACAGCTGGGTGATATTCGCCTGGAGCTGCGCGCCGCTATAGAGCCATGGCACGTGCTTGGAGAAGAGGCCACCAACAGTGGCATGGCGCGCTATGTCGATTCATCCGTGGAGCGACTGCAGCTTAAGGTCACAGGCTTAACTGAGTCGCGTCATATCATTACCTGTAATGGTCATCGCCTGCCGCTGATAGCTACTGGTAAGCCTGGTGAGTACGTGGTGGGTGTTCGCTATCGCGCGTGGCAGCCGCCGTTCAGCCTGCACCCGGATTTGCCGGTCGATGTGCCGCTGGTTTTTGATGTCATTGATCAATGGTATGAACGCAGCCTTGGTGGCTGCGCGTATCATGTCAGTGACCCGGGTGGCAGAAGTTACGAAGACAAACCGGTTAATGCCAATGTGGCCGAAGCCAGACGTCTGACGCGATTCGATCCTGACACCCATACACCGGCGCCACAGATTCGTACAACGCCTGCACCGACCGGCGCACACTACGAAGCACTGCCACCAGCCGATACGTTGCAACCGGTGAAACAGCTGGTCGGCAATACAGACTATCCGTGTACTGCAGACCTGCGGTTGGTTCGTTGAGGCTTTAGGCCTTATGCCTTAGACCAGTTTTCCTCGATAACCGTGCCCGAGTGTCGGAACACCTTGGCGATCGGGCAGTACTTTGCCAGTTCAGTGGATACCTGCTGAAGTTCCGCCTCGGTGGCGGGGCCGTCGGCCACGATATTGAGCACGATCTTTGGAAAAGGCACTTCCACTTCGTCCATTAGCAGTACTCCCTGCCGGTTAAAATCGTACTTTGCCTCTATCTGCAGGTGGCCGATGTCTATGCCCAGCTTATCGGCGCATTTGTTTGATATGACATTAGTGCAGCCAATTAGCGCGGCAATGGCGGTTTCAGTGGGAGAGGGGCCGGTATTTGTGCCGCCGCGCTCGATGGGCTCGTCAATCGGAAATTCCACATCACGAGTGCTGCATTTGGTTAGTGAATGTGAGGCGCCATCGCCGTTGATGGTTCCGGTGATGGTGGTTTTCTGTCTGATCGCCATATTGCTAAATCCTGATTCTGTGTAGTTGCCATTGTAATCGCCGTGCAGCGGTTTGT
>CAYMFQ010000076.1:0-21934 GCA_964389335.1 uncultured Granulosicoccaceae bacterium
GCGGATGGTTATAGGCGCGCACCGAATAACCCGACGGTACCGGATGATCCGATATAATCAGGTCGAGCTTGTGTATGGCCAGTTCACCCAACAGGTTTTCAAGTTTTCCTTCGGTGCATACCAGCTTGAAGTTTTCAGTTTGGTCGAAGACCGGCATTGTCAACTGGCAGGCCACAAGCTTCGGTATTGAGTCGGCAATGCCGACGTGCAGTTCTGCTGACCCCCCCAGTTGATCGTTGCGAATATGTTCGCTGAGATTCAGGCCGATGGTAAAGATTTCATCGGTATATTTTTTAATGGCACGGCCAGTGTCGGATATTCGCAGACCGCGCCCGGACTTGATAAAAAGGGGCTGGCCAACCACCGACTCGAGCAATTTTATTTGCCCGCTGATGGTTTGCGGCGTTATGTGCAACAACTCCGCTGCCGCGGCCACACTGCCTTCCTCGGCAACGGTGTGAAAGTAGAGCAGGTGGTGGTAGTTGAGGTGTCTCATGGTAACCCCAGGGGCAATAATTAATTTGGCTGTAGTATTATTTTTTTGCTCTGGCTTCTGTGCCGAATCCAAAAGCTACGTGGTCTGAACCAACGCAGTGGCATAGAAGCCGTAGCCGGCCAGTAACAGAATTCCTGTCCAGCGCGGATAGTAACCCGGCTTTAGGCCCAGTGCCGCGACAAACAGGGTCAGGCTCAGAAATACCATCAGAGTGAGGCTGCCGATATCGGTTGCGTGCAGCGGCATTAGTGTCGCGCTCAGACCCAGAACCAGGCCCAGGTTAAACAGATTAGAACCCACCACATTACCGATTGCCATTGCGGTTTCACGCTTGCGCACGGCGGCGATTGTGGCAGCAATCTCTGGCAGGCTGGTGCCGAGGGCGGTGATGGTTAAGGCCACCACTGCCTCGGATACCTGTAACTGGCGAGCAAGGCCGAGGCCGCCCTGGATCAGCGCTTCGGCGCCGACTACCAGCGCGACGATACCCGCGAGCGACAGCACCAGTGAGTGGCGCGTGCTGCGACGCATTGTGCTGTGGCCGTCAGCCGAGTCGGTAGAGGTACAGGTTTCGGTAGCTGGCTGCAATCCGGGTTGAGTGGAGATGCTGGTGCGGTAAGCTGTGTACAGGCTCAATGCCATGCTCGCCAGTAACACCAGGCCTTCCAGCCGTGACAGGTTTCCGTCTCGGATTAGCACGGCGGCGAGCAATGAAACCATCGCCATAGCAAACAGTTGCTGGCGCATAACCTGTTCAACCATCAGCCGGCAAACGCAGACAGCCAGCCCGAGCACTACCGCACTATTGATAATGTTGGAGCCGAACACATTGCCTGCGGCCATGGCGCCGTGCCCCTGTATTGCAGAGCCGACGCTTACGAACAACTCCGGTGCACTGGTGCCGAGCGATACCAGCACAAGCCCGGTCATTGCCTTGGGCCAGCTCATTTTGTGGCCCAGTTCTGCGACGCCGTCGACCAGCCAGTCGCCGCCGTAGTAGAGTAGAACCACGCCGACTGTCAGAGCAATAAAGATAATCATGTGCACACACTTTCGTAAAGTACACAGTGTGGGGGCGATCGCCGAAATGATTAATCGATTTATCCATACAAATAGTTCGATAAATACGATCTATATGGATAAATATTGCGATATTTACGAATCAATGCTCTGCAATCCTGACTGACTCACACACTTCACAACTAGTCGTAAACGCTGATTACGCAGCGCTTGCAAGTTGCTCAAACTGCTGTACTGACCGTTCTACAATACCAATGCTGTCGAGCCAGAATTGTTCGGTGGTGATGTCCTGACCGAGGTGTTTTTGCACCAGGTCTTCGGCGGTCATGCAGCCGGTATCTCTCAGAATATCAATATACTTCTCTTCAAAACTCTGCCCCTGCATTTTGTCCTTCTGCGCATAGATACCAAGGCTGAACAGATAGCCAAACAAATACGGATAGTTGTAAAACCCGAAGCCTGAGATTGAGAAGTGCAGTTTGCTGGCCCAGAACATCTCGTCGTATTCAGTCAGTGAATCCTCGTACCAGAGTTTCCAGCTGTCGCTCATCATCTCTTTCATTGCGTCGGCGGTGACGAAATTGTTTTGCCGGGTT
The DNA here is from genome assembly GCA_964389335.1 of uncultured Granulosicoccaceae bacterium. Lineage (GTDB taxonomy): Bacteria > Pseudomonadota > Gammaproteobacteria > Granulosicoccales > Granulosicoccaceae. Next base: position 2,113 of record CAYMFQ010000076.1, read on the forward strand.
TCTACCAGTTTTTGTTCAAACTCAAAGCGCGCTGGTATGTTGAGCATTAATGCGGCTGCGGTCTCCGCTTCTGACCACATGATTTCAAGTCGCTGTTGGTCGTCTTTTGCGTTTTTTAGCAGTGACTCGCGCACGAGCGTTTCGGCAAAGATACTGGCGGTCTCGGCAAGGGTCATCGGGTAGCGGATTTTGGCTTCCGGTATGTCTTCCATGACACGGTTGTGCCAGGCGTGGCCGAGCTCATGCGCCAGTGTGATAACGTTGGTCAGGGTGCCGTTGTAGGTGATAAAGATGCGCGGCTGACGCGGCTCTGAGAATGCACCACAGTAGGCGCCGGTGCTGCGGTTGTCGGTTTGCTCGCTGTCTATCCAGCCTCGTTCAGCCATTTCAATGGCGAATTCCCCCATGGGGGCGGAGAACTCTGCAAAAGACTCTGCGATCAGGTTAATGGCGTCGCTGAAATCGATGGAGCCCGAGCTTTCAATCGGGGCCGGTGCCATCAGGTCCCACGGACCCAGCGTATCGACGCCATGCAGTTTCGCCATGGCGGCAATGCCACGCTGAGGAATGCTGCGGCTGTTGTGCGTTGCCTGCATCATCGCATCGAGTGTTTGGCGGCTGATGCGACTGGTGTGGCAGCTATTTTCGAGATAGTGGCGCTTGCGGGTGTGCGAGCGTTGAGTTGATTCCTCGATGCGCCAGCCATTGATGTTGTTCAGAATGGCGGCTACTGACTGTTCGTTGTCCGTCCACGCGGCGTTGATGCCTCGCCACGCCTGCTCACGGATGTTTCTGTCTGCATTGCTAAGCTGGTTCGCCGCAGCCGCCAGGCCCAGTTGTTCGTTGCCGACAGTGCACTGCAGCGTGCCCGACAGATTCTTATACAGATTGCCCCAGCCATGCAGGCCGGTGACTGCCATCCGCGTTAGCAGTTGCTCCTGCTCCACTGGTAGCAGCTGATCGCTCATATTGCGCAGTTGTTCAATCTGGAACGACAGTTCACTCAGTGTTGCGTTACCGGCCATCAGATCAATGACGGCGGGTTCGGCCCGGGCCAGATATCCGTACATCGGATGCGAAGCGTTTTTCAGTTGCGCGCCAAGTTGCTGCAGTGTGGGCAGCCAGGTGCTGGCGGCAGCGTCGCGTGCGTTTACACTCAAACAGCAATGAATAAACATTGAGGTATTGCCAAGCGTGCGTCCGATGGCTACCTGCTTTTCATAGGCCGACTCAAGTGCTGCGACGATGGCGGGGTATTCACTGGCCGCCGGTGCTGATTCGATCAGCGGGGTAAATTGTTCACAGTGATCAGACAGTGAGCTGATATCCGCCCGCATGGACTCTGCTGTGGTGGCTATGGCGGGATCATCGCTGCCGTTGAAGAAAGCGGAGTTGTCCCAGCGGGTACGGATTGCGGCCATGGTGAGTATCCTGTTGGTAGTCTGAATCTCAATACGCAGAGATTACCGTAAGCGCTTACTGTACAACAGATTTGCAGAACTGCAATCACCCCACAGCGGGCTGCACAATCGTCAGAATTCCACACCTTTTTGAGCACGGATGCCCGCTTCAAACGCGTGTTTGACCATGGTCATATCCGTTACGGTGTCGGCAATGTCGATGAGCTCGGGTTTGGCATCACGACCGGTGACAATGATACTTAGCGCTTCGGGCTTGTTAGCGAGCACCGGCACCACGTCGTTGATATCGAGATAGTTGTAACGCAGTGCAATGTTGAGCTCATCGAAAATGATCAACTGATAGGCCGGGTCGTCGCCGCGACAGCGTTCTATCATATCGACCGCCATCTGCCAGCCGTGCCGGGCACTGGCGGTGTCTTCGTCCAGGTCCTGGGTGTTCCAGGTAAAGCCGTCGCCACTGACACGGTGTTCTATTTCAGGGAAGCGTTTAAAGCTCTCGGCTTCACCGGTTTTCCAGGTGCCTTTAATAAACTGCAGAATACCGACGCGCTGACCGTGGCCCGCAGCGCGTATGGCCGTGCCAAAGGCGGAGGAAGACTTTCCCTTGCCGTCACCTGTGTTAACAATCAACACGCCCCGTTCGATATCGGCTTTGGCAACTTTTGCTTTTTGGGCACGTTGCATCTCCTGCATGCGTGCCTTGTGTTCTTCTCGCTGCTTGTCGGAAGTGTCGGTATCGGTGTCGGAATTTTTGTCTGTCATGGGTTTGCTTTGCTACCTGTTATCTTCAGGGCTGCCTTTAAGATAGTGCGGCAGGCCGGCCACACACAGAATAACCTGTTCGCAACCCTCTGCAACCGCCTGGTGCAGGAGTCCCGCTTCGTCACAAAAACGCCGAGTCAGTTCACCCATTGGAATGATGCCCATGCTGGTTTCATTGCTGACCAGAACAACTTCGGCTTTTGTGGTTTTAAGGCTTTGAAGCAGGTGTGCGCGCTGTGTGTCGAGCTGTGAGTGATCGCTGTGCATCAGCAGATTGGTGAGCCACAGTGTCAGGCAATCGATGATAATAATATCGCTGGCGCTGCGCTGTTCTATCGCAGCGCCCAGTAGCAGTGGTTCTTCCTGAACCGGCCAGTGTGACGGTCTGGCTTGTTGGTGACGCTCGATGCGTTGCAGCATCTCCGGGTCGTCTTTGCTGTGTTCAACACTTGCTGTAGCAATAACGACAACTGACTTGTCGGACTGTGTTGCAAGCTTTTCTGCGAGACGGGTTTTACCGGACTTTACTCCACCTAAAATCAACATGCTCATTAGAGGAAGCCTAGCACTCGCGCACCGGCAGTATCCAGGGGTGTTCATCGCCGCCTATGTGAACCTCGACACCGTACACCTGTTGAATGTTGGCAGCGGTTAATACTTGTGTTGGTGTGCCTCCCGCAACAATTGTGGCGGCATTCATCAGATACAGTCGATCACAGAACTTGGCGGCGAGGGATAGATCATGCAGTACGACAAGACAAGCCAGGTTGCGGTTGGCAAAGTCTCGCAGTACCTGCATGGTTTTGAGCTGATGCTTTAAATCGAGGGCTGCGACCGGTTCGTCGGCCAGTAGTATTTCCGGTTGCGTGGCAAGCGCTCTGGCTAACAACATGCGAGTGCGTTCACCGCCCGACAAGGTAGTTGCATCCTGATGACGAATAGCATGACAGTCGGTGGCTTCGATGGCGTATTCAATCGCCTGTTTATCGTCGTCGGTTAAGTGCTGCCATGGCCCCAGATGAGGTCGCCTGCCAAGGCTTACAATGCGCTCAACTGTTAACGGCCAGTTGACCGGGCCGTTTTGCGCAACCCAGGCCAGTTGCCGACCGCGTTGCCGACTGCTTAACGATGCCAGGTTTTTCTGCTGCAGGTAAACTTCACCGCTGTCGCATTTTATTAAGCCCGCCAGCATCTGCAGCAGCGTAGACTTACCGGCACCGTTAGGCCCAATCAGGCCCACCAGTTCGCCTTTGCCAATGTGAAGTGACACATTGTCGACCAGTTTTTTTCCGGCGCGACTCACCGACACCGATGTGCACGACAGTTCGTTCACAGGTAGTGCCTTCTGCTGCGGATAATCAGGTAGAGAAAGAAGGGGGCGCCAACCAGTGCGGTTAGGACACCCACTTTTAACGGTGGGTCGGTTGGAAGAATGCGTACACCAACGTCTGCTGCCAGTAACAGTGCGGCGCCGCCAAGCGCTGATGTGAACAACACCTTGCCGGGTTCGTGTCCAACCAGTGGGCGTAAAAGGTGTGGCACCACCAGCCCGACAAAGCCGATCATACCGGTTGTCGCGACAGCTGCACCAACGGCGAAAGACACGGCAATAAACACGCGCCAGCGCAATGTGATCGGGTTGATACCCATACTCATTGCAGTGCGTTCCCCGAGTGTTAGTGCATCGAGTTTACCGCCGACGCCCACCAGGATGGCCCAGCCCAGCAGGGTGGTCGGTAACATCAGCCAGAAGTCATTCATGCTGCGATCGGTGATGTCACCCATGGTCCACAGTACCAGTTCGCGTACGGCATAGGGGCTGGGTGCAAGGTTAAGTAACAGCGACATGCCAGCGGTTGCCATGGCGTTTACCGCAACACCTGCCAGTATCAGTGTGGTGACGGAAGCATTGCGCCCTGCCAGCAGGTAAACCAGTGCAGTGGCCAGCAGAGCTCCGGTCATACCAGCAAGTGGCAGTACCAGCGGTGAAAGGTATGCGGTGCCAAGGTACAGCGTAAACACGGCAAACAATGCAGCGCCACTGGAGCTGCCGATTAAACCCGGGCTTGCCAACGGGTTGCGCAACAACCCCTGCATTGCTGCACCACACAACCCCAGACTGGCACCGGCAAATACGGCGATCAGTGCGCGCGGTAAACGAATTTGAGTAAGGATAATAGCGTTTGCACCACCGTCTCCTTGCAGCATGTTGCCAAGCGAGGATAGTAGCGGTAAAGGTTCACGACCAATAGCCAGTGAAGCGATAAATAGTAAAACAACGATAACAGCCAGCAGTATGGAAAGCACCGGTGTGGAGATTATCTGGCGCGACTGGTTATTCATGCGTGTGCTTTGTGTCGGGCAGGTTGGTTCTTTCAGCACGCATCTGCTCTATAACATCCACGGTCCACGGTCCGGCACATACGGTTTTACGGCTCGGCACGTGAATTATGTGAGGGTCAACACCGGCTTTGTACAATGCCGGGTGCTGGCTCATGGCCTGCGCGCGTGACCAGGTGCCCGGACTATAGGGTGATTCAATCAGTGCATCGGGTTGCAGGCGAATAATCGACTCCAGTGACAGTTGTCCGTAGCTTTGAATGCCTGCCATGGCGGCGGCGTTGCGCCAGCCGGATAACTCAATCATCTCGCCTCGAAGCGATTGCGCTCCGCTGGTGTAGCCGTTTGGATCATACACGGCGGCAACCGGAAGTTCTTTGGCGCTTGTCTGCTGTTCGTTTTGCAGGCTGGTTTTCAGCGCATCCAGACGCTGGTTAAGCTCGCTGACAATAGTGTCGCCGCGAGAATTATGCCCAAGCCATGTGCTGACCTGTGTGATGTTCGCGAGCATGGTATCGATGCTATTTGCGATTGGAATCGTCTCAACGCGCAGGCCGACTTCTCGCAACAGATCAAGTGTGTAAGGGCTTGAGTATTGCCCTGCGATGACGATGTCCGGTTGCAGTGTCAGTACCTGTTCAGCGTGACCTTCATTAACCGGGTAGGCCTGTGCCTGTTCATAATAATAGGAGCCGGCGCTTTGGTGAGACAGGTTGGACAGCGAAAGTATCTGCTCTGAGTCGGCCAGCAATAACAGTAGCTGATCAGCACACAGATTAATTGATACAACGGTTGACTGGCCTGGTTTTGATTCACTGGCGCTGAGACAAGCGCTCAGCACCAGTCCGGTTATCAGAGCCAGTGTGCGGACAGTCGCAGCTGTGCGGTCCTTGCATTGCATCAGGACACGGTAACAAAACAAGGCACAGTAACAAATCAGAGCGCCGCGACAAAGCAGGGCGCAACAGTAAAGAGGCAACGCGTTGAAGCGAGAGCGGTTTAAAGCTGCGATGATTTCCAGATTCATGGCTATAAACACAGGCAGGCTACCGTTGCACCTGCCTGTGTATCATTTACAGACTACTGTGTAAACGCAACGCCGGTCGGGTTGAGTGATGGCTGAATGTCTTCAGATACAATTGAGTCGTCTGCCGGGTTTAGAATAATCACACGTGGTGTCGTGATGTCTGCAACGGAAATCCACAAATTGCCATTAGGCCCGGTAGTGATGTCTCTCAGATCCACATCGGTCAGTCCGGCAACGCCGGTTGTGGTGATGGCACCGGTGTTTGGATCGAAGCTGACCAGAGTTGAAGAACCAAAACCGGTTTCTGTAATCATGTAAGCAGTATTGCTGTCGATGACTTCTACGGCAGTAATTCTGCCAGTCTCTTCGGTATCGTCTATCAGCTGATTGGTGCTGTAGTCAGCGGTATCAACAGTTATTACACCGCCGCTGAAGGCCGGGGGGCGAGAGCCGTCAAAGGCACCATAGTCGCCAACGGCGGCTGCGAAAATAGCACCGGTAGTTGGATCGACGTTGATATCAATTGGGTTGAACGCTGGTAGCTCAATGCCATTGAAGGTGTCGCTGGTGCCGGTGTTGATTTCAAGATCGGTTGCGACATCGAATACCGCGACGACGCCTGAATCGGTCGGTGCAAATGCAGTCAGGCGCTGCATAAAGATGAATAGCTTACCATCTACCACAGCACCGCGTGTTGCCTCTGGTACACCGTCGGCGTCATATGCGCTCAAATCGAGTTCACCGGTTTTAAACTGACCCGCCTCGGTGGCCGATGGATTAACAATCCAGACGACAGGGCTGCCATAGCGCAGCAGATATGCTTTGGTTGCGTCTACAAAAACCAGATCATGCGGGTTACTTGATGCTTCATCGTTGCCGTCGTTAGTCGATGACTCGAACACCGGCGTAAGCGGATCAGTAACATTGTATTTGGCAATGCTGTCTGACATAAAGCGGCGTATTACATAGTAGTCGTCTTCGAATGTGCGCACGATGGTGTCTGACACACCCGGGTTAAAGTCAGACTGACCGGTGTAGGGGCTGCCTGTTTCGTAGATGCCTACCGCAGAGCTTGAAAAGTCACTGGCCACAGTGGTAACTACTGCTCGACTGGTTCCGCCGGTGTCAGTACCAACAGTATCGGTCCCGCCAGTGTCAGTGCCACCCGTGTCGGTTCCACCAGTATCTGTGCCGCCGGTATCAGCACCCGTGGTTTCGCCACTGGTATCCGCCGCCATAGCATCATCATCGTCGTCGCTGTCACAGGCACTCAGCACCAGTGTTGCCAGCAGTAGCGGTATGGTGAGTAGCCGTTTCCTGGTATTAAATCGTGTATTGATCATCGTGATGATTCCTTTGAGGGTTGATAGAACACACTGAGAAAGGCAGCGCGCCCTGGCTTGGGATAGCCGTTGAAGTCTTCGTAGTTATGGTCGGTTAAGTTTTTTAACTCAATACCGACCCGCCAGTGTTTCCACAGTCTCTGGATACTGAGGTTGTGTAGTCGCTGATCAGCAGCCGGAAGCAGGTTGGCACTGTCGTAGAAACGATCTGCGTTAAAGCGATGCTCATACTGAAGCTTCCATCGATGATTGCTCCAGCCTGCCTTGAGTGATCCGTCCAGCCGGCTTTCACCCGGTAACGCCTTACCGGTAAATCCGCTAATGTCTGACAGGTTTTCACTATCCTGTGCAGTCAGGCTTGCGTCGATAGTCAGGCCACTATCAAACGCGAGTCGCTGGCTAAACTCAATGCCGCTGACCCGGGCTTTTGAAAGGTTCTCTGAGCGCCCCACGCCACGTGCGTTGTAGACGCGTGTTATCAGGTTGTCTTTGCGGTTATGGAATGCCGCCACTTCTATCGATGTATCGATACCGCTACTGAGATCAGACTGCCATCTAAGGCCAATGTCAAAGTTGTTTGAGCTTTCCGTTTGTAGTGCAGTATTGCCTTCGAAGATGCCCTGACTTCCAAACAGTTCGAAAAACGAGGGCGCACGTTTGTGTTGCGAAACATTGCTGATCAATGTCCATTGATCGTTGATGGCGTAGCTTAATCCCAGCTGAGGGAGCAGTGTGCTGGTGGTGTGATCTTCACGTTGGTTATTGTCTATATCGTAGCGGTCGGTCAGCGCAAACCCAAACAGCGTCGCTGATATTAAACTGCGATGCGAGTCGAAATAGTAGTTGTACTGCAAGCTGGTATCGGTACGCAGGCGCACTGCCTCGGTACTGTTGAGTGATCGCAGTTTGTTGATAGACGTCAGCGACTCATGCCGCGCTCTTGCGTTAAACGCAATACTCGAGCGTGCATTAATTTTTTCCCAGTAGCCTCGTAAACCAAGAACCTGTGTGTTCGAATCAATCAGCTGAGTGCCGGTGCCGATTGTGCCTTCGCGGTCGTCAAACAATTCATCCTTCTGACTGATTTGCAGTCCATACAGTGATGACCAGCCACTGCCGGGTGCATCGGTTTGGCTGTTACCGGTAAGTGGAGTGGCGCTGCGTTTAAGTGTGGTTCGCCATTGCACATTGGTGCTGTCGAGGGTGGCTGTACCGAACGTGGTGTTGCGCCAGTCAGCAATGCCACGGTTGGTGTTGTGAAGCTGCAAGGCATGCTCAAGCTGCAGATTTGGTCCAAGCTGCGCGCCTGACTTAACGAACCCGGAGGTGGAGCGGGTCTGGCTGTTGTTACGTCGTTGTGTTTGATCGTCTGCGGTATTAAAGCTGGTGCCGTTGTCGTTTAAAAAAGGAAAGTCGTTTTCACTTTGTCGATGTGAAAATGATGCCACCAGATGTTGCTGATTAAGCCAGTTAAGTTTGCCACTGTAGGCCGTGGAAAACTGCGCTGAGCCAAACGATCCATATCCCGCCAGTAATCGTTGTACCGGTGCACCTGTGGTGCGTGCTGTGGTTATGTTGATGGCGCCACCAATGGCGCTGTTGCCAAGTTGAACCGGCACTGTGCCACGGTATACCTCAACCTTTTCCGCCTGCATTAATTCAATGTCACTTAAGTTGACGCCACCACCCGATGCTTCGTTAAGCAACAGGCCATCAACATATACATTGACCTGTTCAGCTGTGGAGCCTCGCAGGGACACGGTAGAAAAGCTGCCGAAGCCACCGCTTTGGCGGAACTGGACGCCGCTCTCTGTTGAGATAACCTCGGCCAGTGAAGCACCGTTGCGTTGTAGTTCTTCTTTCTCAACAACGTCGCGGAAGCCGGTAAACTCGCCGGCGGCGGTATCACCCACTTCAAATGGAATCTGGTTAGACTGCTGTGGGGCCAGTATGAGAATCGGGTCGCTGTCGTCAGACAGCGCGTACGGCGATAGACAGATAAGCGATGAAATGATGGCGTAGCGCAGGGTGCAATAAACACCACGCGAAAAACAGCACAAATGCTGTTTGTGTGCCGTTGGCACAGTTAGCGATACGCTGCGACGCACGCTGTTAGTGATCAGTTGTTTCAATAGAGCCCACTCGGCAACGGTCTGCGTGGGCGATGAAGGGTGTGGGCGTTACAGTGGCGGCAGGATGTTTAGCGGCGCTGTATCTGTAACGCGATCATTCCCCGCCAAACGCCTCGTTCGGCAGACAAAAAACGTTATCGGTGGATATCCTGACTTACGGGTCATCGCTACTATTTCGGCCTTCCCGGTACATTGACCAGTGGCTGACTGACTTATCGAATCAGTCTGGAAATAGTGGCTCACCGCCTACAGTTGCGAGGGCAGTCCGGGCTTTTGACGAACGCATTATACGTGGCGTCAGCACCTGGTTCCCCGCGGTATGCACCTGTTGTTACGTTGCTAATACATTTGCGCGTAAAGCAGGAACTTACCGCCCCAATGGGACCGATGGCGCGCAGTGTGGACTAATTAAATGGGAGTTGCAACTACCGTATAGCTTTGCGGCGGAGCACAGAGGCAAACTGTGTTTGAGTGCATATTGCGAGGATGAGCGCGGCGACTACATACCGGTTGTTTAATCTTAAACCGACTGAGCACTGTGCCTGCCAGCAAACGCTGGCAGGCAGTTATCTAACTACTACTTAGGCAATGAGCCTTCCACGCCCTGTACATACCAGTCCATGGATACGAGGGTTGGAAAATCCTCCAGGTGATCTTTGCCGTCGGCACAGTCTTTGGCCAGTTCGCCATCCTGCATGATGACCGGGCACGGGAAAGAATGTCGCTCACCGGAGCGCAGTGATTCCTCCAGCGCCATCGCCTCGGCTTTCAGTTCATCCGGGATGTTGCCGTAGGAGCCGAGCTCAACCATTCCAACGCCATTGCCCTGACCGTCTTTTGACAAGCCCCACCAGGTATCGGTTTGGCTCCAGTTGTCATCGATAACAGCTCTGACGCGATCTACGTAGTAGCTGTCCCAGTTATCAACAATAGACATCAGGTGGCTTGTGGTGCCAAAGCGCGCCATGTCAGAAGCCTGGCCAAAGGCATAAACGCCCTCTTTCTTTTCAGCGATTGTCATCGCTGCGGGGCTGTCGGTGTGCTGCACGATGATGTCAGCGCCGGCATCGATAAACGCCTGTGCTGCTTCTGCTTCCTTGGCCGGATCGAACCATGTGAAAACCCATTTCACATCAATTTTTGCATCCGGGTTGTGCTTTGCCAGTTCCATTTGAAACGCATTGATGCCCCTGACGACTTCAGGAATGGGGAACGAGGCGATGTAACCAATCTTGTTGGTTTTGGTCATCTTTGCGGCAATCAGACCCTGTACTACACGACCCTCATAAAAGCGTGCCGAGAACGTGGAGACGTTGTCGGATTCGCGCTTAAAGCCGGTTGCGTGTTCAAACTTAACATCCGGGTATTGCTTCGCCACTTCGTTGGTCGGATCCATAAACCCGAATGACGTGGTGAAGATAATGTCGTGGCCGGTTTCTGCCAGCTGGGTGATGGCTTTAACTGCCTCTGCACCTTCCGGAACGTTTTCGATGTAGGTGGTTTCTACCTTGTCGCCGAACTCGGCTTCGATTGCTTTGCGACCTACATCGTGTCGGTAGGTCCAGCCGAGGTCGCCGATCGGGCCAACATAAATAAAGCCGACTTTTACAGGGTCAGCTGCCACAGCAACGGCCGATACGCCAAGTGCGGCAATAGCAGCGCATAACAGTTTTTTCATAGAGTTTCCTGCGTTGTCCTGTGCGTCAGGACGGTGGATTAAAGATTTTGCCAAGTGAGCCTGGGGCGTTTTGCGTTATCAACCGCGGGTTGCGGGATATCAGTACCAACACCACGATAGTGAAAATGTACGGCGCGGTTGTCAGTATCGTTTTCCACTCAAGTTGCCAGTTGGGGAACAGATTATCGAGGCGCAGCTCCGATGCCCACAACAGCCCAAAGATATAGGCGCCAGCCAATACCCGTAACGGGCGCCACGTGCCAAACAGTATCAGGGCAAGTGCCAGCCAGCCCTTGCCGACGGTTACGCCCTCTTTCCAGTCAACGTGTACCAGCACGATAAATGCGCCGGCCAGCCCCGCCATAGCTCCGCCAAACAGTATGCAATAAAATCGGATACGGGGCACGTGGTAACCCAGTGCGTAGGCGCTGTCGTGGTTTTCGCCAACAGCGCGAATAACCAGCCCGGTGCGGGTACGCTGTAAAACGTACCAGATGACTGGCACCATAATAAGGGAGAACCACACCAGTACATCCTGCCCAAACACCGCCGGGTGGTCAGCGACCTGTACCGATGTGTAGTTAACGCCGAAGAAATTGCTGCCGAGTGAGTTACTGAGGCCGGCACCAAGAATGCTGAGACCAAGGCCGACGGCCACATGGTTGGCGCGCAAGCCCTGTGTTAGAAAGCCGAACACCGCAGCGAGCAGGGCGCCTGCCACAGCGGCGCTGCAAAGGGCGATCAGGTAATCGACGAGCGTAAACACCCGCTCTTCTTTTTGGCAAAAGCCGGGTATCAGCTCTTCGAGGCAGGTGATCGACTGTAAGTTGTATGCGGCGATGTAACCAAACAACGCACCGATCAGCATCATGCCTTCGACGCCCAGATTCAGCACGCCTGACTTTTCCACCACCAGTTCACCCAGCGCGGCCAGTAGCAGCGGTGTTGCGAGCAGTACAGCGGCAGCCAGCAGGTTGAGCAGGAATGCAATAGTGTCCGGATTCATGACGACAACTCCGCTCGGCGTGCGGGTACGTTTCTGCGAACGCGATATTGATCGAGCATGGCGGTACCCAGGAACGCAAACAGTGCAACCACTTCAATGAGGTCGGCAACAGAGTCGTCAACACCGAGTGATGCCTGTATGTAGGAGGCGCCGACATTGATATAGGAAATTAACAGCGCTGCCAACAGTATCCCTAGCGGATGCAAACGACCAAGGAAAGCGATGACAATGGCGGCAAAGCCAAAATTCTCGAGGTAGTTTTCTGCCTGAATCAACTTGCCGGTCTCGGCAGTCATGTACACCGCACCCGCCAGCCCGGCCATGGCACCGGATATCGCAAAAGACAGCCAGATGGTGTTACTGGGCAAAAAGCCCGCAAAGCGCTCAGCGCGCGGGGTAAATTGTGCAACACGCAGCCGATACCCCAGCAGCGTCAGTAGCAACAGCGCCGCGAGTAGTGCAAAGGCAATCATAAGAATAATAAGGCCGCTGTGAAATTCGGTACCGGAAATGAGGTCTGCCGGCCGCACGCTGTCGGGCAGCGGGTGCGTTTCTGCCTGACCAGCCTGCGGGTCGCCTTTCCACGGGCCAATGCAAAGATAGGTCAGCAGCTGACTGGCAACATAAACCAGCATCAGCGAGGTCAATAGTTCATTGGTGTTGTATCTGACTCTTAGTACCGCGGGAATCATCGCCCACAGGCACCCGCCAATCACTCCGGCCAGTAGAATCAATGGCAGCGCCCACAACGATTGCGGACTGCCAAGCAACAGGTAGCCGGCGTAGGCGCCAATTGATCCGAGTGCAAATTGCCCTTCAGCGCCGATATTCCAGACGTTGGCGCGAAACCCGACTGACAACCCGATGGCGATAGAGGCAAGGTAGGCGGTCTGCTGCGCTACCAGCCCGAGTTGTACTTCCATGCGTCGTCCCTGCCAAGGAAACGTAAGCAGTTGCCAGATGGCGTCGGCGGGCTTGTCGCTCATCAGTAACATGACTGCGATGGAGATAATGGTGGTGATCGCAAGCGCCAGCAGAATAGACTGCACGCTGGTCCACCATGTTGAGTCGCGTCTGGGTTCCAGGTGGTACATCAGGCGGCCTCGCTGCCGTTGCCACTGCCAGCTTTTCCGCTACCAGTCTTTCCGCTGCCAGTCATGGCCAGCCCCAGTGCCTCAATAGTCCACGCCTCGATGCGGCGAGCCTCGCCAAGGTGGCCGTGGTGCAGCACGGCCAGACGGTCGGATACTTCGAGCAACTCATCGAGGTCCTGGCTGATGGCCAGAATGGCCGACCCGGACTTCGCAAGCTTTAGCAATGCCTGCCGGATTCTTGCAGCCGACAGCGCGTCTACCCCCCAGGTGGGTTGATTGACAATCAGGATGCCTGGCCGCTTGATGATCTCGCGCCCAACGACGAATTTTTGCAGGTTGCCGCCAGACAGGTTTTTGGCAGCGCGTTTGAGGCCACCGTGGCGCACATCGAACGTGGAGGCAATTTCCTGCGCCATATCCTGCAGGCTGCGGCGATTCACCATGCCGTTCCGATGGATGCTGGCGTTGGTAATGTTAGTAAGCAGAGTGTTGTCGATCAGGTTCATAAACGGAACCGCGGCGTGCCCGAGTCGCTCTTCGGGGACAAACATGGCGTTGAGCTGGCGCCGTTGATTGGGGCCGTGGTTGCCTGCTGCGTGGCCATCAATTTTAATGCTGTTGTGATCGTCGGTGGTAAGCTCGCCGCTGAGGGCCGAGAACAGCAATTCCTGTCCGTTGCCGGCAACACCTGCCACACCATAGATTTCACCGGCGGCCAGTTGCAGCGTGTCGACCTGTAGCGTCTGATCGCCGTGCGTCAGCGTCAGATTGTTGATTTCAAAGCGTGTGTCACCGGCTGTGCGCAGCTCTCTCTGCGAGGTGATATTGCGGCTGCCGAGCATTAATTCGGCAATGGATTCGGGGCTGCTGGTGCGCGGGTCACAGCTGCCGACAACCTTGCCCGCCCGCAGTATTGTGGCGGAGTCGCACAGCGCCTGTACCTCTTTGAGCTTGTGGCTGATAAACACAATCCCGTGCCCTTCGGCAGCCAGTCTGCGCACTGTGTCGAACAGCTGCTCTGCCTCCTGGGGTGTCAGCACTGAGGTGGGCTCGTCGAGTATCAGCAACTGTGGTGTCAGCAACAACGCGCGCAGTATTTCAATACGTTGTCGTTCGCCGGCAGACAGCTCAAACACCAGTCGACCCGGCTCAACCGCCAGTCCGAAGCGCTCGGCGAGGCTCTGTATTCTGTCTTCGAGTGCTTTGCCCTGAACCGCACCATCAATGCTGAAGGCGATGTTTTCAGCCACGGACAAGCCATCAAACAAGGCAAAGTGCTGATGCACCATGCCGATGCCCATGGCTCTGGCGACCTTTGGGTTGTGGATTTCAACCGGAGCCCCGCGCCACAACAACTCGCCGTCATCCGGTTGCTGCAAGCCGCAAAAAATTTTCATCAATGTCGACTTGCCGGCGCCATTTTCACCGAGCACCGCGTGTATTTGCGATGGGTACACCGCCAGATCGATATCCTGATTGGCGATAACCTCGCCGAACCGCTTGTTTATGCGGCGCGCTTCAATGAGTGGAGTGTGTTCCGGCATGGATGGTGATCTTACTGTAAAACGAGTGCGTAAAGTGTCAGTTGCGCACAGATAAACCGTTATTGCTTGGCTGTGCAACAGCGGTCACGTCAGCGTGGCTGGATGCTTCTGGTCGCGGATCGGATTTTTGTCGGGCGGGCCATGCACCATGGCTCCGCTGATGCCTGCAAAAAACGCATTCTTATAGTACATTGCTTTGCATAAACCGCAGAGTGATTCCGTGCAACATTAAACACACCAGCATCGCTGCAACCAGCTGATTTTTCTATGCAGAAGCCGGGGTGCTCTCTATTCAGTGTCTCCACACACCGATTGATCTGGTTGCTGCGGTTCGGTCAGCGCGAGGAATTTTTGCGTGCTGGTACAGGACAGGGCTGGAACTGGCACTTGTGCAACGAGCTGTCAGAACTGACTATTGATGTAATAACTTCCCGTTGAATAACCACTTGGAACTCAGTTATGAAAATGACCACCGAAGAAGCCTTTGTAAAGGTACTACAAAGACACGGAATTGAACATGCCTTCGGCATTATCGGTTCGGCCTTCATGCCTATCTCTGATTTGTTCCCCAAGGCCGGTATCCAGTTTTGGGATGTGGCGCATGAGACCAACGGTGGTCTGATCTGCGACGGCTACACACGCTCAACTGGCAAGATGGGCATGGCAATCGCCCAAAACGGCCCGGGTGTTACCGGCTTCGTGACCGCCATTAAGACCGCGTACTGGAACCACACGCCGATGCTGCTGGTAACGCCACAGGCTGCCAACAAGACTATCGGTCAGGGCGGCTTCCAGGAAGTCGAGCAAATGGCCATGTTCAAGGAAATGGTCTGCTACCAGGAAGAAGTTCGCGACGCGAGCCGAATCGCTGAGGTTCTGAACCGCGTTATTCTGAAAGCATGGCGTGGCTGCGCGCCGGCACAAATCAACGTTCCGCGCGACATGTGGACGCAGGTAGTCGATATTGAACTGCCACAGGTCGTACACATCGAGCCCCCTGCCGGTGGTGCCGGTGCTATCGCTCAGGCAGCAGAGATTCTGTCTTACGCAAAATTCCCGGTCATTCTGTCTGGTGCGGGTGTGGTCATTGGCGGTGCCATTGGCGAGTGCGCCTCACTGGCCGAAAAACTGTCTGCACCTGTATGTTGCGGCTACCAGCACAACGACGCATTCCCCGGTTCACACCCGATGGCAGTTGGGCCGCTCGGTTACAACGGCAGCAAGGCGGCTATGGAACTCATCTCCAAGGCCGACGTAGTGCTGGCACTTGGTACACGACTGAATCCATTCTCGACCTTGCCGGGCTACGGCATCGATTACTGGCCGCAGGATGCCAAGATCATTCAGGTAGATATCAATGCTGATCGCATCGGCCTGACCAAGAAAGTAACCGTTGGTATCTGTGGAGATGCCAAGCTGGTTGCGCAGCAGCTGCTTGAAAAGCTGTCACCCAGTGCTGGCGATGCCGGTCGTGCCGACCGTCAGGAACTCATTCGTACCACTAAGTCCGGTTGGCTGCAGGCGCTGTCCAGCATGGATCATGAAGACGATGATCCGGGTACCTCCTGGAACAAAGACAGCCGCGAGCGCGACCCTGAGCGTATGTCTCCGCGCATGGCGTGGCGTGCGATTCAGATGGGTCTGCCGGACGAGGTTATTATCTCGAGCGATATCGGCAACAACTGTGCGATTGGCAACGCTTATCCGACGTTTGAAAAGGGTCGCAGGTATCTGGCGCCTGGTTTGTTTGGACCATGTGGCTACGGCTTCCCTTCGATCATTGGCGCCAAGATCGGCTGCCCCGATACCCCGGTGGTCGGTTTTGCCGGTGATGGTGCGTTCGGTATCTCTATGAGCGAAATGTCGTCAATTGGTCGTCCTGAATGGCCGGCTATCACCATGGTGATCTTCCGTAACTATCAGTGGGGTGCGGAAAAGCGCAACACCACTCTGTGGTACGAGAACAACTTTGTAGGCACTGAGCTGGACGAAGATCTGAGCTACGCCAAGGTTGCTGATGGCTGCGGTTTGAAAGGTGTTACCGTCACCACTATGGACGAGCTCACTGATACCCTGCGCGAAGCGTGCAAGGCACAGTCAGATGGCGTAACAACCTTTATCGAAGTTATCCTGAACCAGGAACTGGGCGAGCCCTTCCGACGCGACGCTATGAAAAAGCCGGTTGTTGTTGCTGGTATCAGCCGTGATGACATGCAGCCGCAGGCTGGTGCTCTGTAGCCAGTAGTTGTTGCAGTGCCCGGCGTGCCGGGCAGTCTGAAGAGCAAAGAAACCCGCGAGTGATCGCGGTTTTTTTTATGGGTTATCGGCTTTGTTAGCTGTCTCGTTTTGCAGCGTGTGATGCTGCTGCAGTTTCGACAGGCTGTGTTCGGCAAAGTCGCGACCTACATCGCCATAGCGGTAGTAGGGCACCACGTTAAGTGCCTCCAGCGCCGGTGCCTCGTCCGGAAAGCGTGTGGCAATACTGAGTACATTGGCGAACCCCAGTTCTCGGGCGAGGTTGGCGATCTGCAGATCTTCGCGGTGATTGCTGAGGCTCACCAGAATAAGTTCGCAGTCGACCAGCGATGTGCGCTCCCAAAAATCCCGATCCGATGCGTCGCCGTGAACGCATTTGATACCCGATGCTTCGAGTGTCTGCGCACGCGAGTAGTTTTCCTCGATGCCAATGATCGCTGTGTGGCCGGCGTCCGCCAGTGATTGATAAGCACCAAGGCCCACACGCCCCATGCCGAGTACCGCGATCTTTGCCCCTCGCAATGAGCCTATGACTTCTTCGGGCAGGCGCTTGCTGCGCTCATGTATCACCAGACGCTGCTGATGGCGGCGATACAGTTCATGCGCTTTTTTATTGATAGGAGTTGCGACAAAGAACGACAGCGCCATGGCCAGCGCCAGTGTCGTAATCCATTCCTGCCCAAGCATGCCGGACTGAGCAGCAATCGCTGCGACGATCAGCCCGAATTCACTGTAGTTAAACAAGCTCAGGCCCGTAAGCCATGCAGTGCGCGCACGTAGACCGAAGGTTGTCAGCAACGCAAAATAAATCAGTGGTCGCAATACAATCAGAATGCCCAGCACCACTGCCACAGCAAGTAATTCAAGTTTTGGGAAGCCGTAGTAGCCGATCTGCAAAAAGAACCCGATCAGTAACAAGTTCTTTAGCCCGGACAGTTGCTTGTAGAGCTCATTGGCTTTGCTGCGGTTGCCCTGACCGATCAGCATGCCCACCACCAGCGCGCCCAGCCCGCCTTTTAGTGACAGTGCTTCGAATAACTCCGCCGCGCCCAGTGCGAATATAACGCCGCCGAGTAATAGTAGTTCGCCGTGTCCGAGTAAGGACAGATAACGTCTCGACAGTGGCACCAGCACCAGCAGACCAATAAGCAACACCGCCCATGGTGATGGCAAATGCCCGGACGATACCACCAGATAGACAACAGCCATGACATCCTGCACGACCAGTATGCCGATCGCGATAGAGGCATAGAAAGAGTTTGCCTCGCCGCGTTCTTCAAACAGCTTTACCGCCAGCACAGTGCTGGAGAACGATAGAGCAAACGCCAGTATCCACGGTTCGATTGATGTTTCAAACTGCAGCGGCTGATAGATCGTTCCAACGGTATAGATGACAGCGGTGGTCAGTGGCAGTGCAATCAGCATGTGCAATATTGCTGAGCCCCATACATAGCGGGGAGCCAGTTCTGATGCCCTTAGGTGCAAACCGATCATAAACAGCAGCAGCACGATACCGGCATCTGCCAGTGACTGGAAATCTTCACCGTCACCGAGGCCCATCATATGTGCTGCAAACCCGGCGGCGAGATAACCCAGCAGTGGCGGGTATCCAAGTTGCCTGACTGCCAGGCCGGCGCAAAAAGCTAGTATGACAACCGAAAGTTCCATACCATGAGTATGGCACGTAGCAGGCCGCGGTAAATGAAGATTTAGTGTTGAACACCATACTGTGACGCTCTTGCACTGTTGCAATAAGCAGGTGTTCATTCAACGGAGGATCAATCAATGCAAAGCCAACTCGACAAATTACTCAAAGCTGGCATCGACGCAGGCGCGGCACCCGGTGCGGTTGCCATAGTGGTCAATCGCGATGGTGTGCTTTGGGAAGGTGCCGCCGGAGAGAGGGCTGCCGGGTCCGGTGTGCCCATGACAACAGACACGGTCGGTGCCATATTTTCCATGACCAAAGCTGTCACCGGTGCCGCAGCTATGCAATTGGTAGAGCAGGGCAGCCTTGATCTCGACGCACCGGCCGGTGAAATTATCCCGTGGCTGCACGAAGTGCAGGTGCTTGACGGGTTTGACGATAGTGGTCAGCCGGTATTGCGTGCACCCAGATCTCCGGTAACACTGCGCCATCTGCTAACCCATACCTCCGGCTTTACCTATGATATCTGGAATGCCAACGAACTGCGCTGGCAGCAGGTGACTGGAGCACCGTCCCTGTTTACGCTGGAAAACAAGGCATTGCAGACTCCGCTTGCGTTTGATCCAGGTACGCAGTGGGAGTACGGCATCGGAATTGACTGGGCAGGAAAGATGGTTGAGGCGGTGTCAGGGCAAACGCTTGGTGCCTACTTTGAAGAACACCTGACCGGACCATTGGGTATGACGGATACTGCCTTTACCCATACCCCATCGATGTTGGAGCGTGCCGCATCAGTGCACGCGCGCCTGCCTGACGGTGCCTTGCAAACGATGGATCTGCCACCACCAGAAAACCCCGAGTTTGAAATGGGTGGCGGCGGGTTGCACGGCACCATGAGCGACTACGGCAGGTTTATACGTATGATACTTAACGATGGTGAGCTCGATGGTGTACGCGTCCTGAAGTCAGATACCGTTGCTACCATGTGCCAAAATCATATTGGTGATCTTCGCGTGAAGTGTCTTGAAACCGTGGCACCACCATTCAGTAACGATGCCGAGTTTTTCCCCGGGCAGCCCAAGTCGTGGGGGCTTACGTTTCAAATCAACGAAACAGCAGCAGACACTGGTCGACCTGCCGGTACGTTGATGTGGGCGGGGCTTGCCAATAGCTTCTTCTGGATTGACCGAAGTAATGGCGTTGGCGGTGCCTATCTTAGTCAGATACTGCCGTTTGGTGACGAAAAGTCGCTGGGGCTTTTCTACGATGTTGAGCGCACGGTTTATCAGTCATTAAGCCAGGCGTGAACACTTTGGCTACAGCGCAAGGCCGGCCGTCTGCGGTAGCAGAGGCTATCGCAGCTTTTCGTGTTGCGTCGATTGGACACTTTCCAACCGTACTTGAGGCACTGCCGCGTTTGTCTGAAGAAACGGGTGGTGCACTGTACATCAAACGTGATGACAGTAACGGACTTGGTCTTGGTGGTAACAAGGTTCGGCAATTATCTTTCTACCTGGGTGATGCACTTGCACAGGGCGCTGATACGGTGCTTATTACGGGTGCGGTTCAAT
>CAYMFQ010000077.1:0-2652 GCA_964389335.1 uncultured Granulosicoccaceae bacterium
TACCCCTGCATAAACTCATCAGGATCAAAACCCGCCTTTTCAAAATAGCCTCGCGCACGTTCTGTATCTTTTGCTACACCCTGCCCGTCCATAAAGATGGTACCCAGTGTCGACCAGGCACCAGCGAGCCCTGAGGCACCTGCCAGCTCAAGCCACTGCACTGCGGTATCTGTGTTTTGCTCTACCCCTTCACCGAACAGATAGGCAACTCCCAGCGAGTGTTGCGCGAGACCAAGCTGCTGATCGGCCGCGCTTTCCAGCAGTGCCACTGCTTTTTTTGGTTGTGCAATAACGCCAAGACCATTCTGCAGCATAATCGCGCAGCGGTATTGCGCATCGGCGTTGCCATTATCGGACAAAGGCTCAAGCATTTGCCAGGCGCGGCGAAATTCTTTGGCTTCGAATGCGGCGATGCCGCTGGCGAGTTGCATCTCTGTGTCGTTCATAGCTGCCTGCGCTTTGGTTGGGCGTTATCGTCGAAACTTGTTCAGTCTGTAGTCTACCAAACCCGGATTCCTGCGGGGCCCTGACCCTCATTTTCTGTTGAGTAAACCCGATCATCCGGTGGTTGTTCGGCGCTGGTCAAATACAGGCCGCGCGTGCATACTCAATAGCCGGTTAGACGAATATTCCAGTAAACCTTATGACTGAAAAACAGCGGGTATGTCACCTTGATGATGTGCCTTTACGCGAAATGCGCTGTGTATCACTGGCAGACAGAAATGTAATGGTCGCACACACTGACAGCGGCGTATTTGTCAGCGATGAAATGTGCACGCACGAAGATGCCCGGTTGTGCGACGGCAATCTCAACGGTGTGCTGGTCAAGTGCCCGTTGCACGGCAGCCGCTTCGACCTGACAACCGGTGCGGTACTCGATGATCCCGCAGACGAGCCACTCACCATGTATCCGTCCACCGTCGAGGAAGGGCATGTGTACATTACCATCAGCCCCTCGAACGACACAGGTAACTAATTTCATGGCGAAGCAAACAGCACCCGATGTTGTACCCGACATTGCAGATCGGGAACTGATTCATTCTGTCATTCAGCGGGTAGCCACCGGCCCGGAGCTCAGTAAGAATATCTCGTATGACGAATCAAGATCAGTGACCAACGCACTGCTCACCCGAGCTACTGACCCGGACGCTATTGACCCGGTACAGGCAGCAGTGTTTCTGATTGGACTGCGCATGAAGCGCGAGACAGACCCCGAGCTTCAGGGCATGCTCGATGCACTGCGCGATCGCACCGTGCACGCCACTGCAGCAGTCGATGAAGTGGTGGCCTTTGCAGACCCGTACAACGGCTTTAACAGAACCCTGCACGCTTCATTGTTTGTATTACCTGTGCTGGCAGCGTGTGGTGTCAGCGCATACTCTCACGGTGTGGAACTGATGGGACCCAAGTATGGCGTGACCCACCATCAGATTATCCGCACGCTGGGCGGCAATCCATTGCACGATATGCCCACAGTGGCCGGGCGGCTGGCAGACCCGGCTATCGGATGGGGCTACGCTGATCAAGCACAGTTCTGCAACGGCTTGCATGAGTTGCGAGACATACGCTCGAAGATCATCAAGCGCCCGGCACTCAGCACCACTGAGGTCATGCTGACGCCTGTTCAGGGCACGGCGAAAACGCATCTGGTAACGGGTTATGTACACAAGCCCTATCGTGAAACCTATGCCATGCTGGCGCGCCATATGGGCCTCGATTCCCTGCTGTTGATTCGCGGCACAGAAGGCGGTGTTATTCCATCGTTTCGCGCCCGCGCGCACTTTGTTCGCTACAGTGGTGATCAGGAGGCCGAAGAGCACGATGTTGAGCTTGAACCCATGCAACTCAATCGTGACTACCGCGCCGAAGATATCCCTGAAACAATGCCTGCACCCGCCAAACCGATTGAACACCTTGGCATGAAGTGGGACAACAAGGCTCTGGCAGAGTTATGCGCAGAAAAAGGTCTGCGTGCGCTCGAGGGGCAGCCAGGTGCGGTTTATGACGCCGCCGTCATCGGCACTGCGCTGACACTGTGGCACACCGGCAAAGCAGCAACGCTACCGGAAGCCGCTCAAACCGCGCGTGACGCGATTGAGTCCGGTGAGGCTTTGAAGCGACTACAGGCCGGACTTAGCAACTGATGGCAACTGATGCATTAATACCACCGTAGTAACCACCAACACAGAGAGGAAATCACGATGAAAAAGTTCATTGCGCCACTACTGGTTGTGCTAGTCGGACTGGCTATGGCCTTCCATGTGTCGTCTGCCGATGGCACTGACCACAAGGTTGTTGTTCATGTCGATGAAAACGACCCTGCACGCATGAATCTGGCGCTGAACAATGTTGCCAACGTAAAGAAATACTACGACTCCAAAGGTGAAACCATTGAGATAGAACTGGTCGCCTATGGACCGGGCCTGCACATGTTTCGCGCTGATACATCGCCGGTGAAAGACCGTTTGTCAGTGATGGCACTGGAGATAGACAATCTGACGTTTTCAGCTTGTGGCAACACACACAGTAAAATGTCCAAGAAAGCGGGCAAGGATATTACCCTGGTCGACGAGGCAACGATGGTGCCGTCCGGTGTGGTGCAAATCATCGAACTGCAGGAACAGGGCTACGCCTACGTGCGGCCCTAGGCTC
>CAYMFQ010000077.1:2752-10515 GCA_964389335.1 uncultured Granulosicoccaceae bacterium
ACTTCCACCAGGTGGTACAGCGGCGCCTTTTCCATGGTGTATTCACCCGTTTGCGGATCGCGCCGCGATACCGTCAGCACGTGCCAGTTCTGATCATCGAGCTTAAGGTAGTCGCCACGGTAGTAGTAACCGGGCCAGCGAGTTTCGCGACGGAACAGTGTATGCTGCACCACCGCTTCTGATGTGAGCTGCCGGTGCTTGATTTCCCAGGCGCGCAGCAATTCGTGAATATCTTCCGCGGCAACTTTCTCCAGATCTTCTTCAAGCAGTTTAAGCTTTTTCAACCCGATGTTAAGCAGCTTCTCGTTAGTCATATAACTGACTGTCACACCACCCGCGTATTCGTCCATCAGCTTTTGCAACCGATCAAGTGCCTGACGCGGGTTAATGTAATTCGGGTTAACAGAGCCCGCAGTTATTTCGTTGCGATAAACACTGTAGGTTTCAAGCGGCTTGTAGATTTCAGTCTTGCGACGATTTATCTGATCCTCGGATACATTGATGCCCTCAGCCTTGCCGTCGTCGATGTACTGACAGGCAGCCTTGGCAGCAATGCGCCCTTCGGTAAACGAACCTGACGAAAACGCATGCGGTGTACCGCCTACCGCATCACCGGCACCAAACAAACCCTCAACCGTGGTCATGCGGTTGTAGCCCCAGTAATACTCAGGCGGGGAAAGATCAGATGGGCCGGAGCACCAGGCGCCACAACCGGTCGCATGCGACCCCATCACGTAGGGCTCGGAGGTTGTCAGCTCGGGGTTTTCATATTTTGGATCAACATCGGTTGATGCCCACAACACCGCCTGCCCGACAGTCATACCCAGGAAGTTGTGCCAGCCAATTTCCTCAAGGTGCGGATCCTGAAACGCTTCCATGGTCACCATGTGAATCGGCCCACGACCGGCGTTAACCTCCTGAATAAAGGCATGGTTACGCAAACACGTGGGGATGGGGCGATGGGTCAGGTGCGAGACTTCCGGGTCAAGGTATTCCTTGCCGACAATCTCCTGCAACGATGGCCACCACTTTGACTCGTACTCTTCACCAAGGCCATTCTGTGTATAGGTTTTAAGGTGCAAAAAGTAGGCACCGACCGGACCGTAGCCATCCTTAAACCGCGCCAGTACAATGCGGTTTTCCATTTGCGTCATCTTCGCACCGGCGTTGATCAGCAAGCCGTACGCAGAGCCGGAAGACCACGGTGCATACCACACACGACCAGCACCTTCACCGACCGAGCGTGGTTTAAAAATATTCGATGCACCACCCGCTGAAACAATAACCGTTTTAGATTTAAAAACATGGTAGTTGCCGGTGCGCACATTAAAACCAACAGCACCGGCGACGCGATTCTCTTTCGCATCATCCATCAACAGATGCGTGACACAGATACGGTTGTAGACCTTATCTGCAGACTTCTTCGCTGCATCCGCTACGATGGGCTTGTATGACTCACCGTGAATCATAATCTGCCAGCGACCTTCGCGCTGGTAGTTACCGGTTTTAGGGTCACGCATCAGTGGCAGACCCCACTCTTCGAACTGATGCACGGTAGAGTCAACATGGCGCGCCATATCGAACAGCAGGTCCTCTCGCACCATGCCCATCAGATCGATACGTGCATAGCGCACGTGATCTTCGGGGTTATTCTCGCCAAAGCGCGTGCCCATGTAACAGTTAATGGCGTAGAGCCCCTGAGCGACTGCACCGGAACGATCAATATTGGCTTTTTCAGCAATAACTATTTTCTTGTCCTGCCCCCAGTAGCGCGCTTCAAACGCGGCACCGGTACCACCGAGGCCTGCGCCACAGACCAGAATATCGATATCGTCCTCTACTACTGTCTCGTAGTTGCGCATCAGTAGTTAACCCCCTGCTGCATTTTTAATCCGTTTGATTCAAGTGTGTGCAGGTCACCGTCGTCAAAGCGAATGTACTTTGGCTCATTAAACAGCAACTGGCTGTCGCGTTGCTCAGCAGACGGCGAATCAACTGCACGCAAATCAGGTGTGCCACTGCCCCACGGCTTTGTGGTGATAGGTGCCAGCAGGTCCATATCTTTTTCACCATTGCGAAACTTGATGCGCCACGCAATCACGCCCTTTTCTTCGTCGCGTTTAACACGTACTGAATGGCCCAGCGGGGCGAAGTCAGCGTAGCCTCGTACGTCGATGGCCTGATGCGGACACGCCTTGACGCAGGAGTAACACTCCCAACACATATTCGGCTCGATGTTGTAGGCACGCCGAGTAGTCTTGTCGATATGCATAATGTCCGATGGACAGATATCAACACAGTGGCCGCAACCGTCGCAGCGTGTCATGTATACAAAAGTTGGCATTGATAATCTCCGGAAGTTTTTTAATCGACTGGTAGCTTTGCTGCGGCACGCAGTTTAAAAATGCTGTGGCGCTTCGCGTTTGATACCAAGCCCCATATTGGGTGGGTTCTTACCCATGTACTCCGGGATGTCCGGAAACTTCGCCTGTACCTGCGGATCTGACAGGTCATAGTCGTCAGGCAGGTTTTCCCTGGAGCCGTCGGCCATCGCTACCTTTTTTTGGTATGCAGCCGCCGGCTTAAAAAACATGTGTGCAAACTTTGACCAGTACACTGATCCGAACAAGACGGTAGCACTGAGGATAAACAGCGCAAAAAACAGCATTGACCCCACTGGCACCAGCGACCACAACAATGCAAATGTCGCCATTGCCAGCAGACCAACAATGAACAGATCTCCGCGACCGTTGAACTGGTGCCATTTAACCCCTTCTGCGGCTACATCGACCCGAATCGCAAACCAGAACCAGTACCCGCCCACGCACAGCATCAATGCACCAACGTGCCACAGTAACGGCAGGATACCGGGCGCATCTGTGCCACTTCCGGTGTAGCGAAAAATGAGCACTGCCGTCGACACTACAAACAAAATAAAACCATACATGGTCAGCAGATGCGACAGGCGCCGCTTGCTGTTGGCAAACTCCGATGAGGTCAGTACCTCGCTGGCTAGTGTTTTTGCAGCCAGGCCCGCTTTGGTGCCACTGCCTACAGTACGACGTGCATTCTTTTGCGCCTTGCGGGCGTTTTCAAAAAAGTACCGCGCGCTTTGCTTGTGGCGCATATCGAGCAATGTGCCGCCAATGACGAGCAGAATCATCAACACCACATATCCTTTCATCAGCGATGGAGAAATAAACGTGGTGAGCTCGGCAAACGGGTTGGTTAACATCGATAGCCTCCGGTACAGTGGTCGGCCCGATCACAGAGCGCCGACGGTAGCAAAATAGTGCGTCAATGGTCGCAGCCGGCCACACACGAGACAATATCCCATTGTGCATAACGGCCGGCCCGCACCGCACCGCGCCTCGAATAAGGGCAGCTCGGCGCGGTCGTAGAAAAACCCGAAACCACCCGCTACACTGTGCCCTGAGTCTGCGTCACCGCCGCAGACTACTGGTACGCAGGTGTGCCGAAGCGCGCCCTGCGGGTTGCAGATCTGCATCCAACGGAGGAACGTTCGATGATCAAATCGATAAGCATAGCCCTGACAGGTAACACGAGCACATCCCGCCTGTTTCGACTAGCCACCTGTGTCCTGACCCTGCTGACAATCGCACCCCTGCATACTGCCGCCGCGGCAGGCACTACAGACAAGTCACAAGACACAGAACACAGCGAGGCCCGTGGCGAGTTTCACGGCGCTATGGAGACCGTTTATCCCGACTGGTTTAAAACCAGTTTTATGGAGCTGGAAGAGGATATCCTCGAAGCAAGAGAGGCCGGCAAACGACTGATGCTGGTGTTTCACCAGGACGGCTGCCCCTACTGCAACGTGTTTGTCGAAAGAAACCTTGCGCAAAAGGATATCGAAGAAACGATACGCAGCAACTTTGATGTAATCGAAATCAATATGTGGGGCGACCGCGAGGTCACCAGCGTCGAAGGCGAGGAGTTCACCGAGAAGCGCTTTGCCGAGCAGCTGGGCGTGCAGTTTACACCAACGGTGCTGTTCTTTGATGAAGCGGGTCAGCACGCACTGCGTATCAACGGTTACTACCCGCCGGACAAGTTCCGCCTGGCGCTCCAGTATGTGATCGACAAGCACGAGCAACAACAAACGTTTAACGAGTTCATGGCGGAGCGTTACAGCAAACCGGACAAGAAGGCCAAGTTTGACATTTCAAAATACAGCTATATCGATGGTGACGGCTCAGCCCTGTCCGCACTGTGGCAGGAAGACAAACCCCTTTTGCTTCTGTTTGAGCAGGCCGACTGCAGCAACTGCGATGAATTAAAAGATAAGGTGCTCGCCACCGAAGAGTCTCAGGAACTGATTGCCGGCTACAATGTCGTACGTCTGGATATGTGGGGTAACGCGGAGTTAACCGACCCGCAGGGCCAGCCGACAACCGAACGGCAACTCGCTCAGACGCTTAACGTAAATTACGCTCCCACTCTGGTCTTCTACGCATCCGACGGTGCCGACAAGACCGAAGTTATACGATCCGAGTCGTGGTTTAAGAAGTTTCATACCCAGTCACTGATGGACTATGTTCTGTCAGGCGCATGGCAGGAACAACCCAGCTTTCAGCGCTATATTTCAGCCAGAGCAGATGAAATCAGAGAGACGGGTGAAGACGTGGATATTTTCGATTAATTACGCGGTTTATAACTCAGGGCCACCATGACAAAACCCGCACCACAGCATGCTATTCAGGCCAGCCCGCTCTTGTGCCTGGCAAAGCTGGTTGTGTTACTGACTCTCGCAGTGGGCAACCTGGCGCCCGCAGAACAGCGCGAGGCGCCACAGTTCAGCGGTGTGGTTGAACCTCGACCGGCACCAGAGTGGGATATAGCCCATTGGTTAAACGGCTATCCCGGCAATGTCACCGAAAACCGGGGCAAGGTAATTGTCATTGACTTCTTCCAGCTGTGGTGCCCGGGTTGCAACACGTTTACCGGGCCAGTCATGCAACAATGGCAGCAGCGCTATGCTGATGAAATTGCATCTGATGACTTGTTGCTCGTCAAGATACACACGGTGTTCGAAGGCCATGACTATCAAACCGTAAAGAAGCTCAAAGAGTACCTGACAGAAAAAAGTATCACTCTGCCGGTAGCCGTCGACCGACATCGTGACGACTATCGCCCTGAGACCAAACTGCGTTACAACACACGCGGCACACCGGAAGTCGTGATTATTGACCGCGAGGGCATGATTCGATTCCAGAAGTTCGGCTTTTTTGACGCTGTTGCCGCCGAGCAATACATTGACTACCTGTTGGGCGGGCCAGTTTCTGAAAAGAGGAAAGACAACATACAGATATGTCTGGCGAGTGAGCTATGCGGCCAGGGGTAATATAAAACACTACTGCTCCCTGCTGTCACCATAAGCCTCAAGCATTGCGGGCATCAGGCGCATCATTTCCATCATAAAGCGCGGATCCATTGATTCCATCATGGACTCCATCACTTCCGGCCGGGTGATCGTTGTCATCAACCCGGAGAACATGGAAGGATCTGCCATTTTCACCATGGCCTCGACCATCTCAGGGTCGCTCATGGATTGCATCCAGCCCACCATCATATCCGCGTTCATCACGCCAACCATCGCTTCCATGGTTTCAGGGTTCGCCATTACGCCAATCCAGCCATCAATCACTTCGGGTTTCATGGTGCGAATCATCGCCTTTGTGAAATCCGGGTTGGTCATGCTCTGCATCCATGCAGAAAGTATCTCCGGGTCAACAATCTGCATCATTTGCTGAGCAAACTCGGGATTGCCCATCGCGGTAACCCATTGCCCAACAACCGCCGGGTCAGCCACTGACATCATGGCGGTGACCATCTCCGGATCAGCCATGGTTTGCATCCACTGGTTAACCAGCTTTGGATCCATCAGCTTCACCATCGCGTCCATCTGAGCCGGTACACCGGTCATCATCTGTGTCATTTCAGGGCTGGACATCAGCTTAAGCCACCGTTCCATGTATGCCGGGCTCAAGGTCGATGTCATCGAACTGATAAGTTCCGGATTTGTCATGGCATTCATCCATGACTGCATCATTTCCGGATTGGCTGCATTGGCAAAGGCGTTGAACATATCCGGGGAAGTCATCACAGCGGTCCAGCCCTCGATAACCTCGGGATCACCAAAGCGCATCATGCCCTGCAGAAAGGCCGGATCTGTCATGGTCGACATAAACTGCTGTATTAACTGTGGATTGAGCGCGTTGGTCAGCGCCTGCATAACTTCCGGGTTGGCCACCATTGCCGACCATTGCTGTACCACTTGCGGATCAATATTCGATTCAAGCTCATCGACAAAGCCAGGATTCAACAAACCGTCGTATGCGCTGCTGTCATCGGCCGTAGTGGAATGCGTCGTGATCACGAGCAACGCAATACCCAGTAAACGAGCTATCGGGGTTTTCTTTGTAAAGCGCCTCATATCCTCTCCACTATTTAGCTCTGTCATTTTTATCATCGCACACTACAGATCACCGGCCGCGCCTGCTTCCATAATACTTTGGAGGCTTTCTCTTATGGTTATTGCCTGCTGGCGCAACTTCTCAGACATCTTGTTCGGGTTGGGGCTGGTATCAAGCCAGCGCACATCCCAGTCAAGCGTAACCACCCACAAATCACCGGCTGAGTCTTCAATTACCGCAATGCGGCACGGCAGAAAAGCCACAAACTCAGGGCTATAGTCGAGAATGTCGCGCATGGTCATGACATCGCAATAGCTCAATATCTCGACCTTCGGCATGGACTCACCGGAAATAGACTCCATGATCTTCCACGGCGCGTTGTGCCCCACCTGCCTCAGGTTTAACAGGTTTGCGCGCAGGTTCATCGATTCCACTACATCTTCTACCGTCAGCCCTTCATCAACCTTTATTTTGGTGGTCATCATGTTGACCATGTCTCTGAGGCTTAGCGGGTTCACCGTCATAAAAGACTGAGCCGCATTCATTTTCGCCTCACCACTGATGGAGCGCATCATCGTGTTGGGCTCTGTCGGCGCCAGTGCCGGTGCCATCTGCTCCATTGTTGTGGGTTCAGACACCTTCTCTTCGCTTGACTGAACATCACCTGGCTGAACTGGGCTTGACTGGCCCTCGCTTGACTGGCCCTGGCTCGATTGATCGGTTGCTGACTGCGCATAAGATAACGGCGCAACAGTGTTAACAGCAACTATGGAAATTATCAGCGCTACACACCGCAACGCTCTCACCAACAACGATTTCCTGTTCCGCATAAATGATGGCTGTATCATGAGTTTACCCTTATCGACCAATCAATGGTTTTTCACCGTCGGGTGTCACATCAAGAACTCGCGCTCGCTGCACCACCTTCGCTTTACCTTCGATACAGTTGGTCATACAGGGCTCGCCGCTCAGTACGTAGCTCTCTTCCTGATCGCGATCATCAAAGTAGAAACTATCTTCGTTAGGCAATCGCACAGAAGTAAAATTGTCCTTCGAAAGCTCAAACTCTTCATCGACAATATCGTTCAAGTAAAGCAGGTAAGCTGTAATCGCGTAGACATCATCGGTCGACAGTGATCGTGCATTACCGAAAGGCATCGCTCTTTGCACGTAGTCATAAACCGTTGACAGATAAGGCCAGTAGGAGCCAATGGTTTTTTCCGGTCGCTCATCGGTCAGTGTATCCTGACCACCGGCAAGAATCGGCCATCTTCCCTCGCCTTCACCGAACACACCATGACATACCGCGCATTGGGCATCATAGAG